>NZ_CP022529.1:4370000-4691509 GCF_002237595.1 Labrenzia sp. VG12
TGTCTCCAGCATAGACTCAGTGAAATTGAATTCCCCGTGAAGATGCGGGGTTCCTGCGGTCAGACGGAAAGACCCCGTGCACCTTTACTACAGCTTCACACTGGTATTCGTCACGACATGTGTAGGATAGGTGGTAGACGTCGAAGCAAGGGCGCCAGCTCTTGTGGAGTCATCCTTGAAATACCACCCTTGTCGTCATGGATATCTAACCGCGGTACAACAATATCCGGGACCGTGTGTGGCGGGTAGTTTGACTGGGGCGGTCGCCTCCCAAATGGTAACGGAGGCGCGCGAAGGTGGGCTCAGAGCGGTCGGAAATCGCTCGTTGAGTGCAATGGCATAAGCCTGCCTGACTGCGAGACTGACAAGTCGAGCAGAGTCGAAAGACGGCCATAGTGATCCGGTGGTCCCTCGTGGAAGGGCCATCGCTCAACGGATAAAAGGTACGCCGGGGATAACAGGCTGATGATGCCCAAGAGTCCATATCGACGGCATTGTTTGGCACCTCGATGTCGACTCATCACATCCTGGGGCTGGAGCAGGTCCCAAGGGTTTGGCTGTTCGCCAATTAAAGTGGTACGTGAGTTGGGTTCAGAACGTCGCGAGACAGTTCGGTCCCTATCTGCCGTGGGTGTAGGAGAATTGAGAGGATCTGTCCCTAGTACGAGAGGACCGGGATGGACGTACCTCTGGTGGACCTGTTGTGGCGCCAGCCGCATTGCAGGGTAGCTATGTACGGAAGGGATAACCGCTGAAAGCATCTAAGCGGGAAACCCACCTCAAAACCAGTTCTCCCTGAAGAGCCGTGGAAGACCACCACGTCGATAGGAAGCGTGTGGAAGTGTGGCAACACATGAAGCTTAGCTTTACTAATAGCTCGTTCGGCTTGATCGCTCTCATTAATCAATGTTCATCTTTTAGATGCGCTCCGCGCATCTAAAAGATCATCTTAAGTGCGCTATCGTCCTTTGGACTACTTGAGCGCGCCTGAAATGATCAAAAACAAGACCAGTTTTACCCCTCATGGAAACACAGTTCGAAGCGAAAGCTTCGCAAGGCCAAGCGGCCGTCGTCCGGTCAGGACGCGCTCCCGCAGGCCAGCGCTTGAAAAGCGCGGTGCGGCCGTGAGGGAATAGCAAACTGCGCTTCGCCGGCCTGGTGGCCACTGCGGGGAGCCCCCACCCGATCCCATCCCGAACTCGGCCGTGAAACTCCCCAGCGCCAATGGTACTGCATCTTAAGGTGTGGGAGAGTAGGTCGCCGCCAGGCCTGCAAATCGCAGTTTGTTGCTCAACGATGAAACCTCTTGCCGGTCAATCCGGATCCCAGCACCTCATAGCTCAACGCACCAGGGTGCTGGCACCATGGAGCAGACCCGTTTGCCCGAAGGCGAAAGCCGAGGACAAACAAAGCAAAAATGTCCGGGCACAAAAAAAGCCCCTCCTGGATACTTCGGTAACCCGGAACCAAAAAATAACGCGGGATGGAGCAGCCCGGTAGCTCGTCAGGCTCATAACCTGAAGGTCGCAGGTTCAAATCCTGCTCCCGCAACCAACAAATAACCCGGCCACAAGCCGGGCTTTTTTGTTGGTAACGGATACAGATTTTAACATGACCGGGGCCCCACAAGGAGGGCAAAGCCCGACGCAACCGGGCAGAAAACAATCAAAGCCTGCTCACAAAACCAAATCAAAAAAGCCCGCTCGGTTCATGCCGGCGGGCTCTTTGATGTTCAAGGACAAACCGAACCGCGCGGCCATACAAGGGGCAGACCGGTCGGCCGGCTCAAGAGCTAACGGAGCAATCGTAGCCCGTACAGTGCAAGGCCTGCTCCCGAAACCAACAAATAACCCGGCCAAGTGCCGTGTTTTTGTCGGGAACGCATACAGAGTTTGATCTAACAGACCTTCGCAAGCAGCGCAAAACCGGACGCAGCGCGACAACAAGGCCCGCTCGGTGCAGAAAATCGGACTTCTAGACGTAAAACGGGGAAAATCGCTGAAAACACGCCAGGTAATCTTTGCGCGGACCAAAAGTCATCAGGCTCCGTGCACCTGGTGTTTCATCCCAATGATAAATCTCAAAGCGTGCCTCTCAGCTTCTGTCCTATCGTGATTGAAACGGTTTAAGAGCTAGTCCAGGGACCGCTTCATGCATGAAATGTCATTATGCGAAAACATCCTTGAAATCATAAACGCCCAGGCGGATCAGCAGGCCTTTTCCAAAGTGGATCTGGTACGTCTTGAGGTAGGCCCCCTGTCCGGCGTTGAGGTTGAAGCGCTTCGTTTCGGGTTTGACGTTGTCATGCGCGGCAGTGTTGCGGAAAAGGCCAGGCTTGACATCATCTGCCCGGAAGCCGCCGCCTGGTGTGCGTCGTGCAACAAAACGGTTTCCATCATCGAACGATACGATCCCTGCCCCGCTTGCGGAGCGGTCAACCTGCAGATCACCAGCGGCGGTGAATTGCGGATCAAGGAAATGGAGGTGTCCTGATGTGTACTGTCTGCGGATGCGGCGCCGGCGAAGCCAGGCTGGAAGGGTCCGAGAAGCCGGTGCCGGCGCATGAAGCCGGTCATCATCACCATGCGTCGGTGCATGGCGGCGCCCACCATCATCATTACGGAACCGGCGACGCCGGCGCTTCTGTTCCCGGCATGAGCCAAACCCGGATGATCCAGCTGGAACAGGACATATTGTCCAAGAACAATTCCTATGCCGATGCCAACCGCCGTTTTTTTGCCGAGCGGTCGATCTTCGCGCTCAATCTTGTGTCCAGTCCGGGCTCCGGCAAGACAGCCCTGCTGGTGGAAACGCTGAAGAGATTGAAGACGACCGGTGACTGCTATGTCATTGAGGGCGACCAGCAGACCAGCAATGACGCCGACCGGATCCGCGAGACGGGTGTCAGTGCAATCCAGATCAACACCGGCAAGGGCTGTCATCTCGATGGTCACATGATCGGACATGCGGTAGACGATCTGGCGCCGCGAGACGGAAGTCTGATCTTCATTGAAAACGTCGGCAACCTCGTGTGCCCGGCGGCTTTCGACCTGGGCGAAGCCCACAAGGTCGCGATCCTCTCGGTCACGGAAGGCGAGGACAAGCCGCTCAAATACCCGGATATGTTCGCTGCGGCCGATCTCATGTTGCTGAACAAGTCCGACCTACTGCCGCATCTCGATTTCGACGTGGAAGTGGCCAGGGAAAATGCCCTGCGGGTCAATCCGAACATCACCATCCTGACGGTCTCGGCCAAAACAGGCGAGGGCCTCGATCAGTGGCTTGGCTGGATCGAGGCGGCTCGCGCCATGCGACTGGCCGGGCATCCGGTTCTCGGCGCAGCGGAATAGGAGCGGTCCATGTGTCTGGCTATCCCGGCGAAAGTCACCGAGCTACTTGACGACGCCATGGCCGTTGTTGCCCTGGAAGGGATCAAGAAGAAGATCTCGACCGCCCTGGTGGAGGACCTCTCGGTCGGCGACTATGTGCTCGTTCACGTGGGCTACGCGCTCCACAAGGTCAGTCCGGAAGAGGCAAGCCGGACCCTGTCGCTCATGGCCGAGGCCGGCGTGTTGCAGGAAGAGCTTCAGGAAATCGCGGAGACGTCCCGATGAAATATGTCGACGAGTTTCGCGACCGGAACCTTGCGAAAACGATCGCAGAGGCGATCCGACAGGAGGCCGATCCCGCTCGCAGCTACAACCTGATGGAGTTTTGCGGCGGGCATACCCACGCCATTTTCCGCTATGGCGTCAAGGACTTGATGCCGGAAAACGTTCATTTCGTTCATGGCCCCGGGTGTCCCGTCTGCGTGTTGCCCGTGAGGCGCCTGGATGACGCTGTGGAGATTGCCGAACGCCACGACGTGATCCTGTGCACCTATGGGGACATGATGCGCGTGCCGGGCACCAGGCAGCGCAGCCTGATCAGGGCCAAGGCGGACGGCGCGGATATCCGCATGGTCTATTCGACCCTGGATGCACTCCACATTGCGCGGTCCAATCCCGATCGTCAGGTAGTGTTCTTTGCCATCGGTTTTGAAACGACGACACCGCCGACGGCGGTTGCCATCCGGCAGGCCGAGAAGGAAGGCCTCCGGAACTTTTCCGTCTTCTGCAACCACGTTCTGACGCCGTCTGCCATTGGCCATATTCTGGAATCGCCTGAAGTGCGAGACCTCGGCACGGTGCGGATCGACGGATTTCTGGGCCCCTCACATGTCAGTTCGGTCATCGGATCCGAGCCATACGAGTTCTTTGCCGAGGAATTCGGCAAGCCGGTTGTCATTGCCGGCTTTGAACCCCTGGATGTGATGCAGTCCACCCTGATGCTGGTCCGGCAGATCAACGAGGGCCGGCATGAAGTGGAAAATGAATACACGCGCGTGGTGACCCGCGCCGGCAACCTGAAAGCCCAGGCGCTTGTCTCGGAGATCTTTGAACTGCGTCGGAGTTTCGAGTGGCGCGGGCTTGGAACGGTTCCCTATAGCGCCCTGAAGATCCGGGCGCGTTTTGCTGCGTTTGACGCGGAAAAATGCTTTGCCGTGACCGAAAAGCAGTCACGCGAAGTCAAGTCCTGCGAGTGCCCAGCCATCCTGCGCGGCGTCAAGAAACCGACAGATTGCAAGCTCTTTGGCACCGTCTGCACGCCGGACACGCCGATGGGATCCTGCATGGTGTCCTCCGAAGGGGCCTGCGCCGCTTACTGGACCTATGGCCGCCACCGGCAGACAGCCCGCACGCGCCGGAAGGAGACTGCGGCATGAATGCGGTGACACCGGAAATCGGCAAGCGCAAAGGCGCCGTCGACATGGCCCATGGCGGCGGCGGCCGCGCCATGGCGGACCTGATCCAGGACCTGTTTCAGCGGCATCTGGGCAATCCGATCCTGGATCAGGGCAATGATGCCGCCCTGTTGGCCGCGCCTTCGGGCCGGCTTGTCATGTCTACCGATGGCCATGTCATCTCGCCGCTGTTTTTCCCGGGCGGCGACATCGGTTCCCTGTCGGTTCACGGCACCTTGAATGATGTGGCGATGGCCGGCGCGAGGCCGCTCTATCTGACGGCAGGCTTCATCCTGGAAGAAGGATTTCCGCTGGCCGATCTGGAACGCATTGTTGTCTCCATGGCACTTGCGGCCCGGGAAGCGGGTGTTCCCGTCGTCACCGGAGACACCAAGGTGGTCGAAAAGGGAAAGGGAGACGGGGTCTTCATCACGACGACCGGCCTCGGTGTCGTGCCTGACGGGGTTCATGTGTCTGCGGGAAATGCCCGTCCGGGCCAGGCCATCCTTCTCTCCGGTTCGATCGGCGACCATGGCGTCGCCATCCTGTCCAGGCGGGAAAACCTTGAATTCGAGACGGAACTTCTCTCCGACAGCGCCGCACTGCACACGCTCGTGGCCGACATGATCGCCGAAGTGCCCGGGATCGCCGTGCTTCGCGACCCGACGCGCTGCGGTCTGGCGGCAACGCTGAACGAGATCACCCACGCTGCAGGTGTTGGCATGCATCTTCACGAGAGCGCCATTCCCGTGAAGCGGGATGTCGCTGCGGCCTGTGAGTTGCTTGGGCTTGATCCGCTCTATGTCGCCAATGAAGGCAAGCTGATCTGCCTGTGCGGCGCGGATGATGCGGAACGTCTGCTTGCCGTCATGAAGGCGCACCCGCTCGGCAAGGAGGCCGCAATCATCGGTGAGGTGACGGAAGACGCTGCCGGCCTAGTCGAGATGGAAACGGACATTGGCGGTCTGCGTGTTGTCGACTGGCTGTCCGGTGAACAGTTGCCGAGGATCTGCTGAGCGTGAGGATCCTGCTTCTCTGCCACGCATTCAACGCACTGACGCAGCGATTGCATTGCGAGCTCCGTTCAAAGGGGCACGAAGTGTCGGTGGAATTCGACATCAACGATGCGGTGACAGGGGAAGCAGTCGATCTTTTCCAGCCTGACGTCCTGATTGCGCCCTTTCTGAAACGTGCCATTCCGGCATCCGTGTTCGAGGCCCTTCCCTGCCTTGTCGTTCACCCGGGGCCTCCCGGAGACCGGGGACCGGCAGCGCTCGATTGGGCCATACTGGAAGGCAAAAAGACATGGGGTGTCACCGTTCTGCAGGCGGTTGCAGAGCTGGACGCCGGGCCGGTCTGGGCGAGCCGGTCTTTTGAACTCCGGCAGGCAAGCAAGTCCAGCCTGTACCGGCATGAAGTGACCGAGGCGGCGGTCTCTGCGGTGTTCGAGGCGCTGGACAAATATGTCGCGGGAGAAAGCCCGGGGCCGGTCGAAAGGGAAGCGTCCCTTTGGCGGTCCGCGCCGCGGCAGGCAGACCGGGCCCTCGACTGGGCCCGGGACCGAAGTGAGACCATCCTGCAAAAGATCCGCTCCGCAGACGGCATGCCGGGGCTCCTGAGCGAGCTTTTCGGAACAGACACCTACCTCTATGACGCCCGTCCCTGCAAAACTTCGTTCAGACCGGAGGCAGAACCGGGCACCGTCATTGGCCGGTCCGGCACGGCGCTGGCGGTCAGGACCGTGGATGGCGCGGTCTGGATCGGTCACGTAAGGCGGAAAGCCGACAAGGCGATCAAGCTGCCGGCGACTGCGGTTTTCGCGGCAGAAACTGACGAGCTTCAGGACGTTCCCGGCGCCTATCGGGAGATTGCCTTTGAAGAGATTGCCGGCGTCGGATACCTGCATTTCGATTTCTATAACGGCGCGATGGGCACGGACGCATGCCGCCGGATGCTTGCCGCGTTTGAGGCGGCCGCGCAAAGTTCCGCGCAGATCCTTGTGCTGACCGGTGGAGTTGATCACTGGTCGAACGGCCTCAATCTCAACCTGATCGAGGCAGCGGACAGTCCGGCGGAAGAAAGCTGGAACAACATTCAGGCGATCGACGACCTTGCCGAGGCGATCATCCGAACCACCGGCAAATGGGTCATTTCCGCCATGGGCGGCAACGCCGGTGCAGGCGGGGTCTTTCTCGCCAGAGCCGCGGATGAGGTCTGGATCCGGTCCGCCACCGTGCTCAATCCGCATTACAAGGACATGGGCAATCTCTATGGCTCCGAATACTGGACCTATCTCCTGCCGAAACATGCCGGTCCGGAAAATGCAGACCGGATTGCCAGGGCCCGCTGGCCGATGGGAGCGGCAGAAGCACTCGAACTGGGTCTGGCCAACCGGGTCTTTGAGGCCGACCAGGCGTCATTTGCCGATGAGGTCCGGGAGGCGGCATCCGGACTGGCAGACCAGGACCTGACCGCACGACTGATCGCAAAGGCGGTGCAGCGTGAGCGGGACGAGCGTCTAAAACCGCTTGCGGATTACCGCGAGGCCGAGCTTGCCCGCATGCGCCGGAATTTCTTCGGCTTTGATCCGAGTTATCATGTTGCGCGGTACAATTTTGTCCGCAAGGTTGCGAAATCGCGCACGCCGCTGACACTTGCAACTCACCGTTCCGGCCGTAGTGCTGTTCGGCAACGGACGGGCGTCGTCTCATGATCGCGCCAATGCCTTTGGAGCAAGGCGCATTGCAGGTTCGGGTCAGGGGACAGGTCCAGGGGGTCGGATTCCGGCCCTTTGTCTGGCGCCTGGCGCAGGAAGAACGGCTTGACGGTCATGTTCTCAACGACGCGGAAGGCGTGCTGATCGAGGTCCGGGGGACTGCCACAGCGATCGACCGGTTTGTGGACCGTCTGCGCGGTGAACAGCCACCGCTGGCCCGCATCGATACACTTACCCAGCGGATGATTGCCCGGCCTTTAGAGGAACTGCCTGCGGGGTTTCACATCATTGCCAGTGTACCCGGCGCGATAACAACCGGCATCGTACCGGATGCGGCGACCTGCCCGGACTGCCTGCGGGAGATCCTTGACCCGACCGACCGGCGCTTTGGCTACGCATTCACCAACTGTACCCATTGCGGACCGCGGCTCTCGATTGTCAACGCCATTCCCTATGATCGTGCTACAACGTCAATGGCCGCCTTTGCCATGTGCGAGGCCTGTCAGGGCGAATACGACAATCCCGCCGATCGCAGGTTCCATGCCCAGCCGAATGCCTGCCCCGAGTGCGGCCCGGCGGTCTGGGCCGAGCAGCAGGGCAGGCGTTTCGAAACCACCGATCCGATCGAGTGGGCCGCGCAGCAACTGACGGATGGCGCGATCCTGGCAATCAAGGGCATTGGTGGCTTTCATCTGGCCGTTGACGCGGGCAATGCGGCGGCCATCGAAACGTTGCGCGCACGCAAGGCCAGGCCGTCCAAACCGCTTGCCCTGATGGCGCGGGACATCGCTCAGATCCGGGAGTTCTGTCGTGTCAGCGATGAGGAAGCCGTCCTTCTGGCAGATCGCGCGGCCCCCATTGTGCTTCTGGAGAAGATTTCGGCGGCCGGCCTGCCGGAGCTCCTGGCACCCGGCATGGACCGACTGGGCGTGATGCTGCCCTATTCACCTCTGCATCATCTCCTGGTGGCCAGGCTGGACGGACCGGTCGTGCTGACGTCCGGCAATCTTTCCGAAGAGCCGCAGGTGATCGACAACGAGGAGGCGCGACGGAAACTCAAGCCGATTGCCGACGGCTTTCTGATGCATGACCGGGCTATTGTGAACCGGCTCGACGACAGTGTTGTGCGGTTGTCTCGCGCGGGTGCGGCGGTCCTTCGCCGGGCCAGGGGATATGCGCCTATGCCGCTGCGCCTTCCGGCCTTCCTAGAGACGGCCCCACGTGTCCTGGCGATGGGAGGCGCGTTGAAATCGACCTTCTGTCTGCTGCGCGCAGGAGAGGCCGTTGTCTCACAGCACATGGGCGACCTTGAAAACAGGCTGGCCCTGGAAGACCTGAAGAAAAACCTGGACCTTTACCGGCAGAGCCATGGTTTTGAACCTGAAGTGATCGCTGTCGATAGCCATCCGGACTACCTGTCGACACAGCTGGGGCGGCAATTGGCCAGCGCGTTGGACGCGGATCTCGTCGAGGTGCAGCATCACCATGCCCATCTGGCCGCATGCCTTGCAGAACACGGCGTTGAACGGGACGATGAAGACTGCCTTGCAATCGTGCTCGACGGATCGGGCCTTGGAAGCGATGGCACGATCTGGGGCGGTGAACTGCTTGTCGGCGGTTACCTTGAATTCGAACGGGTTGGCTATTTCCTTCCGGTAGCCCTGCCGGGGGAACAGCGGCGATCCGCGAACCCTGGCGCAACCTGTTTGCGCATCTGCATGCTGCCTTTGGCCCCGAAGAAGCTAAGCGGCTAGCAAGGTCGATCCCGGGCTTTGAAGACAAAAACCTTGGCGTTATGGACCAGATGATCCGCAAGGGGGTGAATGCGCCTTTGTCTTCATCTGCAGGCCGGTTGTTTGACGCGGTTGCGGCTGCGCTTGGTATCTGTTCGGGAAAACAGAGCTATGAGGGGGAAACCGGTGCAAGGCTCGAGGCGCTTGCCCGACCCTGTCTCAAATCCGAAAGCGGTTATCCGGTTCATGTCCTTGAGGAGGACGCCCTTGTCTTCTCCTGGGCCCCGCTCTGGAGCGCCCTGCTTGCCGATTCGAGCCGGGGTGTCGAGCCGGAACGGATCGCGGCGCGGTTTCATCTGGCTCTCATCGAAACACTGACTGAAACAAGCCTGGATATTGCCAGACGCAGAGGCCTGAATCGGATCATCCTGTCCGGCGGTGTCATGCAGAACGCGATCCTGGCTGAGGGGCTGGCCATGCAGCTGGGGGCGGCAGGGATGAAGGTCCTGCAGCCGCGGCAACTGCCTGTCAATGACGGCGGCCTTTGCCTCGGACAGGCAGCCGTCGCCGCCGCATCCATGATGCCTTAGAGCCAGGACCGGGCGTCAGGCCGGAGGCGCGCCAACGGCATCCGGATGCGCGTCCCTGAAGGCTTCGAGCGCCTGACAGGCCTCGGCCACGCGGCGGATTTTCGTGAAATCTGAAAGGTCCACACCCCAGCGCTCGGCATTGTAGAGCTGCGGGATCAGGCAGCAGTCGGCCATGGTCGGGCTGTTTCCATGGCAGAAGGGCCCGTTTTCATCCAGAAGATCTTCAAAGGCAGCGAGCCCTTTGCCGATGAAATGCCGCATCCAGGCCACCTTGGTCTCGTCACCGCCGCCTGTCAGGTCGCTGACATGCTTGACCACGCTGAGGTTGCAGACCGGGTGGATTTCCATGGCGATGGCATAGGACAGTTGTCGAACCCGGTACTGGCCGTCAATGTCATCCGGCAGCAGATCTGATTCCGGGACGATGGCGTCCAGATATTCGATGATGGCCAGCGACTGGGTCAGTGTCTTGCCGTCGATGATCACGGCTGGCAGCAGCCCTTGCGGATTGAGCTTCAGATAGTCGTCTTCCAGATGCGCGCGCGTCAGCAGGTTGACCGGACGGTAATCGGCTTCAAGGCCAAGCAGGTTGAGCGCGATGCGCACCCTATAGCTCGCGGAAGACCGCCAGTAATCATAAAAAACAATGTCTTTTGCCATCAAACCCTCCCGGACACGCAATGCGCATAGATACACCTATTCGGCCCCGAATTGGCAAGGGGCTGTGATGTTTTGGGAGCGAAACGGCACGCCCACAAGAAAAGAGGCGAATGAAGCCGCTCATTCCCACAGTGCCACCCCGGACAAGCGCAGCGCAGATCCGGGGCCTAGGCGCAGGACTGTTTGCTGAAGCGGTGAGGAATTTGCCGAACCGCAGCTGAGTGCGACCGGCACTCTGCAAACGAGTGGGGCCCGGGTCTCGCATTGCTCGCCCGGGATGACTCTGTTGAATGCCGGAAGGTTGGAGAAACCAGGTGGCGACAGGTGCGCCCAGCAAATCACCTCACCTTTGTCATCCCGGTTTGGCGCGAAGCGGCAAGACCGGGACCCAGTACGCCGCAGCGCTTTGTCATCATCGCAGACGGTGGTGGTTACTGGGCCCCGGGTCTGCGCTGCGCTTCGCCCTGGGTGACAAATGAGGGGTCGCAAAGGGAAGGGTTCAGGACAGAACCAGCTCTCTTTCGCGGCCTGCAGAAACCCTGCGACTTGCTGGCCGCCCTGCCATCACAGGTGCCTTGCCCTTCTGTGCCTTGCCGGCCACGTAGACCTCGTCAATCGAGCGGTCGTCGCCAAGCATCTGCAGGACGAACAGTTCTTCCGCCAGCGTTTCCGCCCGTTCCATGCGCAAGGCCATGGCTTCGGTGGCGCGCGCGTTCAGCACCACGATATCGGCTTCCGTGCCTTCGTCGAGCGTGCCGATCCTGTCTTGAAGACCCAGTGCGACCGCGTTGCCGCGGGTGATCCAGTGGAAGGCGCGGAACGGGTGCAGCTTCTGGTCCTGCAGCTGCAGGATCTTGTAGCCCTCGTTCAGGGTTTGCAGCATGGAATAGCTGGTGCCCGCGCCAATGTCGGTGGCAATCGCGTTGACGATGCCTCTGGATTTCAGACCGGCATCATCGAACAGGCCGCTGCCCAGGAAGAGATTGGAGGTCGGGCAGAAGACCGGCCGGGCGCCGGTTTCGGCGAGGGCATCGATCTCGCGCTGTTCCAGGTGGATCGAATGGCCGAGCAGCATCTTGTCCGACAAGAGGCCGTAGCCCTGGTAGACATCGAGATAGTCGCGGGCCTCCGGATAGAGTTCCAGCGTGTAGGCGATTTCGTTCCTGTTTTCAGACAGATGGGTCTGGACGAAACAATCGGGATGCTCAGTGACCAGCGCACCGGCCATTTCCATCTGAGCAGGCGTTGAAGTGATCGCGAAACGCGGTGTGATCGCATAGTGCGCGCGGCCGCGGCCATGCCATTTTTCAATCAGGGCCCTGGTGTCGTCATAACCGGATTGCGGCGTGTCGCGCAGACCATCCGGTGCATTGCGGTCCATCAGCACCTTGCCGCCGATCATGCGCATGTTGCGCTGTTCGGCTTCCTCGAAATAGGCCTCGGCCGATTCCTTGTGAACCGAGCAATAGGCGACGGCCGTCGTCGTGCCGTGATTGGTCAGGAGATCGAAGAAGCGGCAGGCCATCGCGGCCGCGTGGTCTTCCTCGGCAAACCGGGTTTCTTCGGGAAACGTGTAGGTGTTGAGCCAGTCGAGCAGCTGCGCCCCCCAGGAGGCCACGATCTGCACTTGCGGGAAATGGACATGGGTGTCGATGAAACCGGCTGTCAGCAGATGCGGCCGATGGTCGATGATGTCCGCAGATCCGGCATCAGTCACCACGTCGGTGTAAGTGCCACGGCGCAGGATCAATCCGTTCTCGATCAGGAGCGCACCGTCTTCGATATAGTCAAAGGCGGCCGTATCATCCGCCGTTTGCGGCTCGGCCTTGAAGGTCAACAGGCGTCCGCGCAGGAGCAGGCGGTCGGATTGCATCGGAAAAACTCCAGTTGGTCAGAGTTTCGGGGCGGAAGGCCCGCCCCGAATGTGTTTCAAGTGTCGGTTATTCGCCCGGTGTCGGGTGCGCGTTTTCAATGTGTTCGGCTTCCGGCACGATCGCCTCTTCCCGGTGGAACACCGGATAGATGAAGAGGAACGCGGCCGCGATCAGGTAGCCGAGGCTGACGGTCGAGAAGTCCGGCCAGTGCAGCGTTGCCGAATGGATGATGCCTACGGAGGCCATCAGGAAGGCGGCGGCTGCAAACCCGCCTGCGATCCGGAACTTGCCGTCGATGACGCTGGCAACGATCGCCCCCCAGATCAGACCGGTCAGGATGGCGCCCTGGCTGAGCGCAAGGTGGCCCTCGTAATGCGCGCCCTGCTGCAGCATGGCCGCCGTCAGCTTCGGGTCGCCGAGGGCAAGCATGCCGGCGGCCCCGGTTGCCCCAAGCGCACCGATCAGCGAGCCCCACTTGATGATCAGGAAGCTGGAGACATGCGGCATCATGGCGATGGTGACAGCTGCCATGTGATCCGTCTTGACCGCATGCGCCGTGTTGGTGATCAGGCTGAGCGCCACGAAAACCAGCACCGGCGCGGCCGCCGCCACGGGGATCAGGTTGTTGAGGAAGGCCAGAAGCCCCAGAAACGCGGCCAGCGGAATGACCAGACCGACGCCGATCACGTAGCCGGAATGGGCGCCCATGCGCTTGTAGGCCGGGTGTCCGATATAGGCGGTGGTCGGGAAGGGCGAGCCGAACAGTGCACCGATCATGGTGCCTGCCCCGTCCGTGATCTGGCAGGTCGCAACCGGATAATGGTCGCCGGCGGCTTCCGCGCTCTCCACGTTGTTCATCGTTTCGATGAAGTTGTAGATCTGTACCGGCACCAGAACCAGGAACAGTTCCGGATTGGCGAAAAGGTGCTGGATGCCCGCGATCAGGTCGCCGAAATAGGGCACCGGCGGATAGAAACCGACCCCGTCGAAGCTGATCTTGGACTGGCCGATGGCAAGCGCCACCACGGTGCCGACGGCAAGCGCCAGAAGACCGGCCGGGATATTGAACGGCAGCCGGAACCGGCCGACCAGACCCCACAGGATGATGATCATCGAGGCAAAGCCGATGAACGGGTTTTCAAAGACGGTGGCCAGAGGCACGGTGCCGATGAAAACCAGGGCAATGCCGCAAAGCGTGCCGAGCATGCCGGCACGCGGGGTCACCTTCTTCAGCCAGGGGCCGACAATGGCGCCAAGCCCGGCAACGATGCCGCCCATGAAACCGGCGCCGATGCCGACCTGCCAGGCGAGCACCGGATCGTTGGTTGCCCAGTAGATCGGACCGATCACGCCGAAGAGATAGACGAACATCACCGGCGTGGATATGCCATAGGGCAGCGCGGTGACGTCCCGGCCATGTTGCGCGGCAGCCCGCTTTGCCAGGAGAACATAGATCGCGACACCGGCCAGGATGGCAATGGCGGCGCCTGGAACGATCCGGCCATAGACGATCTCCGCCGGCATCTGGAACACGAATTGACAGATGCCCGAGAGCACCATGAGGTTCACGAGATTGTCGGTGAACAGAGCCCAGAAAGCGCTGAAATCCCCTCTCGAGAACAGTTTGTAGTCGTACCTCCCAACCCGCATGTCGGGTCTCCTTTCAGGTAAAAAGGCCAGGTCGCACCCTCTCCCGCAGGCGGGACCGGCCGGTGTTTACTGCGCGGCTTGAAGCGGCGCAGTCTCCTCCCTGCCGCCGACCGCCCGGACCCCCGCCGTCAGGGCGGTAAGCACTTCGGACGCCACAAAGGCGGCAATGATTTCGGGGCGTTTGTCGGGGCTGCCTGTTGCGCCGATCGGACAGGTGAGCTGGTCGATCGACAGGCCATTGCAATGGCTGTCGCACCAGGAGCGCAGCTTGGCGCGTTTGGTGGCCGAACCGATCATGCCGACATAGGCCGCATGACCGAGCTCGAGCGCCGCTGAGGTCAGCAGGAAATCGAGACCGTGATCATGGGTCAGCACCACGAAGGCGCTGCCTTCGGGGGCATTGTAGATTTCGACTTCAGGAATGGCGCGCAGGCGCATGTCGACTTCTGCCGAACACTGGGCCAGTTCTTCCTTGCGCATGTCGACCAGGATGCAATTGACCGGGGCGTGCTGAAGCACATTGGCAATAGCCCGGCCGACATGGCCTGCTCCCAGCACATAGACATGCGGCAGGGTCTTTTCCTCGCACCGGAGGCGGTAAAGCGCATCCTGCCGATCGGCACGGCGCATCCGTGTCAGCTGCAGTTCCACGCGCCCACCGCAGCATTGTCCGATTTCCGGTCCAAGCGGCAGATCGAGCTGGCTGGCGAGCGTGCCTTCCACCAGCATGGTGCGCGCCTGGGTAATGGCGATATGCTCCAGCTGACCGCCGCCAATCGTTCCGAAAAGCGTCTCAAGACCGACAAACATCTCGGTGCCGGCTTCCCGGGGGGACGAGCCCCAAACGCGGGTCAGCTCGATCCGGATCAGCGGCTTTGAAGCGCCGAAGAAGGTTTCGGCCTGGTGGACGCTAAAGGACATGGCTCAGTCTCCGGCCCGCAGGCGTTCGATCGCCATCAGAACCCGTTCCGGCGTCGCCGGCGCGTCGAGACGCGGGCATTCGCTGTAGTCGGCCACGCTGGCGACAGCCATGGAGAGGGCCTCGAAGACCGAAATGCCGAGCATGAAGGGTGGTTCGCCGACGGCCTTGGACCGCTTGATCGTGCGTTCCTTGTTTTCCGACCAGTCCGCGAGGTTGACGTTGAACTGCCGCGGCCGATCGGAGGCAAGCGGGATCTTGTAGGTGGACGGGGCATGGGTCCGGAGCCGTCCGGCACTGTCCCACCAGAGTTCCTCGGTGGTCAGCCAGCCCATGCCCTGGATGAAGGCGCCTTCCACCTGACCCTTGTCGAGGATCGGGTTCAGTGACTTGCCGACGTCATGCAGGATGTCCGTGCGTTCGATCCGGTATTCCCCGGTGAGCGTATCGACGACGACTTCCGAGCAGGCAGCGCCATAGGAATAATAATAGAAGGGCCGACCCTTGCCGGCGGCGCGGTCCCAATGGATCTTCGGCGTCTTGTAGAAGCCGGCGGCCGACAGGTGCACCCGCGCCATATAGGCCTGGCGCACCAGGTCGTTGAACGGGATCAGCTCCTGGCCGGCCTGAACCATGTTGTTTGCAAACCGGACGTAGTCCGGAGCAACGCCATAGGTCTCCGCGGCAAAAGCGGTCAGACGCTCTTTCAGCTGCTCGGCAGCATTGAGCGCGGCCATGCCATTGAGATCCGTCCCGGAAGAGGCCGCGGTGGCCGATGTGTTCGGCACTTTTTCCGTTGTGGTCTTCGTGATCTTGATGCGCTCGAAATCGACCTGAAACGCGTCGGCGACAACCTGCGCCACCTTGGTGTTGAGCCCCTGGCCCATTTCGGTGCCACCGTGGTTCAGGTGGATCGAGCCGTCATTGTAGATGTGGATCAGTGCGCCGGCCTGATTGTACCAGGTGGCTGTAAAAGAAATGCCGAACTTGACCGGTGTCAGCGCAATGCCCCGCTTGAGAATTGAGGAACGGGCATTGAACTGAAGGATCGCCTCGCGGCGGGCCATGTAGTCGGAGGAGCTTTCGAGCTCACCGATCAGGCGCGGCAAGATGTTGTCCTCGACCTCCTGGTGATAGGGGGTGAGGCAGCGGCCGTCAGTGCGGTCGCCATAAAAATTGGCCTTGCGGATCTCCAGAGGATCCTTGCCGAGCGCATAGGCGATCTCCTCGATCATGCGCTCCGCCGCAACCACGCCCTGCGGTCCGCCGAAGCCGCGAAAGGCGGTGTTGGAGACCGTGTTGGTCTTCATCGGCCGGCTTCTAAGGCGGACATTCGGGTAGAAATAGGCATTGTCGGCGTGAAACAGCGCACGGTCTGTGACCGGGCCGGAGAGGTCCGAGGAATAGCCGCAACGCGCCGCAAAAACGCTGTCGACGGCCTGGATACGGCCTTCGCCGTCAAAGGCGACGTCATAGTCGACCACGAAATCGTGGCGTTTACCGGTGGCGGTCATGTCCTGGTCGCGGTCCGGGCGGATCTTCACCGGGCGGTTCCACTTCTTCGCGGCCAGGGCGGCCACGGCGCAGAAGAGGTTCATCTGGCTTTCCTTGCCGCCGAAGCCTCCGCCCATGCGGCGCACATTGACGGTCACCGCATTCGACGGCACGCCCAGAACATGGGCCACCATGTGCTGAGCTTCGCTTGGATGCTGGGTGGAGCAATGAACGGCAACATCATCGTCCTCGCCCGGTATGGCGAAGGCGATCTGGCCTTCCAGATACATGTGATCCTGACCGCCAATGGCGATCCGGCCCTTGATCCGGTTGTCTGCCGTCTCGAATGCGGGCGCGATGTCGCCGCGTTCCAGTTTGAGTGGATCGGTGATCAGCGGGTATCCCGCCTCCTGTGCGGCAACCGGATCCAGCGCGTGCGGAAGCACGTCATAGCCGATCTTTGCCAATTCGGCGGCACGCCGTGCGGCATCGCGGCTTTCGGCGACAACGGCAAACAGCGGCTGGCCATGAAATTCGGTTTTTTCGGTCGGAAAGACCGGCTCGTCCTGTTTGCCGGTCGGGCTGATGTCGTTGTGGCCTGGTATGTCGTCGGCCGTCAGGACGCCAACAACGCCGGGCGCGGCCAGAACGTCGGCAAGGTCCATCGAGGTGATCAGGCCATGTGCGACGCTGGACACGCCGAGATAGGCGTGCAGCGTGCCCTGCGGTTCGGCAATGTCGTCGCAATAATCGGCCCGGCCGGTGACGTGTTTTTCGGCGCTGTCATGGCGCCTGTCGGTGTGGACGCCGCCGCTGATGGTCTTCTTCGCGTGCTGGATGACGTCGTGTTTCATCGTGTGTGCTCCAGTTACGCGGACAGAAGATCGACCGGCTCGGCGGTCTGGTCGTCATGGGTCAGGAAAAACCGCTGCAGCAGGTTACGGGCGACGGTCAGCCGGTAATCGGCCGAGGCGCGCCAGTCGCTGAGCGGCGTGAAGTCGGCGCCGAGGGCCTGGGCGGCAGCCTGGAAGGATGCCTGGCTCCAGGGTTGGCCACGCAGAGCAGCTTCTGCCTTTTCGGCGCGTTTCGGCGTTCCGGCCATGCCGCCGAAGGCCAGCCGGCAGTCGGTGATGCGGCCATCGGACACCGAGACCGAAAACCCTGCGGCCACGGAGGAAATGTCTTCGTCGCGGCGCTTGGAGATCTTGTAGGCGGCATGCATCCGGCCCTTGCGCGACAGCGGGATCAAAATGCTTTCCACGAATTCACCCGGAGCCCGATCCTGTTTGCCATACTCGATGAAGAAGTCTTCAAGCGGCAGGCTGCGCTGGGCTGTGCCCTTGCGCAGGACGATCTGCGCGCCAAGCGCGATCAGGATGGGGGGCGTATCGCCGATGGGTGAGCCGTTGGCAATGTTGCCGCCGATGGTGCCCATGTTGCGCACCTGCTGACCGGCGATCCGGTCCCAATAGGCTCTCAGGTGCGGGAAGGCCTCGCACAGGGCGTCTTGGGCTTCCGAATAGGTGACACCGGCGCCGATTTCGAGGGCGGTGTCGGTGAGGGTGACCGATTTCAGCTCTTCCAGGTGGCTGATGAAGACGGCCGGGCCGATGGGGCGCATGAATTTGGTGACCCAGAGACCGACATCGGTCGATCCGGCGACGATCGTCGCGTTTGGCTGTTCTTCCAGAACGGTTGCAAAGTCTGCCACGCTCGCCGGCAGGATCGCCTGATTGTCAGCCGGGCCTGTAACCACCCGCTTGCCGTCCTGAAGCGCAGTCAGGCGCTCGGCAATGTCGGTACGTTCCAGTTCCAGGAAGTCGCGTGCCGGTGAGCCATACCGGTTGGCCGCCATGGCAGCTGCAACAATCGGCTGGTAGCCGGTGCAGCGGCAGAGATTGCCCTGGATCGCGGTCTCGACTTCGGTTTCGCTCGGCTCCGGATTTTCCATCCACAGCGCATAGAGCGACATGACGAAGCCCGGTGTGCAGAAACCGCATTGGCTGCCGTGATAATCGACCATCGCCTGCTGGATCGGATGCAGGCTGCCGTTTTCACCTCTGAGATGTTCGATGGTGACAACGTGGCAACCGTCGAGCGATGCCAGAAACCGGATGCAGGCATTGACGGTTTCGTATTTGAGAACGCCATTGGCCAGACGGCCGACCATCACGGTGCAGGCGCCGCAATCCCCTTCGGCGCAGCCTTCCTTGGAGCCGGTCAGGCGGCGCTCCAGGCGCAGATAGTCGAGCAGCGTCTTGTCAGCTTCAACGTTGCTGACGGAAATGTCGGCACCATTCAGCAGAAACCGGATGTCCGGGCGGTAGGTCATTGCGTCCTCGGGAAAGTTTTCTCTCTCAGCCCGGAACGCTACGCTGCGAGACCCTTGCGAAAAATCCGGTGATTCCGGAAATACTTTCAACAGATCATTGAAAATCGCTGTGTGATACTGTCCAACGGGGAATGCGACGAAAGTCGGAGGTCCAGGCAAGCTGCTGCAAAGGCACAGGAATTCAAAAGAGGGAGCCGGTTCATGTCCTATCTGGAATCCTTGCGCGTGTTCACGCGCGTTGTCGAGTTGGGCAGCATCACCTCAGGCGGACGTGACCTGCGCCTGACGCCGGCGGTCGCCAGCAAACGTATCAAGGAGCTGGAAAAGCATCTGGGCGTGCGTCTCTTCAACCGCACCACGCGCTCGCTGACGCCGACCGAGGTCGGCAAGGTGTTCTATGACTATGCGGTCAAGGCACTGGAATCGATCGAGGATGCGGAGGCGGCCGTTGCCAGCTTTTCGGATACCCCGCGCGGGGTTATCAGGGTCACGGCCCCG
The DNA here is from genome assembly GCF_002237595.1 of Labrenzia sp. VG12. Taxonomy (NCBI): domain Bacteria; kingdom Pseudomonadati; phylum Pseudomonadota; class Alphaproteobacteria; order Hyphomicrobiales; family Stappiaceae; genus Labrenzia; species Labrenzia sp. VG12. Next base: position 4,389,250 of record NZ_CP022529.1, read on the forward strand.
CTTGGCGCGGGGCGCCGCATCATTGCGCCTTTGGTGCCGCGCTTTGTCGAGAAGTTTCCGGCAACGGAAGTCCACATGCGGCTTTCGGACCGCAAGGTGGATATTCTCTCCGACGGGCTGGACGTCGCCTTCTTCATCGGCACGCCGCAGGATTCCAACCTGAAACTGCGCAAGATTTCCGATTGCCCGAGGGTACTTTGCGCGGCACCGGACTATCTGAAACGGCACGGCACGCCGAAAACACCGGACGACCTTCTGTCCGACGACCACAATTGTCTTTTGCTGCGCTATCCGCGCTCGCCGGAATATTTCTGGGTTCTGGACACACCTGATGGACCGCGCAAGCTGCAGGTCTCCGGCAACATGGATGCCGACCACGGCGATGTCCTGACCGACTGGGCGCTTGCGGGCCACGGCATCGTCAACAAGCCGCGCTTCGATGTGGCCGCCCATCTGGAGAGCGGCCGCCTCGTCGAGATCCTGGCCGACACGCCGCCCCCGCCAACCATCTTCGGCTGCCTCTATCCCCACCGCCGTCTGCAGGACCCGAAGATCCGTCATTTCGTCGATTTCGTGATCGAGAACGCGGATGTGGGTGGGTAGGCGAAGTTGCAGAACCAGCCGTAGTCGTCATTGCAGGGCTCGCCCCTGCAATCCATGCCGTGACCTTGCCCAAAGAGAGACGTATCCAAATTGCTGCGAAACGGTGTGGATCCCATGGTCGAGCCATGGGATGACGTTGATAGGTGCTGGTTTTTCTGGGCGAATGAGGCGAAGCGGGACACAGTCCCGGGTAACGGACTAATGCTGACAGCCAAAAACTCTATGTCGCCCCGGGCGAACGGAGAGAGATCCGGGTCGCGCCCCAGTTTGCCGAACCAAGGTTTCGAGCACTACCTCTCGCTTGTCATCCCGGGCGCAGCGCAGCGAAGACCCGGGACCCAGTAACCACTGTCGCCAGCGTGAAAATCTCATAGGTTGCGGCGTACTGGATCCCGGTCTTGTCGCTTTGCGCCAAACCGGGATGACAAGCGAGAGGTTGCCAAAAATAAGAAACGCTCCCCGCAAGGAGGAGCGTTTCCAATCACATTGCTGCCGTGTTCACTGCGAGACGGCCACTCCGAACGGCAGCTGTGCCTGCGCATTCTTGTACCACTGGATGATCTTCTGCCGCTCCTCCTCCTCCATGTAGGAGACATTGGCCGGCGGCATGGCGTTGGTGACGCCGGACTGGAGATAGATCTCCTTGGCAGCCCGCACCACGTCGGCTTCTGTTTCCAGAAGAACGTTCTTCGGTGCCCAGCGAATGCCCTCGTAGAAGGGTTCGCGGGCATGGCACATGCCGCAGCGGCCCGGGACAATTGCCATCACGTCCTCGAACCCGTCGGCCTTGGCAAAGACCTGTTCGGTCGGCGTCAGCTCCCGTGCCTCGGAAGCTTCCCAGCTGCTTTGCTGCAGCGGCGCCATGGAAAGCTGGATGATCGCGACGAACAGGATCGCCGTGGCCAGCCAGGTCCAGGTCGGGGCCGGTGCGCCGGTGTGCTTGGTGTTGAAATAGTGCCGGATGGTGACACCCATCAGGAACACCAGCGCTGCAATCAGCCAGTTGTATTCGGACGCAAAGGCGAGCGGATAGTGGTTGCTCAGCATCAGGAAGACGACCGGCAGGGTCAGGTAGTTGTTGTGTGTGGAGCGCAGCTTGGCGATCTTGCCATATTTGGCGTCCGGCGTGCGCCCGGCCTTCAAGTCAGCAACGACGATCTTCTGGTTCGGAATGATGATGAAAAACACATTCGCGGTCATGATCGTGGCGGTGAAGGCGCCCAGATGCAGCATCGTCGCCCGGCCGGTGAAGATCTCGTTGTAGCCGTAGCCCATGGCCACCAGCAGAACGAAGAGCAGCACCATCAGAACGGTCGGGCTTTCGCCGAGCTTGGACTTGCACAGCCGGTCATAGATGAGCCAGCCGATGGCAAGCGAACCGCCGGAAATCAGGATGCCCTGCCACAGGGAGAGATCGGCCTTGGCCGGATCGATCAGGTAGAGTTCGCCGCCCACCCAGTAGACGATCATCAGCAGCGCCGCGCCGGAGAGCCAGGTCGTGTAGCTCTCCCATTTGAACCAGACCAGGTGCTCCGGCATGTTTTCCGGTGCCACCAGGAACTTGCGGATGTGATAGAAGCCGCCGCCATGCACCTGCCATTCCTCGCCATGGGCGCCCTTGGGCAGGTCGGGGGCCTTCTTCAGGCCAAGGTCCAGCGCGACAAAATAAAAGGACGACCCGATCCAGGCCATCGCCGTGATCACGTGCAGCCAGCGCACGGCAAAGGCGATCCAGTCCCAAATGATGGCAATGTCCAGCATTGCAACTCCTCCAAAAACGTTTCGCCCAACCTAGCGCAGGACCGGATTATCTGGTATCTCGGGATAATTCCGAGCAGTTTCAAAAAAAACAGAACAATAAACCGGCTAGAGTGGCCCTCGCATGGCTTACTTAGAAAACATTCGCACCTTTCTGCGCGTCTATGAACTCGGCAACATGTCGGCCGCCGCCCGTGACTTGCGGATCTCATCGGCTGTGGCCTCATCCCGTGTGTCGCAGCTGGAAGAACACCTGAATGTGCGCCTGTTCCAGCGCACCACGCGTGCGCTCAGCCCGACCGAACATGGCAATTTGTTCTATCGCGGTGCAACAAAAATCATCGAGGCCGTGGAAGAAGCCGAGGCGGAGATCAGCAATGTGACCCGCTCGCCGCGCGGCACGCTGTTCGTGGCCGCGCCGATCGGCATGGGCCAGCGCCTGATCGCGCCGGCAATTCCGACCTTCAAGAAAGCCAATCCGCTGATCGATATCCGCCTGCGCCTTTCTGACCGCAAGGTGGATCTGACCGGGGAAGGCCTGGATGCCGCCTTCTTTCTGGGGACGCCGGAAGACTCCAACCTGAAGATCCGCAAGATCGCCGATTGCAGCCGGATCCTGTGTGCCTCGCCGGACTACCTGACGCGCAAGGGCATGCCGCAAACCAGCGAGGATCTGGCCTCCGGCCGCCATGACTGTCTCAACATGCGCTATCCCGGCGCGCCGGAATTCCAGTGGCCGCTGCAGACCGAAGCCGGTGTCAAGCGCGTCGCGGTATCGGGGCCGTTTGAATCCGACCACGGCGATGTACTGACCGGCTGGGCGCTGGAGGGCCACGGGATTGTCTTGAAGCCGGTGTTCGAAGTCGCCGACCATCTCGCCAACGGCCGGTTGGTGTCGGTTCTTGAAAACGAACCGCCGATCCCTGTCCAGATGGCGTGTCTTTACACCCACCGCCGCCGTCAGGACCCGAAGGTGCGCCTGTTTCTGGATTTCATGGTTGCCCAGATTCAAAGGGCCTTGTCGGAGATGCCGGGGCGGTAAAGCGTCAAACTCCTGCAAGCGAACGCTTGTAGTCCTTCTCATTCCTATTTGCGTAAGCCGTTTTGCCGACCATGCCCGCATACCGTTCCTACATCCTCTGCACATCTCCCCGCAGCGGCAGCACGCTGCTTTGCAAGCTGCTGTCGGCGACCGGTGTCGCCGGACATCCGGGATCCCATTTCCACGAACCGTCTCTGGAGGCCTGGCTGGCATATTTCGGGCTGCCGGTTGTTGCCGGGGAAGCGGGCCTGGCCACTCTGCAACGCGTTTTTGCCGCAGCGATTGACAAGGGGCGCGGCGGGACGGACGTCTATGGTCTGCGGCTGCAGCGGCACAGCTTTGATTTCTTCATGAAGAAGCTGGCCGTTCTTCATGCAGGTTTGGCGACCGACCTTGAGCGTCTGAACAAGGACTTCGGCGAAACCCTGTTCATCCATCTGACCCGGCAGGACAAGGTGGAACAGGCGGTGTCCTATGTGAAGGCGGAGCAATCCGGTCTCTGGCACAAGGCGCCGGATGGCACCGAGCTGGAACGTCTCTCCGAGCCAAAAGAGCCGGAATATGATTTTGAGGCAATCAAGGCCGAATTTGATCGCTTTACCGGGTTTGACCGGGACTGGCTGACCTGGTTCGAACACCAGCGCATTCAACCGCTTCGGATCACCTATGAGGATCTTTCGACAGATCCGCTAAGGGAGTTGGCGAGGATTCTGACGAGGCTCGGCCTTGATGCGCAGAAGGCCGAGGGGGTGATGCCGGGTGTCGCCAAACTGGCGGACGCCGTGAGTGCGGAGTGGACCGCTCGGTTTCGGAACGAACTCTGCTAGGACAATAAGGCGGACCAAAAAACCGGTGGCCTCAAACGATCCAACCTGACAATTGGCTGACAAGGCGGGTCAGGGAACCATCAGCGGTGATTTTCTATGGTTGCGGCATTGGGACAAACCCATGTCGAAAGGACCGGACATGAAAACTCGCCGCCGCAGCCTCTTCGGTGCCGGAAAACTGGCCCCAATCGCCGCCCTGCTGCTGAGCGCTGGGCTGGCGGGGGCTGCCACGCTCGGAGCCCGCAGTGCCGACACGGACAGCGGGATCGGTGTTTCGGGTGCGCGTCATCTTGTCAGCCGGACCGGATTCGGGGCGTCGCCGGCCGAGATCGAGACGTTCCGCCTGTTGACGCGTGAACAGGCCGTCGACCGAATTCTCGCAGGACTGGGCGAGATGGCAGAAACGCCCATGCCGTCCTGGACACGGGACTGGATCTATCCGGCCGACCAGATCTGGACACTTGGCCCGACCATTGAGGAATTCTTCTATGTGTCGCGCGACCTTGAGGCGGACGAACTCCGCCTCTGGTGGTTGCGTGAAATGGTCACGACCGCGTCTCCCCAGACGGAGCGCCTGACGCTCTTCTGGCACGATCATTTCGCGGTCAAATTCTCCGATGTCGAGAACTCGCACTGGCTTGCCCGGCAAAACGCTCATCTGAGACGGCACGCTGCGGGCAATTTCTGGGATCTTGCGGCAGGCATGTTGAAAGACCCGATGTTGCTGGCATTTCTCACCAATACGGAGAACACCAGGGACAAGCCCAACGAGAATCTGGCACGAGAATTCTTCGAGCTGTTCACGCTTGGCGAAGGACGCGGCTATACCGAAGCCGACGTCAAGGAGGCTGCGCGTGCCTTGACGGGACATGGGATCACAGCCTTGGGCGAACCGGGCTTTGCACTTTTCCCGGAAGAGCATGACGCAGGCTCCAAGACGGTGTTTGGCAAAACCGGTCCGTTCAAGGCCGAAGACCTTTTGGCACTGGTGTTCGATCACCCTGAATTCGGACCCTATATCGTTGAAAAACTCTGGCTTGAATTTGTTTCGGATCAGCCTGATCCGGAGGAAATCAAGCGGTTGGCAGCTGTGTGGCGCTCCCGGGATTTCGCCCTGAAACCGCTCTACCGCGCCCTTTTGCTGTCGGATGCGTTTTGGGACCCGGCCAACCGTGGCCGCCTGATAAAAAGTCCGGTGGAACTTTATGTCGGCACGGTCCGCTCGCTTGGACTGACGGTGGCGCAGCCCGAAGAAGCGCTCTGGGCGCTGGAAGACCTCGGCCAGCTGCTGTTTGAACCGCCGAACGTGGCTGGCTGGCCGGGGGGAACCGCCTGGATTACGGATGCGTCCGCCGTGGCGCGGACGGCAGAATTGTCCAGCCTGCTCAGCTGGCAGGCCTCGGGATCGACCAAACGCACGAAGCCTCCCGCACCGGATCAGCCTGGTGATGACGGGCACATGCCAAGTGTTGCAAGCAAGGCGCCCGCCACCCGGACCTTGCAGATTGGAGCTGTTTTTGCGACCGAGGCGGAGACCTATGAGGATGGTGAAGAGCGCGGTTCCCGTGCCCTGCTGACACTGTATGACGTTCGCTACGGTGGCCGGCGCTGGCGTTCCCTTACGCTCAATCTTGAACAGGTCGTCGGTGAGGAGCTGCCCTATCTCGACATCTTCACGGGAGATTGCACACCCTTGTGTTTTCCCAGCCTCCCGCGCGATCAGGACGAAAGGGATTGGATCGGCTACGCGCCGGAGCCCGACTTGCGGGAGAGCTTCGGTGACTTCGATCCGGCGGATTTGCAGTTTGCTGCAACGCTGATCCGGTATCTGCCGGAAATTGTTGAACAGACGCGGCCCTCGATTGTCTGGTCCGATACCTATGCCCGGGAAATGGCGGAGGAAGAAGGTTTTCAGCCCGCTCCACTCGAACGGATACAGGCCATCGCCCGCGACCTTGCAGACAGAAGTGTCCCTGTCTTTAACGGCATCCGGTCCGCGGGTTTCCGGATAGAGGAAGGCGCTGCAGGTGTCCTTGGCCTGTCCGGGCTGGAGAACGGTTACCGGGACGGTGCAGATCTGGAGGACGTTCTTGAGGCCAGGGAGGCCGGCACATTCGAAGCTCTTGGTGCGCTTCAGCCAAAGACGGCCTTTGTGTCCGCCTCTGCCTGGATGAACGCGCTGGCGCCGGCTGAAACGGCGGATGTGGCAGCTGAACAAGCCCTGCTGGCCCTTCCGCTTCCGGTTGACGGCAAGCGGCGCGAAATGATTGCGTCCGACCCGGAGGCGTTGATCCGCCGGATTGTGCTCTCTCCGCAATACCAAGTGAATTGAAGAAAGGTCGCACCATGTCCCGACTGCTGTCCCCGTCCCGACGCCGTTTCCTGCAGGCTCTCGGCGTGGGCGTCACAAGCGCTTTGCCCAGTCTCGGCCTGCCTGGTTTCCTGCGTGCGGCAGAAGCAGCGCCAACGCCGGATCATTTGCTCGTGCTGGTGGAACTGGCCGGCGGAAATGACGGCCTCAACACGCATGTCCCGCACAAGGACCCTCAATACCGGCACCTCAGGCCGGAGATTGGTCTCGATACCGCGCAGTTGATCATGCTGGACGGCGAAACTGGGTTGCATCCGTCGCTAAAACCCCTTGGCGCTCACTGGGAACGGGGGGAGCTTCAGATCGTGGAAGGTGTCGGCTACCCCAACCCCAACCGCTCCCATTTCCGGTCGATCGAGATCTGGAACTCCGGAGGTGGTCCGGACAGTCTGTCGTCGTCGGGCTGGATTTCGTCGGCATTGTCGATAGCAGATCGGTCTTCAAGAGCAGATGCCGACGGCCTTGTGTTGGGAGGGGAGATGGGACCACTTGCAGGACCCGGTCGGTTTTCAGCCATTCGGGACGTCGATGCCTATCTCGGTGCGCTCGACCTCGTCGGCGATCGGCGACATCCGGTGCGTCCGGCGTCGACCCACAGCCCGATGCAGCACGTTCTCGACGCTTACGAAAGTGCTCAGGTCACCGGTGAGCAGATCCGGAAAAAGCTCGACCGGTATCGAGGCCGCCGCTGGGCCTTTCCGGAAACAGGGCTTGGGGATCAGCTTCATGTGGCGGCCCGGCTGCTGGATGCTGGCGTTGAAGTGCCGGTGATCAAGGTCGTTCAGGACGGTTACGATACCCATGAGGGCCAATCCGGCACCCATGCGGCCCTGCTGGATGACCTGTCGACATCCCTGCATGTCTTTGCCGAGGCACTCCGGCAGATCGGTCTCTGGCACAGGACCACAATTGTCACCTACTCCGAATTTGGCCGCAGGGCGCGCGAGAACGGGTCTGCGGGAACCGATCACGGCACAGCGGCGCCGGTAATCGTACTGGGAGGTTCCGTTGCGGGGGGGCTTGGTGGCCGGCGCCCGTCGCTTGACAGCCTCGTGGACGACGATCTGGTGTTTACCACTGACTATCGTGAGGTCTACCACGCTCTCTTGCGGGATTTATGGGGTCTCGAAGCTGGCGCCTATGACGGTTTCGAACAGCAACACCTGCGCATTCTCAAGAGCTAGATGTTCCTGCAGCCTGACTGCTTGCGGCTCTCCTCAAAAACAGGCCAAATGGAAGCCTTCCTCCGAACATGGAGGCCAGACTGGGATCAAACATGCGAATTTTATGCTTCTTGCTGGTCATTCTCTCCGCTCTGCCCGCACGGGCCGAGATCGCTTGCCAGAATGTGGCCCTGGCGGCCTATACGCGTCTCGGCTTCGAGCTGAAGGAAATCGAGGAGTTGCTGGAAGCTGACCTGCTCGGCATTGAGCTGATGAAACACACGGAGGAAGACTGTCGTTTCGCGTTCGAAGTGGAATTCATCGACAAGAAGGGACGGGTGGATGTGGCCCTCTTCGAGGCACAAACCCTCGATCCGGTATTCTTTGGCTTTGACTACTGGAAACCGGTCGATGCTGATGCGCTGTTTGATGAGGCTTCGAAGCGGCTGGAACAGGTGGATCGCGAAAACGCAGGAGATGACGAGCCTGAAAACCGTGAGGCTGAGGACTGATGCATGCGCGTGCTGATCGTCGAGGATGACCGGGACCTGCTTGATGTGCTCCAGCCTTCGCTCGAAGCGGCCGGATTTCTGGTTGATGTTGCCCTGGACGGCGAGGAGGGAGAGCATCTGGGCGAAGCGGGCGAACATGACGTCATCATACTGGACCTCGGGCTGCCCATGCTGGATGGTCTGTCCGTTCTGAAACGATGGCGGACCGCCGGATTGCAGACACCGGTGCTGGTGCTCACGGCTCGCGGAACCTGGCGAGACAAGGTTGACGGGTTGAGGGGCGGCGCGGACGATTACCTGACCAAGCCCTTTGAGACTGAGGAACTTATGGCGCGTCTCGAGGCACTGATCCGGCGCTCCCACGGACATGGCAGTTCCCAATTGACCCTGCACGACCTCGAACTGGATCTGTCACTCAAGACAGTGCGCAAGGCCGGGCAGCCGGTAAACCTCACCAGGAACGAATACCGCGCATTCGCCTACCTTGCGCTGAACAGGGGCAAGGTCGTTTCCAAGACCGAACTGACCCAGCATCTTTACGATCAGGATTTCGACCGCGATTCCAATGTGATCGAGGCGACAATGGCGCGACTGCGCAAGAAGATCGGGATGGATGTCGTGCGCACGAAGCGCGGGCACGGCTACTATGTTTCCTAGGCATCTGTCGATCAGTGCGAGGCTCATTCTGGGGGCTACATTCTGGTGCGTCCTGGCCGTCCTGGTGACTGGCGTTGTGCTGGTGCAGCTCTTTGCCCGCCATATTGAGCACGAATTCGACAGTTCGCTTGAGAACGATCTGGTGCATCTGGTTGCCAACACTGCGTTGCAGGATGGCCGAATTGCAGTGTTGCGGGGTGCTTTTCAAAGCCGGTACGAACAGCCCTTCTCCGGTTGGGCCTGGCAGGTAAGGGACGGTCAGGTCGTGCTTGCCCAGTCCGGTTCACTCGGACCGGCGGTCGCCGGTTTCGCCGAAGTGCTGACGCCTCCGATTGGCGAAGTCGGCCAGTTCTCCGCCCCCGGGAACATTCCGTCTCGCGGCCTGTCGCGGGAGGTGCGTTTGAAGGGCACGTCCAGGCCGCTTCTGTTTGCGATCGCCCGCCCTGCGGATACGCTGGTGAATGCGCTCAGGGACTTCCGACAGGTGGTTGCCCTTGTTCTTTCTGTGCTGGCGCTCGGCCTGATCGCAACGGTTTTTCTGTTGATGCGGATCGGCCTCAGTCCCCTTGGGGACCTGCGCTCAAAAGTCCAGGCCATGCGCACCGGTCAAAAAGCGCCGGATACGCCCGTCTGGCCGGCCGAACTGGCTCCCGTTGCCTCCGAACTGGATGATCTGGAGTCTGATATAGACCGGTTGGTAAGCCGAGCGAGAACTTCGGCAGCTGACCTCGCGCATGCAGTCAAGACACCGCTGGCAACGCTCAAGCATCTCATGGCCGGTGTTGACACCAGGGACCGGCAGCGATTTGCAAATCAGCTCGCCCGGATCGACGATTACCTGAACCGGTACCTCAGCCAGTCCCGTGCCGCCGGAACGGGTACGCGGCTCGTCTCGGTGAAGACAACGGTAGAAGATATCCTGGCGGCCCTGGCGCCGGAAACCGAGCGGCGCTGCCTGAACATCAAGACAAATGTGCCGGCAACGGCGATGTTTCGCGGCGACGAGGTGGATCTCTACGAGCTGGTCGGCAGCCTCTTGGACAATGCGGTCAAATGGGCCCGGTCAGCCATCACGGTCGAGGCCGGAACCGACGGCTCCAGCCTTCAGCTCCTCATCGAGGATGATGGCCCGGGCATTCCGGAAACGGAGCGGGGGGCCGTCTTTGTACGCGGGCGCAGGCTGGACGAAACGGCGCCAGGCCAGGGGCTAGGGCTTTCCATAGTGGCCGACCTTGTGGACCTTTACCGGGGCAAGGTCAGCCTGGAACAGGGCGCATCCGGTGGCTGCCTCGTGCGCCTTGAACTACCCGGAAATGGCTAAAGCCTTTTCCCTCAGCTCCCCCGATAGGTCGAGAAGCTGTAGGGCGAAACCAGCAGCGGCACGTGGTAATGCGCCTCTTCCGACATGCCGAAGCGCAAGGGCACCGTGTCGAGGAACTTCGGCTCCGGCAGGTCGATGCCCGCGGCATCAAAATAGGCGCCGACGTGGAAGACCAGCTCATAGGTGCCGGTCTTGAACTCGTCCTGCGGCAGGATGTGGCTGTCGGTGCGGCCGTCGCCATTTGTGACCAGGCTGCGCAGATAGGTGCGGGTGTCGCCCGAAATTGCATAGAGATCGATCTTGATGCCCTTGCCAGGACAGCCCTGGGCCGTGTCGAGGACGTGGGTCGTCAGAAATCCGGCCATAGGGGCCTCCTTCCAGAAAATTTGTTTGGCACATGATGAGCCCAGCTGCTGGGCCAGGACACCCGTGGTTCTCCGAAAGCACTTTCTAAAAAGACAAGAAAGTCATCGGGATTGTTCTGATTTATAAGAAGACAGCATACCAATCGTTGAATAGGGCATAGTCTTTGCCTGTTTCAAATCATTGGTATCACGAGGAGGTCCCGTCTTGAATCGTTATTCCCGTAACATGCGTGGCTATGGCCAGACCCCACCGGATCCGCAATGGCCGGACGGGGCGAAGGTCGCGGTTCAGTTTGTGCTCAACTACGAAGAAGGTGGCGAGAATTGCGTGCTCCATGGGGATGCCGCCTCCGAGGCCTTTCTGTCAGACATTCCAGGCGCCGCCCAGTGGCAGGGCCAACGGCACTGGAACATGGAATCGATCTATGAATATGGCGCAAGGGCCGGTTTCTGGCGTCTGCATCGCCTGTTCACCCGGGCAAACATTCCGCTGACGATCTACGGCGTTGCAACCTCCCTGGCGCGCAGCCCGGAACAGGTCCAGGCCATGAAGGACGCTGGCTGGGAAATCGCTAGCCACGGCCTGAAATGGGTCGAACACAAGGACATGCCGGAAGCAGAAGAACGTGCAGTCATCGCCGAGACCATCCGCCTGCACACCGAAGTGGTCGGAGAACGTCCGCGTGGCTGGTACACGGGGCGCTGCTCGGAAAACACGGTGCGGCTCGTCGCAGAAGAAGGCGGATTTGCCTATATTTCAGACACCTATGACGACGACCTGCCCTATTGGCTGGAAGTGGGTGACCGCGACCAGCTGATCATTCCCTATACGCTTGAAGCCAATGACATGCGTTTCGCGGTGGCGCCCGGTTGGAGCGACGGCGAGGATTTTTACAATTACCTGCGCAACGCCTTTGACGCCCTTTACGAGGAAGGCTCGACGGACACGCCGAAAATGATGTCCATCGGCCTGCACTGCCGTCTCGTCGGACGGCCCGGCAAGATCGCGGCGTTGAAGAAATTCATCGAGCATATCCAGAAACATGAGGGTGTCTGGTGCCCGCGCCGGATCGAGATCGCGGAGCATTGGGCGAAGACCCATCCGCCACAGAAGGGCATGCGGCCAAGCCGGATGGACAAGGCGGAATTCGTCGAGACCTTTGGCGGTATTTTCGAACACTCGCCCTGGATTGCCGAGCGGGCTTTCGAGCTGGAACTCGGCCCGGCCCATGACTGTGCCGCCGGTGTCCATAATGCGCTGTGCCGCATGTTCCGGTCCGCCAGCGAGGAAGAACGTCTCGGCGTTCTGACGGCGCACCCGGACCTCGCCGGAAAACTGGCGGCCGCCGGTCGTCTGACGGCCGAAAGCACCAGCGAACAGGCCAGTGCCGGGCTCGACATGCTGACCGACGAGGAGCGGGACAGCTTCACTCAGCTCAACACGGCCTATGTCGAAAAGCACGGTTTTCCCTTCATCATCGCCGTGCGCGACCATAACAAGGCATCGATCATGGAGGCGTTTCATCGCCGGATCGACAATGACCGGGCCACCGAATTTGATGAGGCCTGCCGTCAGGTGGAGCGGATCGCCCAGTTCCGGCTGAAGGATCTCCTGCCGTGAGCCGGGTCCTGACCCCGGTGCCGCTGACAACAGAGGCCTTCGCGGCTTACGGCGATGTGCTCGAGATTGCCGGAAGCCCGGACAAGATCATCAATCAGGGCATGTGCGGCCGGCATCATGACCTTGCCAAACTTGAATTCGGCACCGGCCGGGCCGGTATCAGCCTGTTTGATGCCAAGGCACGGGCGTTTCCCTATGTGGTCGACATGGTCGAGCGCCATCCGGAGGGAAGCCAGGCCTTCATTCCGCTTGATGGCGTGCCGATGATCGTGGTTGTCGCGGACGATCAGGACGGCGCACCGGTCAATCTGGCGGCGTTCATCAGCCAGCCCGGCCAGTCGATCAATCTTCACCGTGGCACCTGGCACGGTGTTTTGGCCCCGCTTGGCAAAGCGGGCCGCTATGCGGTCGTGGACCGCATCGGGGACGGTTCCAATCTTGAGGAACATTGGTTTTCCGACCCCTGGACTGTGGAGGCTCCCGCAACGGACTGAGCCTCCCGTTTCGGACGATCGCTGCCCGCGAAATGAGGCGGCGGCGTCCCTCGACCTTCAGAGGAGCAAAAATGTCTAACGCATCGATCGGATCGCCGGAGCAGCTCCGCGATCCCAACTACACGCCGCCTTTGATGAAGGCGATCCCCCTGGGCATCCAGCACGTTCTGGCGATGTTCGTCTCCAACGTGACCCCGGCCATCATCGTGGCCGGCGCTGCCGGCTTCGGCTTCGGGTCCAATTCGCCGGACTTTCCCGAACTTCTCTATCTCATCCAGATGTCAATGGTGTTTGCAGGTGTTGCGACCCTCTTGCAGACCATGACGCTTGGTCCGGTTGGCGCGGGCCTGCCAATCGTTCAGGGCACATCCTTTGCCTTCCTGCCGATCATGATCCCGCTTGTTGCGGGCAAGGGTGTCGACGGACTTGCCGCGCTCTTTGGCGGCGTCATTATCGGCGGCCTGTTCCATGCCGTTCTGGGACTTTTCATCGGCAAGATCCGCTTTGCCCTGCCACCTCTGGTCACCGGCCTCGTCGTCACCCTGATCGGCCTTTTGCTGGTCAAGGTCGGCATTCAATATGCCGCCGGCGGCGTGCCGGCCATCGGCACAGAGGAATTCGGCTCGCTCCTGAATTGGTCGGCTGCGCTCGTCGTGATTGTCGTGACCCTCGGGCTCAAATTCTTCGCACGCGGCATGCTTTCCGTCTCGGCGGTGCTCCTGGGACTGATCGCAGGTTACATTTTCGCGCTGGCCACCGGCATGCTGTCCTTTGGTGCGATTGCCGGGTCCTGGGACAAGGCAGCCGCTTTCGCGCTGCCGCAGCCGTTCAAATACGGGTTCGAGTTCTCCCTTGCGGCCGTGATCGGCTTCTGTCTCATGGCCTTCGTTTCTGCGGTTGAAACCGTTGGTGACGTGTCCGGGATCGCCAAGGGCGGTGCGGGTCGTGAGGCGACCGACAAGGAAATCGCCGGAGCCACCTATGCCGACGGTGTCGGGTCTGCGATTGCCGGCTTCTTTGGAGGCTTCCCCAACACCTCCTTCAGCCAGAATGTCGGGCTGATTGCCATGACCGGGGTCATGAGCCGCCATGTCGTGACCATCGGTGCGATTTTCCTGATCGTCTGCGGCCTGATCCCGAAAGTCGGTGCCATCATCCGTACGGTTCCGATTGAAGTGCTCGGCGGCGGTGTGATCGTGATGTTCGGCATGGTGGTTGCCGCAGGCATTTCCATGTTGTCCGACGTCAACTGGAACCGGCGCAACATGGTGATCTTCGCCGTCTCGCTGTCCATCGGCCTCGGCCTGCAACAGGTGCCGGACGCCCTGCAGCATCTGGGCGACACGGCGCGGATCCTGCTGACCAGCGGCCTCTTGCCGGCAGCAGCAATCGCGATCGTGCTGAACCTGGTTTTGCCGGAAGAGCTCACCGAGGAATCCACCGAGGAAGTGTCTGGCGGATTGTCAGGACATGGCCACGGTTCGCTGCCCAGGGAAGAGACGGCCTGATCACTTCCGGGCAGAACGAGACGGAAGGGCCGCGCGAGCGGCCCTTTTGTAATTTGTCCGTTAGTTTTTTGATTGCGGGTGCTTGCCGGCCCGAGCAGGGGCGTCCGATCATTGGGACCGGCTACAGCAACAAATGCGACACAGAGGGCGCATAGAGCGCATCCACGGCGGCGGCTGTTGCGCCGAGGGCAACTGTGGTGGCGCCCGACGTACCGATGTGGATCCGCTCCGTCAGCGACGCGCCGTCGAGGCGGCAAGGCAGGGGAGCTGCCCGTTCGAGCAGTGCCGACAGAAAGTCCGGCCGGATGATACCACCCAGCACGATTGCCTCCGGGTCCAGCATCATGTCGACCAGATTGATCATCTGGCGCATGTAGGGCGCGACCTCTTCCATCCATCCCAGGACATCTCGGTCACCCGCCTCGAACAGGGATTCGATCCGGCTTACCGAAGCATGTGCGGTCGGCTCAAGCTCCAGACGCTCGCACAGAGCATGGAGCGAAAGATAGCGCTCCAGGCAGCCCGGGTTGCCGCAGCTGCAGCGCGGGCCGTCGGGGTTGATGATCACGTGACCGATTTCGCCCGCGTTTTTGGAAGCACCCGGATAGAGTGCCCCGTTCAGGACAAAGCCGGCGCCAAGTCCCATGCCGAACTGGACAAAGGCAAAATTGTTGAAACTGCGTCCAATGCCATAGACATGTTCCCCAAGTGCCGCGGCAGACGCGTCGTTCTGCAGGACGACCGGAAGCCCGAGCGCCCGTTGCAATGCCTCCAGATTGGCCGGTGACCCGAATTCGGAGAAGGTCGTGGCATCGGCGCGGGCGTCTGGCGCATCGGTGCTGTCAAAGGGGCCGGGTGCTGCGAGGCCGACGCCGAACAGGCGCGCCGAAAGAGCGGGCTCCGCTGCCCGGAAGTCATCGGCCATGGTGATGATCCTGGCATTCGCGGAGGCCGGTGTCGCCGCCTCAAGAGTGCCGGTTGATTGCCACACGATCTGACCCAGCAGATCACAGGCGGTGGCCGTTACAGACAATCGGTCGACATGAAAGCCGAGGCTGAAAGCGTGGTCCGCCTTGAGCTGCACCGTCATGCCCGGATGGCCCCGGCCGCGTGCCTTCTGGGCCTTCATTTCCACGACGCCGCGGCTTTGCAACTCGCCAACGATATTCTGAACCGTTTGCCTGGAAAGAGACGTGATTTCAGATATTTCCGTGCGGCCGATCGGCCCTCTGGTTCGAATGACCTCGAGCACGACCCGGTGATTGTGGGTCTTGGCGCGCGTCAGGTTCGTTCCGCTGGTTCGGAAGGACGTGGGGATCGGTGAGCTATCGTTCATGCGTCGAATACAGCAGATTTTATTTTTTCTATCAATTTGACAAAATAAAAAAATCACGCTTAGGATGTGCCCGCTCACACAAGAACCGGAGGGCAGAATGAACACGTTTGGAAAACTGATTATGGGGTCCGCCATTGCGACCCTGGCCATGGCGTCCACCGCACTGGCCGATACCACACTCAATGCACTTTTCATGAGCCAGGCGGCCTATAGCGAAGACGACATCAAGTCGATGACCGCCAAGTTCGAAGCGGCCAATCCAGGCGTTACGGTCGACCTGGAATTCGTCCCCTACGAAGCTTTGCATGACAAGATCGTCGCGGCCGCCGGCGCAGGCGACGACGGCTATGACGTCGTGCTCTTCGACGTCATCTGGCCGGCGGAATTCGCAACACGCGGCTTTCTGACCGACGTTTCTGACCGCATCCCGGCCGACTACACCGATCAGGTCTTTGACGGTGCCTGGACGACGGTCGAATATGGCGGCAAGCGCTACGGCATGCCCTGGATTCTCGACACCAAGTATCTGTTCTACAACGCGGAAATGCTCGAAGAAGCCGGTATTTCGGAGCCGCCCAAGACCTGGGGCGAGCTGGTTGCCCAGGCCAAGCAGATCAAGGACAAGGGCATCGTCGAATACCCGCTGGTCTGGAGCTGGTCACAGTCCGAGGCCATGATCTGCGACTTCACCACGCTGACGGCTGCCAATAACGGCGCCTTCTTCGAGGAAGGGCAACCGGCCTTTACAGTTGGCGGTGCCAAGGATGCCGTGACCTTCATGAAGGCAAGCCTCGACGACGGTCTGACCAACCCGTCTTCGAGGGAATATTTTGAAGAAGATGTCCGCCGGGTGTTCTCCAATGGCGAAGCGGCTTTTGCCCTCAACTGGACCTACATGAACGCACTCGCCAATGATCCGGCCGAAAGCAAGGTTGCCGGCAAGGTGAAGGTTGCCCCGGCTCCGGGTGTTGCCGGCAAGACCGCGGCCTCCAGCGTCAATGGTTCCATGGGTCTCGGCATTCCCGCCAACAGCCCGCATGCGGACGAAGCCTGGGCCTATATCTCCTTCCTGACCCAGAAGGACATTCAGGAAGATTACGCCAAGCTCAGCCTGCCGATCTGGAAAGCGTCCTATGACAGCCCGAAAGTGGCCGAAGGCCAGGAGGACCTGATCGCGGCGGCCAAGCAGTCGATCGCCGTCATGTATCCGCGTCCGCTGGTGCCGTCCTACACGGAAGTCTCCGACATCCTTCAGAAAAACATCCACCAGGTCCTGCTCGACCAGGTCGGGGTGGAAGAAGGCCTTCAGGCGGCCGCTGACCGCGTCAAGCGGATCCGCTGATCCGGCCTGACCTGAAGGAGACAGACTTATGCATGGCCGACGCCAGACAAGAGAAAAATGGACCCTCCTGGCGCCGGCCATGCTCGTGCTTGCGCTGATCACCCTGATCCCGCTGGCCAATACACTGTGGCTGAGTTTCACCGACACCAGGATCTCGGCCCTGCCCGTGCCGGTCAATTTCATCGGCCTTGAGAATTACATCTATGCGCTGACCGATCCGGATTTTCAGGCAGCGCTCTATCGCACGCTCTATTTCACGATCGTCTCGGTGGGGCTTGAAGGCATTCTGGGGGTCGCGGTCGCCGTTCTCCTGAACCAGGAATTCAAGGGGCGGCTTGTGCTGCGGGCGCTGATCATCCTGCCCTGGGCCGTGCCGACCATCGTCAATGCGGTCGCGTGGCGGCTGATCTATCACCCGGACTACGGGGCGCTGAATTCGCTTCTCTTCCAACTCGGGCTGATCTCCGACTACCGCAGCTGGATCGGCGATCCGGCAACGGCCATGAACATGGTCATCCTCGCCGATGTCTGGAAGAACTTCCCGCTGGTTGCCTATGTGGCCCTGGCCGCACTGCAGACCGTTCCCGGTGACCTCACCAAGGCGGCGGCCGTCGAGGGCGCCGGGCCCTGGAAACGCTTTGTCTCCATCACGCTGCCCTGGATCGCCGGCCCGCTGATGGTGGTCATGGTGCTGCGGACTATCGAGGCCTTCCGGGTTTTCGACATCGTCTACGTGATGACTGGCGGCGGTCCCGCCGACAGCACAAAGACCGCAAGTTTCTATGTCTACCAGGAGTATTTCAACTACCTGAGAAGCGGCAGCGGTGCGTCTTATGCCGTGCTTGTTGCCGGCATCAGCGCGGTCCTGATCCTGGTCTATTACTCCGCTTCCAGGCGGCAGGCGCAGGGAGCGGTCGCATGAGGCGGTCTTTTTCACATAGCCTGATTGTTTATGGCTGCGCCCTGCTGCTGGCCGCCTTTACGGCGGGTCCGCTGCTGTGGCTGGTGGTGATGAGCATCAGCGCCCCGACCGACCTGACCGAAGTGCCCCTGCGCTGGATCCCGTCGGAGCTCGATTTCAGCCGCTATGCCAGTCTGCTCAGCCTGGAGGGTGGCAACGGCGAGCGTTTCCTGAGCGCGCTCCGGAACTCCATCCTGACGGCAGGCGGCGCTACGACAGCCGCGCTTCTCCTGGCCATTCCCGCGGCCTACGCCTTTTCCAGGCGGCGCGCCTCCATGGTGCTGCTCTTTGCCTTTCTGGCGACCATCATGATGCCGCCGATCACTTATATCCTGCCGCTTTATTCCACCTTCAGCGCCTTTGGTCTGCTCAATCACACCGTGACGCTGGTGATCGTCTATACCGCCATGCTGCTGCCGTTTGCGACCTGGCTGATGAAGGCCAATATCGACGTTCTGCCGCTGGAAGTGGAACAGGCCGCCTTCATGGAGGGCGCCGGAACAGCCTACACCATCCGTGAGGTGGTCCTGCCTCTTGCCCTGCCGGCGATTGCGGCAACCGCCATGCTGTCCTTCCTCGTTGCCTGGGACGAATTCTTCTATGCGCTGATCTTCACCAATGATCTCAGCTCGAAGACCCTGCCCGTCGCCATTGCCGACTTCTCCGCAGGCCGTGTCACCGACTACGGCGTCATTGCCTCGGTCGGTGTGCTGGCGACCCTGCCGCCGGCAATTCTCGCCATTGCTTTTCAGAAATTCATCGTCTCCGGACTGGTTGCCGGTTCGGTCAAGGGCTGAACCTGCCGGAGAGAACAAGGATCCCGCTTCATGTCGCAAGACCCCATCCTGACAGTCAGCAGCCTTCAGAAACGCTATGGCGACGTTCATGTCCTCAAAGACATTGACCTTGCCATGGACCCCGGCGAGTTCCTGGTGCTTGTCGGTCCGTCCGGCTGCGGAAAATCGACGCTTCTGAGCTGTATCTCCGGCCTCACAGAAGTCTCCTCCGGCGCCATTCACATCGCCGGCAAGGATCGCACCCATGACGAGCCGGCCGACCGGGACATCGCCATGGTGTTCCAGTCCTACGCGCTGTTTCCGAACATGAGCGTTGGCCGCAACATCGGGTTCGGCCTGGAAGTGCGCAAGGTCGCAGAGGCGGAGAAGACCCGGAAGGTGGCCGAAGTTGCAGAGCTCCTGAAGATCAGTCACCTGCTTGACCGGAGACCGGCTGAACTGTCCGGTGGCCAGCGTCAGCGCGTCGCCATGGGACGGGCGCTCGTGCGTGATCCGAAACTGTTCCTGTTCGACGAACCGCTGTCCAATCTGGACGCCAAGCTCCGCGTTACCATGCGCACCGAGATCAAGCGCATCCACCAGACCACGGGTGCTTCCATCGTCTACGTCACCCATGACCAGATCGAGGCCATGACGCTCGCAAGCCGGATCGTCGTCATGAAGGACGGCGTGGTACAGCAGATCGGCACGCCGCAGGAAATCTACAACGCGCCGGTCAACGCCTTTGTCGCCGATTTCATGGGATCTCCTGCCATGAACCTGATGACCGCACGGGCGGCGCGGGACGGGGAGCGCATCCGCATCGAGATCCCGGTCGCCAATGGCGCGCCCCTGGAGCTGTTCGACTATGGCACGGCGCCGGACCGTTTGCCCGCCAATCCCGGCGATGTGCTGGTCGGATTGCGCCCGGAGGCGATGAAGGATGCCGCCCACATGAACGGAGCGCTCAACGATCGCGCCATTCAGACCGCCGATTGCCTGCTCGACGTGGTCGAACCGGCCGGAGCCGACACCTATGCAGTGATCAACCTGGGCGGCACAGAAGCTGTCGCCCGGCTCTCCGCCGATGCAAAGGTGACGGCCGGCGACATCACCCGGATTGCCTTCGACCTCTCCAGGATCTCCTATTTCGACATTGCCTCAGGAACCCGTTTATGACTTTTTCTCAAGGCCTTGCGGCGGATATCGGCGGCACGAACACGCGTCTTGCGCTGGTGGAAAACGGCCAGGTACGCGAGGACACCATCGCGCGCTATCGAAACCGCGAATTCGGCAGCCCGGAAGAAGCGATCGACAGCTATCTTGCCGATAGCGGCCGCCCCAGATGCAAGTCGGCCGTCATTGCAATTGCGGCCCCCATCGAGGGCAAGGCCATTCGCATGACCAATCATCCCTGGATGTTTGACGCCGAAGGCATCGGCAAGGTGCTGGGGGGAGCTCCGGTCACGTTTCTCAATGATTTCGAGGCGCTGGGCTATTCCCTTGACCGTGTTTCACCGCAACGGCTGACAAGTATTTACGATCCCGGCCGCCCGATCCGTGAGCAAGCAACGCGACTTGTTGTCGGGGCCGGTACAGGTTTCAACGCGGCTGCCCTTTATCAGAACCTGCACGGCCTTCAGGTCGGTACAGGGGAATGCGGTCACAGCACCCTGGCCGTGGAAACCGAATCGGAACTGCGGCTCTGGTCCTACCTTGCGCGAAACCGGGGTCGGGCCTCCATCGAGCGCGCGCTGTCCGGCAACGGTCTGCGGGAAATCTACGAATGGACCTGTCTGGAGGATGGGCGGGCTCCGGACACGCTGGCGCCGGCCGAGATCGCGTCGCTGGCCAATTCCGGCGGTGACCGGTGCTGTGAGAACGCCGCGCGGCAATGGGTGACGTTTCTCGGCCGGGTCATCGGCGACCTCGCCCTCGTCTTCCTGTCGCTGGGCGGCATCGTTTTGACCGGCGGCGTGACCCGGAGCCTGGCGAAATTCCTGCAGGAACCTGAGTTCCTGGGTGCTTTCTGTGCCAAGGGGCGCCAGCAACAGCTTGTGTCCGGCATTCCGGTGCAATTGCTCGACGATGATTTTGCGGCCCTCAACGGCTGTGCGGCGCGAATGTCAGCCTAGGGATCAGGATGTCAGCCCCTGGTCTTCAATCACCGACTGGACGGCTAGGCGGAACAGTTGCTCGGCCGCACCGGGCTGCGTGTCCGGGCGCGTCATCAGGCCCACTGGCCCCTTCGTGATGTCAGTCTCAAAGGGCAGTCTCACCAGATGACCGTCGGCCGTTTCGTTCTGGACCACACCAGAGGAGATGATCCAGACAGCGTCCGTATTGCGCGTATAGATCCGCCCGAAAGCGCCGGAGACCGTCTCGATCTTGTTGGGAATCTGGCCGACGCCGTTTGCAATCATCAACCGTTCGACGAGGGGCCGGATCGCGGCGCCTTCGGGGGGATAGATCACCGGCCAGTCGATGATCGTCTTGATGTCCGGTTGGTCCAGAAGCGGGTGACCGGCGCGCACGATCAGGTCGACCTGTTCGGAATAGAGCTGGGTGAAGGAAACGCCTTCCATCGCTTCCGGGCGCCCGAGACGGCCGATGACGAGATCAAGCTCGCCGAGTTTCAGCCGTTCGATCAGGTAACCATGCGGCCCGTCCATGATCTGCAGCATCACATAGGGCGCCATGGCGGCGAATTCCCGGACAACGGGCGGCATGAAACTGGCTGCGACCGTAGGCAGCGCACCGACCTTCAGCGTCTCCCGGGCACTGCCACCTTCGCGCTCCACTCCGTCAAGGCCCTGCTGCAGGCTGGCCAGCGAGATCTGCGCGAAATGCAGGAACACCTTGCCCTGACGGGTGAGCTGAATACCCGCACGGTTCCGGCTCATCAGGCTGGCGCCGATGATCTCCTCCAGTTCCTTCAGGGTCTTTGAAATGGCAGGCTGGGTCAGGTGCAGCTTGTCTGCCGCCAGTTTCAGGCTGCGCTCCCTGGCAATCTCCACGAAACACTGGATATGCCTGAACTTGATACGCCGGTCGATCATTTACTTATTCTTTTTGGAAAGAAAGAGGCCTCATATCTCATTTTACTTCCCGATTTTGATCATTCAATATCAAATCAATCAGGGAGGACAGGATGCGCACTCAGGTTGTCATTGTCGGCGGCGGGCCGTCGGGGTTGTTGCTCGGCCAGCTGCTGCACTTGAAAGGCATCGAAACGATCATTCTGGAGCGCAAGACGCGCGACTACGTGCTTGGCCGCATTCGCGCCGGCATCCTGGAGACCGGACTGGTCAACATGATGCGCGAGGCCGGTGTGGCGGAGCGCATGGACAAGGAGTGCTTTGTCCACCACGGCACCTGCATCTCCTATGAAAACGAGATGTTCGACATCAATTTCCAGAAGCTGATCGGCGAAAATGTCATCGTCTACGGCCAGACCGAGGTCACACGAGATCTCTATGACGCCCGCGATGCGACCGGTGCCCGGACCATATTTGAGGTCGAGGGCGTGGAGATCCGCGATGCCGACACGGATGCGCCTTATGTGACGTTCCTGGAAGACGGCAGCGCCAAGCGGATCGACTGCGATTTCGTGGCCGGCTGCGACGGATTTCACGGCGTCAGCCGGAAGACGATCCCGGACACGGTTCTGAAGGAATATGAAAAGGTCTATCCTTTTGGCTGGCTCGGCGTCCTTTCCGAAACACCGCCTGTCCACGAGGAGCTGATCTATGCCAATTCCTCGCGCGGATTTGCGCTTTGTTCGATGCGCAACGAAAATCTGTCGCGCTACTACGTCCAGTGCAATCTCGACGACGACATCCACGAATGGACGGATGACCGGTTCTGGGACGAGTTGAAACGGCGTCTGCCGGAGGCGGTCGCGGACCGGCTGGTGACCGGCGCTTCCATCGAGAAGTCCATCGCGCCCTTGCGGTCCTTTGTCTGCGAACCGATGCGCTGGGGACGGCTGTTTCTGTGCGGTGACGCTGCTCACATCGTCCCGCCCACCGGCGCCAAGGGGCTCAATACGGCGGCTTCGGATGTCCATTACCTCTTTGAAGGCCTTGTGCAGTTCTACCAGGACAAGGACAGCGAAGGCATCGACCGCTATTCGGAGAAGGCACTGGCCCGGATCTGGAAAGCCGAACGCTTCAGCTGGGCGACCACCAACATGCTGCACCGGTTCCCGGACCAGACCGACTTTGACCTGAAGATGCAGCGCGCGGAGATCGAGTCCCTGCACTACAATGACATCGCGCAGAAATGGTTCGCGCAGAACTATGTCGGGTTGCCTTACTGATGAACATCGCTCGTCTTGATGGTGCGGATATTCACTGGCGCGCGGATG
Source organism: Labrenzia sp. VG12 (assembly GCF_002237595.1). Lineage (NCBI taxonomy): Bacteria > Pseudomonadati > Pseudomonadota > Alphaproteobacteria > Hyphomicrobiales > Stappiaceae > Labrenzia > Labrenzia sp. VG12. The sequence goes on from NZ_CP022529.1 coordinate 4,412,276, forward strand.
GCGATCCGACTGGTCCGGCCGTTGTTTTCGCCAACTCCCTCGGCACCGATCTGCGCCTCTGGGACAAGGTGGTCAATCGGGTCTCGGGACTGGGGCTCCATCTGGTCCGCTTCGACAAGCGCGGCCATGGCCTCTCCTCCTGTCCACCGGCTCCGTATTCGCTGGAAGCCCTGGTCCAGGACACGGAGCAACTGCTGGACCGGCTTGAGATCCAGACCTTTGCCTTTGTCGGCCTCTCTATCGGCGGCATGATCGGCCAGCTTCTGGCCGACCGGCAGCCGGAACGGGTCAAAGCCCTCGTTCTGGCCAATACAGCGGTCAAGATGGGAGAGCCTGCCATGTGGCAAAGCCGGATCTCCAAGATCCGCGCAAGTGGCATGGACAGTATCGCCGACGCCGTTCTGGAGCGCTGGTTTGCGGAAGATTTTCGGCAAAGTCCGGAAAGCCTGGGCTGGCGGCACATGCTGACCCGAACGCCGGCGGAGGGTTATATCGGTTGCTGTGAAGCCATTGCTGCCGCCGACCTGACGGCCTCAACCTCGCAGCTGGAGCTGCCGGTGCTCGGGATCGGTGGCTCGTACGACCTGGCCAGCCCGTCGGACCTTGTCCGGGCGACCACGGATCTTGTGGGCGGGAGCCGGTTTGTCGACATAAACCAGGCTGGTCATCTCCCCTGTGTCGAACAGCCGGATGTCTTTGCCGGTCATCTGGTCCCGTTTTTAAAGGAGCATCTCCATGTCTGACCGGTTTGAGACTGGCATGAAGGTTCGCCGGGCGGTGCTGGGCGATGCCCATGTCGACCGCGCCGAAGACGCCAAGACGCCTCTGGACGAACCGTTCCAGACCCTGATCACCGAGACCGCCTGGGGCAATGTCTGGGCCTCGGACGGCATCAGCGACCGGGAGCGCTCGATGCTGACGCTTGCACTGCTGGCCGCCCTCGGCAATTTCGAGGAAATTCCGATGCATATCCGGGCGACGGCCAATACGGGCGCCAGCAAGCAGGATGTGCTGGAAGCGTTTCAGCACGTGGCCATCTATGCCGGCGTGCCGCGCGCCAACCAGGCGCTGAAGCTGGCCAAGCAGACCTATGCGGAAATGGAGACCGGCAAGGTCTGACGGCGCTTAACCCCCATTTGTGCCGGGGAGGAGAGGAAACATGCTCAAACAGGGTGAATATTATCAGCGCGACCGGGAGCGCCAGCCGCCTGCCTTGTCCCGCGACTACAAGACCAGCGTCTCGCGCTCGCCGCAATATTCGCTGATCAGCCTGCAGAACTCGGTGTCCGAAGTCACCGGGCCGGTCTTCGGCCAAAACGATATCGACCCGCTCGACCGTGACCTTCTGCACAACTACGCCAAGCCGGGTGAAAGCGCGATCGGCGAACGCATCATCCTGCATGGCCGGGTGCTGGATGAAAATGCCAGGCCGGTGCCCAACACGCTGGTGGAGATCTGGCAGGCCAATGCAGGAGGCCGCTACCGGCACAAGAAAGACACCTACCTTGCGCCGATCGATCCGAATTTCGGCGGCTGTGGCCGCACGCTGACTGACGAGAATGGCTACTACTATTTCCGCACCGTGAAACCCGGGGCCTATCCCTGGCGCAACTGGGTCAACAACTGGCGGCCGGCTCATATCCACATGTCGGTCTTCGGCTCCGCCTTTTGCCAGCGCCTGATCACGCAGTGCTATTTCGAAGGCGATCCGCTGATCCCGAAATGCCCGATCGTCAACACCATTCCGGATCCGGAGGCCATCCAGCAGCTGGTCGCGGCGCTGGATCTCAATGCAACGATCCCGCTCGACACGATCGCCTACAAGTTCGACATTGTTCTGCGCGGACGCCGCTCGACCCTGTTCGAAAACCGTCTGGAAGGAAACTGAGCCATGCCGCAGAAACTCGACTATCTGCAGGAAACAGCGTCCCAGACAGCCGGCCCTTACGTCCATATCGGCCTGGCGCCCGGCGCGGCGGGGTTCGACATCTACAAGCAGGAACTCGGCTGGGACATTGCAGGCCCGAACGCTGGAGGAGAACGCATCCGAGTTGAAGGCATTGTCATGGATGGCACCGGATCTCCGATCAAGGATGTTCTCCTGGAAGTCTGGCAGGCCAATGCAGACGGTCACTACGCCCATCCGGAAGGTGGCGGCCCTGTCGAGGACGGCTTTCGCGGCTGGGGCCGTGTGATCACCGATTTCGAGACCGGCGAGTGGGGGTTCGACACCGTCAAACCGGGGTCCTGCCCGGGCCGTAATGTCGGTCCGCAGGCGCCTCATCTCAACCTCTGGATCGTCGCGCGCGGCATCAATATCGGCCTCAACACACGCATGTATTTCGAGGACGAAAGCGAGGCCAATGCCAAGGATCCGGTGCTGAACCTGATCGAATGGGAACGCCGCCGTGCAACCCTGATCGCGAAACGGACAGAACGCGACGGCCAGACGGTCTACCGGTTCGACATCAAGCTTCAGGGGCAGGATGAAACGGTCTTTTTTGATGTTTGAGGTCTTCGTTCCCCCCTCGGCCTCATCCTGAGGAGGGCCAATAGGCCCGTCTCGAAGGATGCATCACACCGTGAGCGCGCAGCCAATCCTTCGAGACGCCGCCATTGCGGCTCCTCAGGATGAAGTCGGCGAATGTGGTTGGAACAACGTGAAAATCGGCCAGTAAACCAGGAACGAAAAACCCATGACAAAACCCTGCATCATCTGTGTCGCGATCACCGGATCGTTGCCGAAAAAGGAAAACAATCCGGCGGTCCCTGTGACGGTGGCCGAGCAGGTGGAAAGCACGCAGGAAGCCTTCGAGGCCGGCGCCACCATCTGTCATGCCCATGTGCGCAATGACGACCAGTCCCCGTCCTCTGATCCGGAAAAATTCGCAAGGCTCAAGGAGGGCCTGGAGAAACACTGCCCCGGCATGATCATCCAGTTCTCGACCGGTGGCCGGTCTGGCGCCGGTCAGGAGCGCGGCGGCATGCTGCCGCTTCAGCCGGACATGGCGTCGCTGTCCGTCGGTTCGAACAATTTCCCGACACGGGTCTACGAGAACCCGCCGGATCTGGTCGACTGGCTGGCGGGCGAGATGCGGACCCACCAGATCAAGCCGGAGATCGAGGCGTTCGATCTCAGCCACATCCATCAGGCCGTGGCCATGAACAGGGACGGCCGCATCCCCGGCAAACTCTATGTCCAGTTCGTCATGGGCGTGAAAAACGCCATGCCCGTCGACCGGGATGTCTTCGACTACTACATCCGGACCGTTGAGCGTCTGGCGCCGGAGGCTGAATGGTGTGCCGCCGGCATAGGCCGCCATCAGCTGACGCTGAACGAGTGGTGCATTTCTTCAGGCGGTCACACCCGCACCGGCCTGGAGGACAACATCCGGCTCGACCGCGACACGCTGGCGCCCTCCAATGCCGCGCTGGTCCGGCGGGCCGCTGAGCTTTGTGAAAAATACGAGCGTCCCGTCGCCACCTGGCAAGAGGCCCGCGAGATCCTGGACCTTCCGGTGAAGGCCGCTTGACCCCGGCAGGATCCTGCCCCTCAATGGCAAGTTCCTGCCAGTACGTTGAGACCCATGCCCGTTTCCCTTTTTTCCAGCTCGATCCACTCTCCGCTTTTTGCCGACGACGACCTTGCCCGTCTGTTTGACGACGCCAGCGACGTCGCGCATATGGTCCAGGTCGAGCGCGCCCTGGCGATTGCTGAAGGGAGCCTGGAAATCATCCCGGCTGACGCAGCACATGCGATTGCCGAGACGCTTCAGAACCTGCGGATCGAGCCGGCCGATCTGGCAGAAGGTACCCGATCCGCAGGGGTTCCGGTGCCGGCACTTGTTTCTGAGCTGCGCAAGCAGGTTGGCGGCGCGGCCGCGAACTGGATTCATTGGGGCGCGACCAGCCAGGACATCATCGACACGGCGATGATCCTGCAGGTGAAGGTGGCCCTTGGTCTCCAGTCGGCAAGACTTGAAAAACTGATCGACACGCTGGAACGGCAAAGCGAACGGTTTGCGACGCGCCTGATGGCCGGACGCACCCGCAGCCAGGTCTCCACCCCGATCACACTCGGCTACCGGATTGCGCAATGGGCCCACCCGCTGATCGATGCGGAGGCCGCTCTCCCCGAGCTGCGGCGCACGGTGTTGCGCGTCCAGTTCGGCGGGGCTTCCGGAGTTAACGCGGCGATTGCACCGGCCGGACCAGCCGTCGCAGAGGCGCTTGCCAGGGAACTGGATCTCGCGGCAGGGCCGTCCTGGCACGTCAATCGGACGCCGGTGTTGGCGGTTGCGGCTTGGCTGCAGCAGGTCTCCGCCGGGCTTGCCAAGATGGCCGGGGACCTGATCCTGCTCGGCCGGTCCGAGATCGCGGAACTCTCCAGCGGCACGGGCGGCGGCTCCTCGACCATGCCGCAAAAGGCCAATCCCGTGCAGTCCGAGACCATCCTGGCGCTCAACAGGATTGTTATTGCGGCACAGGCTGGCCTGGCCTCGGCCGGAAGTCCGCTGGAAGAGCGCGACGGATCGGTCTGGCCGCTGGAGTGGCACTTCCTGCCGCAAATGATGATTGCGGTCGGAACGGCGCTGACCCATGCGCAAATGCTGGCAGAGACACTTGTTGCCAACGAAACGGGTCTCGACGGGACGCTGGACGCTCATCCGGAACTGATGGCGGAAACGGCCAGTTTCGTTCTCGCCAGACACGGCGTACCGCGGGCCGAGGCCAAAAAACTGGTAGGCGATGCTGCAACAGGATCCAGCCCTTTCCTGGAGAGTTTGAAATCCGCCTTGGATCTCGACGTTGACTGGGATCAGGAACTCAGCCTCCAGAGCGCGATTGCGCCCGCCAGCGAGATGTCAAAACAGATCTTTGCACGGCGTCCTCGGCGGTAGGGCTGGCCATCTGAGCCGACTTGTGCGGGTGCTGATTGCCTCGAGATGCCTGAAAATCAAGGGGTGATTATCTTGTTTTTCCAAAAGGTGCTCTTCTAACAGTCGGCTGGTACAAAACCGGAAGCCGGGGCATAGTCTTGGGAAACGTGTCTTGATCGAGAAAGGTTTCCCGTGAGCAAACCCAACGGACCCCGCTCCTATTACGCGCCGACCGGAGGCCACCCGGGCCAGGAAACGCTTTTGACCGACCGCGCTGTCTTCACCGAGGCCTATGCGGTCATTCCGAAGGGCACGGTGCGGGATATCGTCACCAGTTTCCTGCCGTTCTGGGAGAAAACCCGGCTCTGGGTGCTGTCCAGGCCGCTTTCCGGATTTGCCGAGACCTTTTCGCAATACATCATGGAAGTGCAACCCGGCGGCGGGTCTGAGCGGCCGGAGACCGACCCGATGGCCGAAGGCGTGCTTTTTGTGGTCGAAGGCGAGGCGACGCTAATCGCCAACGGTGAAAGCCATGACCTGCGCCCCGGCAGCTATGCGTTTCTGCCGCCGCAGACCGACTGGACGTTCAGGAACACAAGCAGCGCACCGGTGCGGTTTCACTGGGTGCGCAAGGCCTATGAGCCGGTCGACGGCCTCGACTGGCCCGAGCTGTTCGTTACCCATGAAGACGAGATCGATCCGAGGCCGATGCCGGGCACGGACGGCAAATGGGCGACCACCCGCTTTGTCGATCCGGAAGACGTGCGCCATGACATGCATGTCAACATCGTCACCTTCCAGCCAGGCGCGGTCATTCCCTTTGCCGAAACCCATGTCATGGAACACGGTCTTTATGTGCTGGAGGGCAAGGCAGTCTACCGCCTCAACCAGGACTGGGTGGAGGTGGAAGCCGGCGACTACATGTGGCTGCGCGCCTTTTGCCCGCAGGCCTGTTATGCCGGAGGCCCCAGTCCGTTCCGCTATCTGCTCTACAAGGACGTCAACCGGCACATGAAACTGCAGCCGGCGGGCCGGTTCGAAGCAGGGATCCAGCAGGGTTTCAAACGCGCGGCCGAGTGACTTCGGTGAGGCCCCAATCTCTACTGACAGGGCTCCAAACCGATGCCTCATCCTGAGAGTCTGGCTCGAAAGTGATGGCCGGGGCGAATGCTTCAGTCACATTTGTCATTCCCGCGAAAGCGGGAAACCAGGACTCCGTGAGATTAGATTTAACTTATAGCGCCGATTCATGAGGTTACTGGGTCCCCGCTTTCGCCGGGAAGACAACCGAGAGGGGGCGAGTTCGTGCCGGGAACGATGAAAGCTGCGTCCGAGATCACTTTCGGGCCAGACACTGAGGAGCGCGCTAGCGCGCGTCTCGAAGGATCGGCTACTTGCTCCAATGTGTGTGGCCCATCCTTCGAGACTGACCTGGCGGTCCTCCTCAGGATGAGGTTTGGAAATGTGGCTTGTCAGGAAGAAGACGAGCCTTTTGACATGGCCGTCTCTCCCCCCAACGCCGCCGTCAGATTGGCGGCTGCCACCTTCACTGCTTGCGCAAGTGCCTCCACCTTGTCCGGACTGACCCGGCTGGTCGGCCCCGAAACCGACACGCCGGCAACCGCCTCGCCGTAATGGTCGAAAACCGGCGCCGCGATACAGCGCATGCCGAGGTTCTTTTCTTCCCCGTCAATCGAAAAGCCGCGCGCACGGATCAGATCCAGGTTCTCTTTCAAAAGACCTGCATCGCAAAGCGTGTGCTCCGTGAACCGCTCCCGGCCCGTCTGAGCCAGAATGCGCACGCACTGGGCGGGGTCCATGAAGGCGAGCAGGGCCTTGCCAATGCCGGAAGCATGCAGCGGGGACAGTGTGCCGGGAGGAAAGAACGCCCGGATGCTTTCATGGGTTTCCACCTGACTGACAAACAGCACCTGGTCCGCCCGGGCAACACCCAGGTTCGCGGTTTCTCCGGTCTCTTCCATCAGCGACCGGAGGATCGGCCGCGCCCGTTCTACCAGGCTCGTGCGCCTCAAGAACCGCGCCCCGATGATGAACGCGCCCGGCCCGATATGCCAGAGCTGTTGTGCCTGGTCGAATTCCACCAGCCCCCGTGTTTCCAGCGTGAACAGGATCCGGTAAAGCGTCGCGGTCGATTCGCCCAGCTGCTCGGAGAGCGCAGACAGCGAGACGCCCGACTGGGTGCTCAGGTGTTCGAACACGGCCATCGCCCGATCGAGCGACTTGATGGTGTTCTGTTCGCTCTTGTCGTCCCAGGCACGGGGACGTCCACGGGCGCGACGGGAGGGGACGGGATCGGTTTTTGGCGCTGCCATGAATTTCTTTTCTGCTTTTTTGAAAAACGAGTTCATCATATGAAAAATACAAGACACTGACAAGTAAGCACTTTTTACCAATTTTAGTTTTTGAAAAAATTTTTTAAAAAAATTGCGAGTCTTGATGCCCCTCCGGTACGGTTTCCTCAAATCGATAAGAGGAAACGGCCATGAGCTTCCAGAACCCTGTTTTCATTCCGGGCCCCACCAACATGCCGGAGTACCTGCGCCGGGCGTGTGACATGCCGACGCTGGACCACCGTTCGCCGCTCTTCGGCGAGATCCTGAAGCCGGCCCTTACAGGCGTGAAGAAGGTCCTGAAATCCGAAACGGCGGACGTCTTTGTCTTTCCGTCCACCGGCACGGGCGGCTGGGAAACGACCATCACCAACACGCTGAGCCCGGGCGACCGCATCCTGGCGGCCCGCAACGGCATGTTCAGCCATCGCTGGATCGACATGTGCCAGCGCCACGGCCTGAAGGTCGAGGTTGTCGAGGCAGCCTGGGGCACCGGTCTGCCGGCGGATCGCTACGAGGAAATCCTGGCGAAAGACACCGCTCACGAGATCAAGGCGGTTCTGGCGACCCACAACGAGACGGCGACCGGTGTGAAATCCGATATTGCCGCGGTTCGCCGCGCGCTCAATGCCGCCAATCACCCGGCGATGCTGTTTGTCGACGGAGTCAGCTCGATCGCCTCCATGGATTTCCGCATGGAAGAATGGGGCGTTGACGCGGCCGTCACCGGTTCCCAGAAGGGCTTCATGCTGCCGCCGGGTCTTGCCATCGTTGCCCTGTCACCGAAGGCACAGGCTGCCATGGAGACGGCGAAACTGCCGCGCACCTTCTTCGACGTGCGCGACATGATGAAGGCCTATGCCGGCAACGCCTATCCCTATACGCCGGCCGTCGGTCTTCTGAACGGGCTCAAGCAGAGCTGCGACATGCTGCTTGCCGAAGGGCTTGAGAACGTTTTTGCCCGTCACCACCGCATCGCCGAAGGTGTCCGTGCCGCCGTCCGTGCCTGGGGCCTGGAGCTCTGCGCCGAGACGCCGGATGTCTATTCGGACAGCGTCAGCGCGATCCGCACCCCGAGGGTTTCAACGCCACCGACATCGTCACCCATGCAGCCGGGAAATACGGCGTCGCGTTTGGTGTTGGCCTCGGGGAGGTTGCGGGCAAGGTGTTCCGCATCGGTCATCTGGGCAGCCTCACGGACATCATGGCCCTGTCGGGGCTTGCGACCGCCGAAATGGTCATGGCCGATCTTGGCCTTCCCATCCAGCTCGGCTCCGGCGTCGCCGCCGCGCAGGAGCACTACCGCCGTGAAACCGCCGTCGCTGCAAAGGAAGCCGCATGAAAACCGACGCCCTGACCCAGTATATCCCGACGCTGGAAGACATGCTGGTCGCGCATGAGCGCATCAAGCCTCATATTCACCGCACGCCGGTGCTGACCTCCTCGTTTCTCAACGAGTTGACCGGTGCGGAGCTGTTCTTCAAATGCGAGAACTTCCAGAAGGCCGGTGCCTTCAAGGTGCGCGGGGCGTCCAACGCCGTCTTCGGTCTCGACGAGGAGACTGCCAGGGCGGGTGTCGCGACGCACTCCTCCGGCAACCACGCGCTGAGCCTCTCCTATGCGGCCGGCCGAAGGGGCATCCCCTGCCACGTGGTGATGCCGAAAACGGCGCCGCAGGCGAAGAAGGACGCGGTGCGCGGTTATGGCGGGATCATCACCGAGTGCGAACCGTCAACCTCCAGCCGCGAAGCTGTTTTTGCAGAGGTCCAGCAGAAGACAGGTGCGGAATTCGTGCATCCTTACAACGATCCGCGCGTCATAGCCGGCCAGGGCACCTGCTCTAAGGAACTGATGGAACAGACGGACGGGCTCGATGCCGTCATTGCGCCGATCGGCGGCGGCGGCATGGTCTCCGGCACCTGCCTGACGCTCAGCAGTCTGGCGCCGGATGTCAGGATCTACGCGGCCGAGCCGGAGCAGGCAGACGATGCGGCGCGCAGCTTCCGGGCCGGCCACATCATTGCAGACGATGCGCCGGTGACCGTGGCCGATGGGCTGAAAGTGCCGCTCAAGGAACTGACCTGGCATTTCGTCTCCAACCACGTCACCGACATCCTGACCGCGTCGGAACAGGAAATCGTTGACGCCATGCGCCTGATCTGGGCGCGGCTGAAGATCGTGATGGAGCCGTCCTCGGCCGTGCCTCTGGCGACCATCTTGAAGAACAGGGACGTCTTCGCGGGCAAACGCGTCGGCGTGATCATCACCGGCGGCAATGTCGATCTCGGCAAACTGCCCTGGAACAACAGTTAAAGAGCCACTTGGAGACCAACAATGAACGCACAAACCGGATTTGAAAAACTCGAAGTCGGCTACGATGTCCCGGCCCTTCCCGGCATGGACGAGGCCGATATCCAGACCCCGTGTCTGGTGCTCGATCTCGATGCACTGGAGCGCAACATCAAGAAGATGGGCGATTATGCCAAGGCCCACGGCATGCGCCACCGGGTGCATGGCAAGATGCACAAGTCGGTTGATGTCGCCAAGTTGCAGGAACGCCTCGGCGGCGCCGTCGGTGTCTGCTGCCAGAAAGTGTCCGAGGCAGAGGTCTTCGCAAGAGGCGGCATCAAGGATGTTCTGGTCTCCAACCAGGTCCGCGATCCGCAAAAGATCGACCGGCTGGCGCGGCTGCCGAAATTCGGCGCGCGCACCCTTGTCTGCGTCGACGACATTGAGAATGTCGCTGATCTGTCGGCGGCGGCGGTCAAGCATGGCACCGAGCTGGAAGTCTTTGTTGAAATCGACTGCGGCGCCGGGCGCTGCGGGGTCACCACCAGCGAAGACGTTGTTGCCATCGCACAGGCAGTCGATGCGGCAGCTAACCTGAAATTCACTGGCATCCAGGCCTATCAGGGCGCCATGCAGCATCTCGACAGCTTTGAGGCCCGCAAGGAGAAGCTCGACATTGCCATTGCCATGGTCCAGGACGCGGTCGAGGCCCTGAAAGCAGCCGGCCTGGAACCGGAGCTCGTCTCCGGCGGTGGTACGGGCTCCTATTATTTTGAATCCAATTCCGGCGTCTACAACGAACTGCAATGCGGTTCCTACGCCTTCATGGACGCCGACTACGGCCGGATTCTTGATCAGGACGGCAAACGGATCGACCAGGGCGAGTGGGAAAACGCGTTTTTCATCCTCACCCAGGTGATGAGCCACGCCAAGGCTGACAAGGCGATTTGCGATGCAGGCCTGAAGGCTCAGTCGGTCGACAGCGGCCTGCCGTTCATCTACGGCCGTGACGATGTCGAATATGTCAAATGTTCCGACGAGCACGGTGTCATCTCCGACCCGAAGGGCGTCCTCAACGTAGGTGAGAAACTCAGACTGGTTCCGGGCCACTGCGACCCGACCGCCAATGTTCACGACTGGTATGTCGGTGTGCGGGGCGGCAAGGTCGAAACCGTCTGGCCAGTCTCTGCCCGCGGCAAGGCTTATTGATACGCAGCTCCCTGCTGTTCGTCATTGCCGGGCTTGTCCCGGCAATCCATGCCGCGACCTCTCTGTTCGGATCTCTTCCGCGCTGATGGGGAACGGCATGGATGCCATGGTCAAGCCATGGCATGACGACGGTAGAGCTGTGTCACACCGTATTCCACTCACATCATCCTTAGGAGGCGCGCCCGCGCCGATATTTAGGATCGGCATCCGCTTCAAAGTGCGCAGTCGATCTTTCGAGACGGGCCATTGGCCCTCTTCAGGATGAGGTCTGAAATTGAGACAACTTCTCAGGAGACCCTCATGATCATTGTTCCTGAAAGGGAAATTGCCGACCTGATCGGCCGCAAGGACGCCTTTGACGCGGTTGAAAAGACCTTCGCTGCCATGGCGAGCGGGGCCGCCTATAATTTTCCGGTCATCCGGGAAGCCATCGGTCATGCAGATGCGCTTTATGGCTTCAAGTCCGGCTTCGACCGTTCTTCCCTGGCGCTCGGCCTGAAATCCGGCGGTTACTGGCCCGGCAACATGGACAAGGGCCTCACCAATCACCAGTCGACCGTGTTCCTGTTCGATGCCGATACCGGCCAGGCGAGAGCGGTTGTCGGCGGCAATCTCCTGACGGCGCTTCGCACCGCCGCTGCATCTGCCGTTTCGATCAAGCATCTCGCCCGCAAGGACGCCAAGGTGCTCGGCATGATCGGTGCCGGCCATCAATCCGCCTTCCAGATGCGCGCCGCTGTCGAACAGCGTGACTTTGAAAAAGTGATCGGCTGGAACCTGCATCCGGACATGCTGGTGCGGCTGGAAGAAACCGCCAACGAGCTCGGTCTTCCTTACGAATCCCTCGATCTCGACCGGCTCGGGGCCGAAGCCGATGTGATCATCTCGATCACCTCCAGTTTCGAACCGATCCTCAAGGCCGCTCAGGTTACACCCGGCACACATATTGCCTGCATGGGCACCGACACCAAGGGCAAGCAGGAGGTCGACACGGACCTGGTCGGCAAGGCCAGGCTGTTTACCGACGAGGTTGCCCAGTCCGCAACGATCGGTGAATGCCAGCACGCGGTTGCTGCCGGAATTGTCTCTGAGGACAATATAATTGAGATCGGTGCCGTGATTAATGCTACGCATCAAGGCCGGACCTCGGACGACGACATCACGCTGTTCGATGGGACGGGCGTCGGCCTTCAGGATCTCGCGGTGGCCTCCGCTGCCGTTGAGCTTGCAGTTCAGAAGGGTGTCGCCGTTCAGGTGGACTTCTAAACCCGGACCTTGAGGAATGCGGATAGTGATCAACGGGTTCGGCCGCATCGGCCGGACCGTCCTGCGCCAGGTGCTGGCCCTCCCGGCGTCGGAGGCGATTGAAGTGGTGCGCATCAACGACATCGCGCCACTCGAAACCTGCTCTTACCTCTTCAAATATGACAGCGTCTTCGGCCCCTGGCCCGGCGAGGTGAGCGCTGACGAAACCTCACTGACGATCGATGGGCAACGGATCCCCTTTTCCGCCGAAGCCGATCTCTCGCAGCTTGATCTCGGCAATGTCGACGTCGTCATGGAATGTACGGGGCGCGCGGACACGCGGGAGGTCGCCGAACGCGGCCTGAAGGCCGGGGCCAGGAATGTGCTGATCTCCGGCCCGTCCAAGGCTGCCGACATCACGCTGGTGCTGGGTGCCAACGAGGAAAACCTCGGCGACTTCAGGATTGTCTCCAACGGTTCTTGCACGACCAACGCGCTTGCCCCGCTGCTGCGCGGGCTCGACGATGCAATCGGCATCCAGAGTGGCCACATGACCACGATCCACTGTTACACCGGCAGTCAGCCCATGGTGGACGCCCCGCGCGGGCCACTGGAACGCAGCCGGGCCGGCGGGGTCTCCATGGTCCCGACCACCACCAGTGCGACCAAGCTGGTGGGCACCGTGCTGCCCCAGCTTGCCGGCAAGGTCAGTGGCGCAGCCGTGCGTGTGCCGACCATCAGCGTCTCCGCCGTCGACCTGACGGTGACGCTGGCGGAACCAGTCGAGGCGCCGTTCAACAACAGGCTTCTGGAAATATTCAAAGACAGTCCGGTGATCGGCTTCGTCCGAGACCGCGTGGTCTCGACCGACATGCGCACGCGTCCTGAATCGCTGGTCCTGCATCTGCCTGAAACGCTGGAGGCAAATGCCCGCCAGGTGCGTCTCTTCGGCTGGTACGACAATGAATGGGGCTTTTCCGCCCGCATGATCGACATGGCCCGGTTGATGGCGGCGCGATAGCGCCCCCGCTTCGAGCGCACCGCTCAGATGCGCTGATAGATGATTTCTTTACAGGCGAGGGAATGGGGGAGTTTCGCCATCCCCTAGCCTTTTCTGCTCATCTCAGAGGGCGGACCTTCCGAAAGCGGTTTCAACCTGCGTCCAGACCAGGCTGCTACAGTCCCAGCATCTTCCGGATCTGGTCCTGGTCGGTGTCACCGCCGGCGAAGTCGTCAAAGGCCTTGTCGGTGACTTCGATGATGTGGCTTTCGATGAAGGGAGCACCTTCTGCCGCGCCCTGTTCCGGAGACTTCAGGCAGCATTCCCATTCCAGCACCGCCCAGCTGTCATAGCCATATTGGGCGAGCTTGGAAAAGATGCCGGAAAAATCGACCTGCCCGTCGCCGAGTGAGCGGAAGCGCCCGGCCCGGTTGACCCAGCCCTGATATCCGGAATAGACGCCCTGGCGGCCGTCCGGATTGAACTCGGCATCCTTCACGTGATAGGCGCAGATGCGCTCGTGATAGATGTCGATGAAGCTGAGATAGTCGAGCTGCTGCAGCAGGAAATGCGACGGGTCGTAGTTGATCTGGCAGCGCTTGTGCCCGCCAAGGGCCTCCAGGAACATCTCGAAGGTCGCACCGTCAAAGACATCTTCGCCCGGGTGGATTTCGTAGCCGACATCGACGCCATTGTCCTCATAGACGTCGAGGATCGGTTTCCAGCGTTTGGCGAGCTCCTTGAAGGCTTCGTCGATCAGGCCTGCCGGGCGTTGCGGCCAGGGATAAAGATAGGGGAAAGCCAGAGAGCCGGTGAAGCTCACGGAAGCCGTCAGGCCGAGATTGCGGCTGGCGATGGCGGCCTTTTTCATCTGATCGACCGCCCAGTCCTGCCGGGCCTGCGGGTTGCCATGCACTTCCGGTGGCGCAAATCCGTCAAAGGCAAGATCATAGGCCGGATGCACGGCCACAAGCTGACCTTGCAAGTGGGTGGAGAGCTCCGTGATCTCGACACCGGCATCGGAACAGATGCCCTTGACCTCGTCGCAATAGGTCTGGCTTTCAGCTGCCTTGTTCAGGTCGAACAGACGGCCGTCAAAGGTCGGGATCTGGATACCCTTGTAGCCAAGGCCGGCAGCCCAGTTTGCAATGGCTGGCAACGAGTTGAACGGGGCGTCGTCCCCGCCGAATTGCGCCAGGAAAATTGCAGGTCCCTTGATCAGTCCGGCCATGGCTTCCTCCTTCTGTGTCAGCGCCGGGTGCGCGCTATTTCTTCTTGCGGGCCGGCCCTTTGCGTTCCGCCGAGGCGGCCCAGAGATTGATATCTGCTTCCCGCGTGGTGTCCTCGATCTCGCGCAGCTCCGCGTCTGTGAACTCCAGATTGGCCACAGCACCGACGCAGTCCTCCACCTGACCGGGACGGCTTGCACCGATCAGCGCGGTGGTGACACGTCCCTTGCGGAGCACCCAGGCAAGCGCCATCTGGGCGAGGCTCTGTCCGCGCCGTTCGGCGATGGCATTGAGCGCTCGGATCGTTGCCAGGTTGTCCTCGCTCAGGAACTGGTCCTGAAGCGACTTGCCCTGGGTGGCCCGGCTGCCTTCCGGAATGCCCTTCAGGTATTTGTTTGTCAGCATGCCCTGCGCAAGCGGCGAAAAGGCGATGGAACCGATGCCAAGATCGTCCAGCGTGTCGAGCAGACCATCTTCCTCGACCCAGCGGTTGATCATGGAATAGCTCGGCTGGTGGATCAGGCACGGCGTGCCGAGATCCTTTAGGATGGCGGCCGCTTCCCGTGTCCTTTTTGAGTTGTAGGACGAGATGCCGACATAGAGCGCCCGTCCGGATCGCACGATATGATCGAGCGCCATCATGGTCTCTTCAAGCGGCGTGTCCGGGTCGAAGCGATGGGAATAGAAGATATCGACATAGTCGAGCCCCATCCGCTTCAATGACTGGTCACAGGACGCGATCAGGTATTTCCGGCTGCCCCATTCGCCGTAAGGGCCCGGCCACATTTCATAGCCCGCCTTGGACGAGATGATCATCTCGTCCCGGTAAGGCGCGAAATCCGTCCGCAGCAGGTCGCCAAAGGCTTCTTCCGCCGCGCCCGGCCTCGGGCCGTAATTGTTGGCGAGATCGAAATGGGTGATGCCGAGATCGAAGGCGGTCCGGGCGATGTCCCGTTTCAACTGATGTGGCGTGTCCTCGCCGAAATTATGCCAGAGGCCGAGCGAGATCACCGGCAGTTTCAGGCCGGATCTCCCGCAGCGGCGGTATTCCATGGTGTCGTAGCGCGTTGCCGCTGCCGTCCAGGTCATTCTGTCTCCAAATCAGGTCAAGAGCGCCTGCGCAGCTTGCGGATCCAGGGCGGCCGGTCGCTCGCAGGTCGTACCGATATCGATGAATTGACCGGTCTCGCCGGAGGCGAGAATCGATGTCATCACGTCGACAGCATGCAGAGAGAATTCCAAAGAGCAACGGTGCGGACGGTTTTCCAGGATCGCCTGTGCCATATCGGCAAGGCCCGCGGTGCGGTAATTTGCATTGCCGCCGTCATTGGCCCTGGAGAACGGGTGGTCCCAGGCTTCCGACAGGCTGGCGAAGCTGCCCTTGTCGGTCATGCGGACTTCACCACCGAAGAAGTTCGGATCCGGCACATGCAACGTACCGCCCTGGCCATAGAGTTCCATGTTGGAATGGCCGTGCTGCCAGACATCCCAGCTGGCGCAATAGGTGATCTGGGCGCCTGAGTGGAACTGCATCACGGCATGGATCGTGGTCGGGGTCTCGACCTTGATCTTGTCGCCATGGCGCGGCTGCGAGGTGATGGTGCGATATTCGGAGCCGGACGAGCTCATGGCGCAGACCCGCTTCACCGGGCCGAGCAACTGGACCAGGTTGGAAATGTAGTAGGGGCCGAGATCGAGGATCGGACCACCCCCCGGCTGGAAGAAGAAGTCCGGGTTCGGATGCCACATTTCCATGCCCGGGCTCTGCACGAAGCAGGTGCCGGACGTCACCTTGCCGACGGCGCCTTCATCGACCAGGTGCCTGGCAAGCTGATGAGCTCCGCCCATGAACGTGTCCGGTGCGGAACCGACGCGGAGGCCTTTTGACGCGGCGATGTCCGCGAGGGTCTTGCCCTCTTCGACGCTGAGCACAAAGGGCTTTTCCGAATAGACATGTTTGCCGGCTTCCAGAACCTTCCTGGACACTTCGAAATGGGCGGCCGGCACAGTCAGGTTGACGATGATGTCGATGTCATCGGCACCGAGCAATCCGTCAATGCTTTCTGCGCGCAGGCCGAATTCCTCTGCCCGGGCTTTCGCTGCCGCTTCGTTGAGATCTGCGCAAGCCCGAACCTCGATGCCCTTGAAAAGCGGGGCGAGGCGCATATAGGCGGCCGAAATGTTTCCGCATCCGAGGATGCCGATTCCAAGTGTGTTGCTCATATCAGGTCCTCAAAAAGTGCGGAAGGCGTCGATGGAACGGCTGGCAAAGCGGTCGAAGTCGGAGGGCTTGTCGTGTTCCATCACGAAGAGGTCGACACCGACGCCGCGCAAGGCGGCCATGATGCCTTTCCAGTCCATGGTGCCCTGACCGACATCGGCCCAGCCATCCTCATCCTCACACTCGCCATCCGGAGCGATGTCCTTGACATGGGCCGTCGTGATGCGATCCGCGTATTTCTCGATCCAGGCCAGCGGATCCTGTCCACCCCGCACGATCCAGGCGATGTCCGCTTCCCATTCGATGGAGGGAGCGGCTTCCAGCAGGATGTCCATCGGCAGCCGGCCATCGGCGCAGGGAACGAACTCGAAATCGTGGTTGTGCCAGCCGAAGCGCAGGCCTGCGTCGCGGATGCCTTCGCCGATGGTTTCCAGGCGGGCGCCGACCGACTGCCAGTGTGCAGCATCGGGTCCACGCTGTTCCGGCGGCGGGGCCGGCACGAACAGCCGCTTCATGCCAAGCGTGTGCGCGGTCTCGATGACCTTGCCGAGATCGGTCTCGAACTGTTCCATCGGAAAGAAATGCCCGGAGGGCATGGCAAGGCCGTTGGCGTCGAGCAGGGCGCGGAAAGCGGCCGGGTCGTCGTAGTTGCCACCGAAACCTTCGACTTGGGTGTAACCGAGTTCGGCAAGGCGCTTCAGCACACCGTCAAAAGGTGTGAATTCGCGCGCGGAATAGAGCTGGAAAGAAACATCCATCATCATCGTCCTGAATATGAGAGGCCGGATCAGATCCGGTTTTCGGTTGATTTGTCGAAAAGATTGGCGCGCGCGGGGTCGAAACCGACCTTGATGGCGTCGCCGTGAGCGATTGCCGCCTGGCCGTCGAGGCGCACCCACAAGGTGCGGTCCGAAATCGAAATGCGGGCAAGCGTGTCTGAGCCAAGCGGTTCCACCAGTTCCACATGGCCTTCAAGCTGCACTGGCGCAGAGGCGGTGTCCGTCCCGCTGACCATATGTTCCGGCCGGATGCCGAACCAGGCCGCGCCCCCTGCCGGGGGACCGTCCTGAAAGGCGTAACCATCGAGCGGAAAGGCGGTCTCGCCGGTCTTGAAGCTGTAGCTGCCACCGGCCTCGACCACCTCGCCTTCGAAGAAATTCATCGTTGGAGAGCCAATGAATTCCGCCACGTATTTGCTGGCCGGGCGATTGTAGATCTCGTGCGGTGAGGCGAGCTGCAGGATCCGGCCGCCGCGCATGATCGCGATCCGGTCGGCGAGCGTCATTGCCTCGATCTGGTCGTGGGTCACGTAGATCATCGTGTTGTGCAGCTTCTGGTGAAGCTGCTTGATCTCGACCCTGAGGTCGGCCCGGAGCTTGGCGTCCAGATTGGAGAGCGGCTCGTCGAACAGGAAGACATCCGCATCCCGCACCAGGGCGCGCCCGATGGCGGCGCGCTGGCGCTGGCCTCCGGACAGGGCCGCAGGCTTGCGTTTCAGAAGCGGTTCAATCTGCAGGATCTTGGCCGCCCGGTTGACCCGCTCCTCGATCTCCGCCTTCGGCAGTCCGGCATTTTTCAGGCCGAAGCTGAGGTTCCCGGCAACGGTCATCTGCGGATAGAGCGCATAGGACTGGAAAACCATGCCGATGCCGCGTTTGGACGGCTCTTCCCAGGTCACGTTGTTGCCGCCGATGAAGATCTGGCCGCCCGTGACATCGAGAAGCCCGGCAATGCAGTTGAGCAGCGTGGACTTGCCGCAGCCCGAAGAGCCGAGCAGGACCAGGAACTCGCCCTTGCCCACATCCAGATTGAGGTCCTTCAGGACTTCCAGGTTTCCGAAGCTCAGGGAAAGGTTGTTGATTGAGATGCTTTTTTCCATTGTTGTTCTCAGCCTTTCACCGCACCGGCGGCGATGCCGCGGACGAAGAGTTTTCCGGAAATGAAGTAGATGGTCAGAGGAACGAGGCCGGTCAGGATGGTGGCGGCCATGTTGACGTTGTATTCCTTCACTCCTTGCGTGGAGTTGACGATGTTGTTCAGCTGGACCGTCATCGGATAAAGGTCAGGCTTGGTGTAGATCACGCCGAACAGGAAGTCGTTCCAGATGCCGGTCACCTGCAGGATCATCGCAACAACGAAGATCGGCAGGCTCATCGGCACCATGATCTGGAAATAGATGCCCCAGAAACCGGCACCATCGACCCGGGCCGCCTTGAACAGCTCTTGCGGCACGGAGGCGAAATAGTTGCGGAAGAGCAGCGTCAGGATCGGCATGCCGAAGATCGTGTGCACGATGACAAGGCCCGTCAGGCTGCCGTAAAGACCGACTTCCCGCAGCATGATCACGATCGGGTAGATCATCACCTGGTAGGGAATGAAAGCCCCGACGATCAGGATGGTGAAGAAGGTTTCCGATCCCTTGAAACGCCAGTTCGCCAGCGCGTAGCCGTTGATCGACGCGATGATGATCGAGAGGATCACTGAGGGAACGAGGATCTTCACCGAGTTGAAGAAGCCGCGGGAGAGACCGTCGCAATTGAGACCGGTACAGGCCTCGGCCCAGGCCTTGACCCAGGGCTGGAACGTGACCTCGACCGGCGGCGAAAAGATGTTGCCAAGCCGGATTTCCGGCATGCCTTTGAGCGACGTCACGATCATCACGTAGAGCGGCAGCAGATAGTAGAGACAGACGACGATCAGCGTGCCGTAGATCATGATGTTCCGGCGCGAGAGCATCTTGCGCGGCTTGCGGCCGGCAGGGCCTTCAACAATCCGGTTGCCGGCCGGCATGGCGGTGGAGTTGGCAGAAAGGTCAGCCACGGCGCTTGCCTCCGAATTCGAGATAGGCCCAGGGCACGACGATAATTGCAACGGTCAGCAGCATCATGGTGGAGGCGGCAAAGCCCTGGCCAAGGTTCTGCGACAGGAACATCGCGTCATAGACGTATTTGGCGGGAACTTCGGAAGCGATCCCGGGACCGCCGCCGGTCTGGGCAACCACAAGGTCATAGACCTTGATGATGCCGGAGGCGATCAGGACGATTGCGGTGATGAAGATACCGCGCATCATCGGAATGACGATGAAGAGATAGGTCTTCCACATCGGGATGCCGTCGACCCGCGCCGCCTTCCAGATGTCTTCGTCGATCCCGCGCAGACCGGCAAGCATCAGACACATGATCAGCCCTGTACCTTGCCAGAGGCCGGCGATCAGGATGCCGTAGATCACGATGTCCGGGTTGTAGAGCGGGTCGAAGGTGAAGCTTTCCCAGCCGAGATTGCGCACCACCTGCTGGACGCCGAAATCCGGGTTGAGGATCCATTGCCAGGCAAGACCGGTCACGATGAAACTGAGCGCGAACGGATAGAGCAGAATGGTCCGGAACGTGTCCTCGAAACGGATTTTCTGATCGAGCAATGCCGCCAGAACAAATCCGATGAGCAGGGAGAAAACCAGCGAGAATCCGCCATAAATGGCGAGGTTCTCAATCGAGATCAGCCACTTGTTGCTGTTCCAGAGCCGCTCGTACTGGTCGAAGCCGACGAATTTTTCACGCGGCAGCAGCTTGGAATTGGTGAAGGAGTACACCACCGTCCAGGCGGTGCCGCCGATAAACACCACCAGCGCGGTGACGATCATCGGAATCGCGGCCACCTTTGCATTCAGGTTGCGGTGCCAGAGAGCCGGGCGCGTTGCGGCCATGCCAGTCTTCCTCATCGCAGTCAGGGGTCCGGAAAGGATCAAAGGACCCTGCGCGCAGTGCCGCGCGCAGGGCTGGAGGACGCCGCCCTTCAGGCATGCTCCCTTGACGAAGGGCGGCGGAGCTCAGTGGCCGGATCAGTCGGCGTTCGCGATGATCGAGGCAAACAGCTTCTGGGCGTCTTCGGCCGACATTGACGGGTTGTTGAAGAACTCGACAAAGAGGTCGTTGACCTGCTGGTTGCTGTCTGCGGACATCAGCTGGTCGGTGCCCGGGATGATGTTGCCCTTGGCAAGGATCGCCAGACCCTTCTTCATGCAGTCATTGGCGGCCGACAGATCGACATCGCCGCGCACCGGCAGAGAGCCTTTCTTCAGGTTGAAGGCCACCTGGGTTGCAGGTGCCATCATGACCTTGGCCAGTTCACCCTGCGCCGCGGTGATCGCCTCATCGTCGACCTTCGGGAAATAGAAGGCATCACCGCCGGTCTGGATGACTTCATTGACGCCAAGACCCGGCAGGCAGGTGTAGTCTTCGCCGGCCACCTGGTTGGCGACCTGGAATTCTCCCTGGGCCCAGTCGCCCATGATCTGGCCGCCGGCCTTGCCGGTGATGACCATGTTGGTGGCGTCGTTCCAGTTCTGAACGTTGGAGTCCTTGGCCATGTCGCGAGCAACCGCAGCAGCCTCGAAGACCTTGGCCAGTTCCGGACCGGCGGCGAGATCGCCATCCTTGTCGCCAAACACCTTGGTATAGGTCTCAGGACCGGCCAGCGCGGTCAGCAGGGTCTGGAAGGCGAGCGTCGTCTGCCAGGGCTGCTGGCCCATGGCGAGCGGCACGATGCCGGCTTCCTGGAGCTTCGGAGCGGCGGCAACGAACTCCTCCCAGTTGGTCGGTACGGCAAGGCCGTTGTCGGTGAAGACGGCATTGTTGAGCCACAGCCATTGCGGAGAGTGGATGTTCACCGGAACGCAGTAGATCTTGCCATCGAGCGTGCAGCTTTCGAGCAGGGACGGCGGGAATACGACTTCGGCCCAGTTTCCTTCCTCGGCGATGTCGGTGAGGTCCCGCATCAGGCCGGCCTCGACCAGTTCCTCTGCCTGGCGGCCGTGGTTGAACTGTGTGGCGCCCATCGGGTCACCGCCGGTGATCCGGCTGATCATGATCGGGCGGGCTGTGCCGCCGGAGCCTGCAATGGCACCATCGACCCACTTGTTGCCGGTCGCGTCAAAGGCCTTGGCAAACTCTGCAACGGCAGCGGCTTCGCCGCCGGATGTCCACCAATGCGTCACTTCAAGATCGGTTGCGTTGGCAGCGCCGGCTGCACAAAGAGCAGTGGTTGCCACGAATACTGCGCGTAGTGATTTCATTCTGTCCTCCCATCGAACGGAATGTTCGGGTGTCCTCACGATGCGGCCTCCACCGCATTAGCTGTAATCGATTACATCTTGTTGTAATCTGCGTGTAATCGATTACATTGATCATCATTCTCGTGAAACGCACTTGTGTCAACCCGGAATGTTGGTGCAGTGCAGTTCACAGCTGGTGCCACACCAAAAACACGATACCGATCAGGACCTTCGGAGACGACATTGGCTCAAAAAAACGCACGTATCCGGGATGTCGCCAGGGAGGCGGGCGTATCAACGGCAACTGTGAGCCGCGCGCTGAGCAATCCGGAGCTGCTGTCGGAGAGCACCCGGGAACAGGTCTTTGCGGCGATCCGGGCAACAGGTTACCGGGTCAACCGTGCCGCCCGAAGCTTGAGAACGCGCAAGGCTGGTGCTGTGCTCGTCCTGGTGCCAAATCTCGGCAACCCGTTCTTCTCCAAGATTCTGGCCGGCATCAGCGAGACCTTTGGTGATCAGGACACATCTGTTCTGATAGCCGACACCAGGGACAATCGCCTGTCCGGCAAGCGGCTGGTCGACTATTTCCTGGATTCGCAGATTGATGGCCTGATCTGTCTCGACGGTGCCCTGCCCGATGACGAGTTGCGACTGCTGGAGGAAAACGATGTCGCAGGGCGGTTGGTGTTTGCGTGTGAATGGAAACAGGGGAACAGACTGCCATCCGTGCGCAGCGACAACGGCCAGGGCGCGCGTCTGGCCATCCGTCACCTTTACGACCTGGGGCATCGCAAGATTGCCCATGTGACCGGGCCGCAGGACAATGTCCTGACCCATGTCCGGCGTGAAGGCATGGTCGCGGAGCGTGCGGCGCTTGGCCTGCCTGTCCGCGACGAATGGATCGTCCGGGGTGATTTCTCGCTGGAGTCCGGCCGTGCAGCGGGGCTGCGCATTCTGGAAATGGAAGACCGGCCGACAGCGGTTTTCTGTGCATCGGATCAGGTCGCCTTTGGCCTGATGTCCACTCTCACGGCACATGGCGTCCGCGTGCCGGAGGACATGTCGGTCATCGGTTTTGACGACATCGAGCTTTCCGAATTCTATGTACCTGCGCTGACAACCATTCGCCAGGACCGGCACGCCCTGGGAACAAATGCCTCGTCTTTGCTGCTGGAATGCATGCAGTCCGGAGGGCTGCTGCAGGGAAGTGTGCCTGAGCCGGTGATGGTTGATGTTGAACTCGTGGTGCGGGCCAGTGCCGGTCCGCCGGCGTGCTGACAAGTGTAGTTCGGTCGGACACTTACCTGAGATCTACACGTTTTGATCTTCCCATAAGGTAAAGTGCAGCTAATCTTAGAGGGAGGCAGGCTGGCTCTCACAATAACTCATATTCAAATGTATATTTACGAAGCGCGTCGACAAATACAGAAATAAATCGAATTATACAACCTGCACTCAACCAATGGGCGGCAAAATTTGCCCTACAGGTAAATATTGCCTATCTATATTTTTCCAGAAAATTTGAGGAATTGTTTCTTTTTATTTCAAAGAAAAATCTTGAATACATATTTATTGTAATTTGTTCCAGTACATTAGTGTTTAGTTAACTTGAATATGCCAGTCTAGATCATACAGTCAAACATTGGTGGTAAAAATGCGTGTTTTGGCCTTTGGCTTGGCATTGTTCGTCTGCTCTCTCTTTGTTCAAAACGCTCACCTGTCGGCACAGACCGGCCTCAAGGTCGTCGGGACCGGCGATGGTCTGGAAATGCTACGCGAGATCGGCGCCGGATTCTCCAAGGCGCATCCGGACATAGCGCTGGATATTCCGCCGAGCATCGGGTCAGGAGGTGGCATTGCCGCCGTTGGAACGGGGGCGGAACGCCTGGGCAGGGTTGCCCGTCCGCTCACCGACAGCGAAGTGGAATACGGACTTGTTTATCTGCCCTTCGCCAAGATCCCGAGCGCGGTTTTCACGCATCCATCGACCGGTGTTGACGGTCTGACCAGTGAAGACCTTGTCAAACTCTATTCCGGTGAGATCACAAACTGGGCGGACCTGGGCGGCGCCGACCTGCGGGTGCGGCTGGTCCGGAGGGAAGATGCCGACAGTACGCTGCAGGTTCTGAAAGCGACGATGCCGGGTTGGGATGAACTGACGTTCTCGCCAAGATCCAAGACCGCTCTGACGACACAGGAAGCGATCGAGACGGCACGGGGCGTCGAGGGCGCGATCGCCTTCGGTCCATACTCCAGCCCGCTGGAAAACGGTCTGTCCGTTCTGGAAATCGACGGCCACCACCCGACGGATGACAGCTATCCGAGCGCCGTGACGCTGGCCCTGATCTACAAGGACGGGACGCTGGAGGAGGACATGCAGGCGTTCATTTCCTTCAGCCAATCGGACCAGGCGCGGGATTTGATCCGAAACTTCGGCGGTGTTCCCGTCGGCAACTAGCGTTCTCGGCCCATGATACGTCATTCCTCCCTTCTTTGGCATTACACATACGGCGCGGTCTTCACCGCCGTATGTGCCTTTGCCGGCCTGATCGGCCTGGTGGCGTATCAGCTTGAAAACAGCATGACGCGGCAGGAAGCAGAGTTGTTGCAACTCTCCCATGCCCGCCTGCTTGAAACGCTCACGGCGGATGTCGAACTGGCCGGAACCCGGCTGGACTACCTGCTTGAGGACAGGCTGCGGCGGGTCAGCGCCATATCGGAGCGTGTCGACACGGTAAAAGCCATTGAATCGCGCAACAATGTCGCCATGTCGGAACTCCTTGGGCCAGCTGCCAAGCAGGCAGATGTCGACAGTCTCGTGGTGCTTGACGACAAGGGTCGTGTCATTGGCGCGTCTTCCTATTCGGCAGATCTTGTCGGGCTCAACAACACCATCCGCCGTTTCAGCTTCTTTGAGGACATCGATCAGTCGCTGAAGGCCAGCTATCCGGGGCAACGGCTGACCTACTCGAGCCTTCTTCCGCTCAGGGAGACCAGCATTTTCGTTCCCGGCGACAACGTGAATTCCGTCTCGCAGGTTATCTTTGTCCCGGTTTTCGACGATTTCGGATATGTGATCGGTGGGCTTCTGGCACAGCGCTGGTTGCGCTCTGAAGAACCGCTGCTGGCGGATCTTGCCGAAATCAATTCCTTCGAACTGGCGATCCTCGTCGACAACAAGGTGATCTCCAGGGCCAATTTCGCAGGCGGTCTCGCGGATCTCGAAATCTCGCCGACACAACCGAACATCAGCTACAACGGCGCCAGGGTGATTGCGTGCGGCGGGCCGGTCTCGCCCATGACCATCTGCGCCATGCTCCCGATCGAGGAGCTCACCTCGATCCAGGCAAAGCTGACCAGGATCGGTACCGAAGAAGAAACCAAGCTGCTCAAGTGGCTGTTCCTGTTCGGATTGCTGGCGCTGGTTGCCTTTGCCGCCGTCGCCTATCTCCTGTCCAGGCAGATCACCCGGCCGCTAACCAAGATCACTCGCGTTCTGAGCGGAATTGCCGCCGGCGACTTTGAAAGCCAGGTGGCGGGCACCGAGCGGCTCGACGAGGTTGGCGATATTGCCCGTTCGGTTGTTTCCCTGCAGCGCTCGGTCAAGGAACGCGATGCCCTGCGCACGCGGGTCCATGAAAAGAATACGATCCTGCGCTCCCAGGAAGCGCAGCTGCGCGAACAGAACATCCTGTTCGATGCCGCGCTCAACAACATGTCCCACGGGCTTTGCATGTTCGACCGCAACGGTTGCCTGATCGTGTCCAACCAGAGGTTTGCAGAACTCTTCGGACTGCAGGCGGAAACGATCGGGTCCGGTCTGAGGGAGGAGCAGCTTTCTGCGCTATTGAACGCCGAGTTGCTCGAATCCGACAGTTTGACACGTGCCGATGGGCGCGCCGTCGGTCAACGGACCGGGGGACCGGTCCAAAGCACGAAAATGGAGAAGACCGGCACGGGCCGTATTGTCCTGACCACGCGGCAACCACTGGCCGATGGCGGTTATGTTGCCATCGCCGAAGATATTACCGAACGCCAGGAAGCGCGTGACCGACTGGCCTTCCTCGCGCGCCACGACATTCTGACTCAATTGCCCAACAGGATCGAATTTCGCGACAAGATGGACAATCGCCTGCGCCGCCAGCGCGAAGAGGGGGGCGAGTTCGCCATCCTTTGTCTCGATCTGGACGAGTTCAAGACGGTCAACGATTCCCTGGGCCACCCGATCGGTGACGAGTTGCTGCGCCAGGTCGCCGATCGTCTCCGCGACCTGTGTGATGAAGACGATCTGGTCGTGCGGCTCGGCGGTGATGAATTTGCCATCTTGACGCGCATGCCCGTACGAATGACGCAGGTTGAAGAGCTGGCCGAGCTGGTGATCTGGAAACTGTCACAGCCGTTCCTGATCGCAGACCACGAGATCGTCATTGGTGTGAGTATCGGTATTGCGGTCGCAAAAGGCGACGACATCGCCGGAGACGAATTGTTCAAGCAGGCCGACCTCGCCCTCTACCGGGCCAAGGAGGAAGGGCGAAACACGCACCGGTTCTTCCAGACGGACATGGGCATTGCCGTCAATGACCGCAGGGAGCTGATCACTGACCTGCGCAGCGCGGTCGCAAATGGCGAGTTGGAGCTCTATTTCCAGCCACAATATGCGATGAAGGACCTGCAGATTTCCGGGTTCGAGGCCCTGGTGCGCTGGAAGCATCCCAAGCGTGGCATGGTGCCGCCGGGCGACTTCATTCCGATCGCCGAGGACACCGGCCTGATCCTGCAGGTGGGCGAGTGGGTCTTGAACGAGGCCTGCCGGATTGCCGCGGGCTGGCCGGACGATCTGCGCATCGCGGTCAACCTGTCACCCCGCCAGTTGCGCGGGCACGCCTTTGGACCGGTCCTGATCAATGCGCTGACGAGTTCGGGCCTCCGCGCGGACCGGCTGGAGCTGGAAGTGACGGAAACGGTGCTTCTGACCGATTCAGAAGAAGTTCTCGACGCGCTTCACCAGGCAAAGACCCTGGGTGTGAAGGTCTCCATGGACGACTTCGGCACGGGATATTCCTCGCTCAGCTATCTGCGCCGCTTCCCGTTCGACAAGATCAAGATCGATCAGTCCTTCGTGCGGTCCATGGCCTATTCCGAAGAGTCGGTTTCAATCGTGAAGGCCGTGATCGAGCTGGCGAAGAACCTGAAGATGACCACCACGGCAGAGGGCGTCGAGACGCGGGAGCTGCTCGACATGCTCGCCGATATCGGCTGCACCGACGCCCAAGGATATTATCTGGGTCGCCCGATGCCGGTTGATGGCGCGGCAGAACTGATCCTGCCCGGCCAGGAAGCCATCACCACGGCGGCTCAATAGATCCCCGTCAGCGGCCGGCCGATGCCGTTGCGAACGGCGCGGCCGCCTTTCGCAGAAGATTGCCGGCAAAGGCCGTCAG
Organism: Labrenzia sp. VG12; assembly: GCF_002237595.1. Lineage (NCBI taxonomy): Bacteria > Pseudomonadati > Pseudomonadota > Alphaproteobacteria > Hyphomicrobiales > Stappiaceae > Labrenzia > Labrenzia sp. VG12. The sequence continues at coordinate 4,439,191 of NZ_CP022529.1, forward strand.
GCCCTTGTCTTCTTCTGCGACATAAAACGGATCGGCGTAAAAGGTTGCGCCCGAGCTGAGCGCGATCTCCCGCATGGCTTCGACATGGGCCGGGGCGCCGGCGGAATACACCACATGATCTGCTGTCAGCGGGCCGACCAGGTCCTGGGGGCGGTCGCGCAGAACGGTTTCATTGTCGCCATCGCTCGCTGTCAGCGTGATCGGAACGCCATGGTTCTGTAGCCAGCGCACGGCATCTCGCATGTAAAGGCCGTCCCGGGTCCGGGCGCCGGCAATCACGCGGATCTCGCGACCCGGCTGGCCCATGCTCGCGGCAACGGCGATCGACCAGATTGGCGCAAACCCCGTTCCGGTCGAGGTCAGCAGGATGGGTTCGGGTTGACGGCGCAGGAAGGCATTGCCGAACGGGCCGCGCAGCTTCACCGCATGGCCGACGGAGATTTCCTTGCCGAGTTTCGACGAGACGACGCTGTTTTCATAGACCTTGATGTGGAAGACGATGACGCCCTCCTCGGCATCAAGATTGAGCGGCGTCGTCGGGCTGTAGTCTCGCGGCGGATAGCCGGCAAAAGTCGCTCTCAGATATTGGCCCGCGAGCCAGATCACCGGGCGCACGGTCCGGACGCGGACTTCAAGATAGTCTTCCTTGATGGTCCGGATGCTTTCAACGGTTCCCTTGATCGTCTTCACGATCGGCACCGGATCATAGGAAATCTCGGCATCGCCCTCCAGAACGGCAAGGCAGCCCAGCACCGTGTCCTTTTCCCGCGTTCCCAGATCGTCGACCGCGCCGCTGAGAACCCTGACGCGGCAGGTTTCGCACTGGCCGGAACAGCAGTCATGCGGAATGACGAGACGGCCCTCAAGGCCCGCATCGATCAGGGTGTCGCCGACATTCGCCTTGATCTTCTTGCCGTTGATGGTGACGGTGCAGCTGCTTTTCGACATGGCCGGGTCCGTTTTCTTGGAAACGCTTGAAGGATCAGTTGAAGGTCAGACGCACGGGCCGCGAATGGCGCGTGTGCCGGGTCTGGTTGTGATCGAACACGGATACCCAGACAAAAAGACCGTCGGTCATGGCCAGGTCCTGGTCATGGCCTGTGTCCATGTCGCGGATGATTTCCAGCGTCCAGTAACCGTCCTTCCACTTGGATCCACCCAGAAGATCGGCGCGGCTGCCGGTGTATTCGCCCTGGATCAGAACGCCGGGAATGATCGCACCGACCGGAATTTCTGCATCCTTCTCGGATGAATAGGGAACGCTTTCAGCTTCAAACAACCACCACTGGGAGCCAGGATCGTCTGTCGCCTCGATGGCAAGATCGATCGCACCCATTTTGGAGGAGATGTCATTGTAGTCGACGGGTAGGCGCCGGACATCGACGGTACCCTGATAGTCGGACCCCGCCTTTTTCTTGTAGTTGTAGACGTAGAATGACGTGCCCTTATCGGCGGCATAGCCGGCGCTGTAGCGCCCCTTGCCGGCGGCCTGGGCCTCATTCGGTGCCTTGGGTGTGCTGAAATACATGTCGTCCACTCGGCCGAGCATTCCGCCGCGCGAGGCTTTCCACTGCCAGACGTCGATCAGGCTGCCATCGGTGGTGTAATGCAGGCCGCGCCCGTGAAAGGCTGCCGGCTTGTCGCCAAGAGGCTTCGGGCCCATATGGGTCGAGTCGCCGCCGCCGAAGGCATCCGTTGCCGAAAACGCCACGGAAAACTTGTCTTCGTAATAGGCGGTTTCATCGGAGAGATCGGCCCGGTTGTTGAGCATGTACCAGCCGTCTTCCCGCTTGATCAGCGGGTGGCGCTTGAGCGACCGGTTGGGATCTTCCCAGCGAAAGGCAAACGCGATCTTGTCGCCGATCTGGGCCGCGCGCACCTCCACGGTCGAGGCGCCGGTGCCATCGAGGCCGGTTCCCTGTTGTGTTTCCACGAAGACCGGCCGCGCTGTCTGCCACGCTGCATCCGTCAGTTCGCCGTCCAGAACGGGCAAGTCGGTCGCCTGGGATACCACCAGATCTTCCCGAGTGACGGTATCGAGGGCTACCGCGCCGGCAAGAACAACCGCGCCGATGCCAAGGGAAATGGCGAGCGGGTGCGCCGCCATGCCGGGAAACCGGCGCAATTTCTGCGGCCGGAACAACCGCAGCAGCTGTGCGACATCGCCATAGGCATAATGCAGGATCACATGGGCAACGATGTAGCCCAGCACGACCAGGGCAGAGGTATAGTGAACCGTCACCCAGATGCCGCCATGGCCGAGATAGAGCCAGATCCCGGTGGCGGTTAGTGTCAGCACGGCTGCAAACAGGATCCAGTAGGCAATCACATTGACGGCCGACAGGCGCAGCTTGGTGCTGGCCGGCAGGGTCAGAACCACCATTTTCTTGGAGGAAATCCGCCGTTTCAGGCGGGCCAGGGACATATAGGCCCCATAGGCAAAGATCAGCGCCAGGACGAAGATCGCGGAGAGATAGTGCCAGGTCCAGATTTCGCCCTGTGGCAGGATCGGTTCAAACAGCTTGGAGAACCAGGCATGTTCGGCGTCGGTCGACAGTCTGAGGCCGGTCACCAGGCTGGCGACAATGGCAACAACGAGTGTCCAGTGCAGCAGGATCGTTCCGATATCGCTGCGAACCGGCGGGGCCTTGTCATCCGGCCTTCGCGCCGAAGCCCGTGTTTGCTTGTCTGGTTGCCGATTCGCAGAACCGTCGGCGGATTTGGGAGCAGGCGTCAGCTCGAGTGCGTGCTCAGTCACTTGGTCCGTCAACTTCCCCTCCAGGATCAGGATTCGCGAACAGGTTTGCGCAACGGGCGTTGCAACCAGAAGTTAATATAACGCGAAAAGGCGAGGCTAAAAAAACCCATTTTTCATCAAATGTGAAGCAAATTTAAGCAATACAACTTAGTTTAAACCTATCCTTGCGTAATAATGCATGCATTAATGCATTACGTAGCGTAAGTATAAAAGTAGAATTGGAAAAGATATTTCAGTTGGCAGCGATTCGGGAGGCGCGCGAGCGGCAATCGAAGGCAATCAACTGCCGATTTGGCAGGAGAAACTGTCCAGGCTTCGCAAACGGCCCGGGGCCTGACGAAAACCTTTGCGGCAGGATGGAATAACTTGACTTGCTGCCAGCATGGATCTTCGGAAATGGTGCGTCCCCGGGTTCAGCGGAGTTGGGCGGTGCTGACCTGTTTCATCACGATATCCATGGCATCGCCTGCTTCGTCTTCCAGGCCGGCAATGAAGATGTTCAATCCCGAATTCGGAACGTACCGCCAATCGACCGAAAAGACGATGTTCGCCCCGGAATGGGTGTAGACAATCGTTCCGTCGGAAGACTGAAGCCGGACAATGCCAAAGCCGTAAGATTTGGGTGTTGGGATCTCACCACCATGGGTAAAGCCCTCCTGCCACAGGGCGGGGTCAACGATGCGGCCGCCAACCAGATCTTCGTAAAAGGTCATCGCGTCGGGCGGTGTGGCGACAGCGCCGCCATTGCCCAGAAGATTCCATCCAACCGTTGAACCGCCCCAGCTGGCCCGGTGGATGGGCAGTTTGCGATAGAGTGTCAGCCAGATCCGGCCACTGATGGCCGAGGCGTCTTCCCGATAGGTCGTCTCATAGCCGATTGCTGGAATTTCTGCGTTCGGGAAGAGTGTCTTTGCCATCAGCGGCTCGAACGCCTCGCCGGTTTTTCTTTCCAGGATCGCCGCCAGCAGGGCATAGCCGACATTTGAATAGGCATAGGACGTGCCGGGCTGGCTCAACAGGGGTGTTCGAAACACGCGGGCCAGATAGTCTTCACGCCCGATCCTTTCCTCGTCCGAACCAACGGCGTCCGGCAATCCGGCCCTGTGGGTCAGCAGCTGGCGCAGTGTGATGGACTTCTTGTCCTCCGGAACGTCCTCCAGCAGAATGTCAAGTGTGTCATCCAGCTTGAGCGTGCCGCTTTCGACATGTTTGAGAACCACTGCAGCAGTCACCGCCTTGGTGTTCGATCCCAGATCGACCAGCGTCTCTTCAGGCGCGAGGCCGTCGTCCCTGAAGGTGCCGAACTCGCGAAAATGTCGTGTCTCGCCGATCCGCCCGAGGCCGACGATAACCGAAAGGCCAGAGGCCTCGAGTTTTTCGGAAATTGCATCGACCAGCCGGTCGGTGGCCGCGGCGCGGTTGCTGTCGCCGGATGCGGCCAACGAGATGCTCGCTCCGGCGGGGAACACGGCAAGGCAGGTGGCAGCGCCCAGCAAAAGGGCGCGAAACTTGGATGAAAAAGTCATGGCAACCGAAAGAATTGAAGGCTTGTGCAATGCACCCTAGCTCTGCAGGCTTTGCTTGCCAAGGAGCGATTGAAACTGGTCCCTTGATCCAGGTCATACGCGCGTAATAGTTTCTCTCTTAACTTCTTTCCAGTTCAGTCTTGAGGGGTTCCACGCGACTGTCTGAGCAGTTGTGCGCAGCCGTAAAACCCGCCTAAGATGATTTTCCGGCGCTTTCGCTCGACCCGGTTTTGTCGAGCTTGGAAAGCGCATTGAAGCGATTTGGTCCATTGCCTAGGGGGCGTTGATGCTGGTCTCCCACACAAGAATTGTCGACATCGTCGGAGATATCATCCGCATTCAGGTGTCTTCGACGAAATCGGAATCCGAAGGGCGCCCGTGTCTGGGGGACCTGGCTCTGGTCGAGGCCGGCGACGGCATGACTTCGCTGGCGCAGGTCATCAATATTGACCATGACATGGTATCGCTGCAGGTGAATTCCGGGACCAAGGGCCTGGCGAATAACGCATCGGTCCGGTTCCTCGGAGAACCGGCCAAAGTGACCTATTCCGACAATATTCTCGGCCGCGTCTTTGACGGCGCCGGCCACCCGATCGACCAGGGGCCGGACCTGTCCAGCGACCCGGACGTGCCGATCGGCGGGCCATCGGCCAACCCCATGAAACGGGTTCTGGCTTCACGCATGATCCGCACCGACGTGCCGATGATCGACATCTTCAATTGCCTGGTGGAGAGCCAGAAGATCCCGATCTTTTCGGTTTCGGGTGAACCCTACAATCCGTTCCTCGCCCGTATCGGCATTCAGGCGGATGCCGACATCGTGGTTTTCGGCGGGCTTGGCCTGATTTTCGACGATTATGCGTTCTTCAGGAAGCAGTTCGAGGATGCCGGCGTCTTCCCGCGCACGGTGATGTTCATCAACCAGGCCTCGGACCCGGTGGTCGAACGGCTGCAGGTGCCGGACATGGCCCTGGCGGTTGCCGAAAAATTCGCCGTCGAGGAAGGCAAGCGCGTGCTCGTTCTCCTCACCGACATGACCGCTTTCGCCGATGCCATGAAGGAAGTCTCCATTGCCATGGAGCGGGTGCCGGCCAATCGCGGCTATCCGGGGGATCTCTATTCGCAGCTGGCGCGCCGCTATGAAAAGGCCTGCGATTTCAAAGGCTCCGGCTCGGTCACCATTCTGACGGTCACCACCATGCCCGGTAATGACGTGACCCACCCGGTGCCGGACAACACCGGCTACATCACGGAGGGGCAGTTCTACCTGCATTCCGGTGTTCTGGACCCGTTTGGTTCGCTGTCACGCCTGAAACAGCATGTCATCGGCAAGGTGACACGCGAGGATCACAACCAGATCATGAACACCATGATCCGGTTCTATTCCGGCGCGCGCGACGCCGAACAGAAACAGTCCATGGCGTTCGAGCTGTCGGACTATGACCGTCAGCTCCTGAAATTCGGCGCCCTGTTCCGGGAACGGTTCATGGACATCGAGGTGTCGAAACCCCTGGAGGAGGCACTCGACCTGTGTTGGCAGACCCTGGCAGAATGTTTCGAACCGGAGCAGCTGCTGATGAAACAGGGGCTGATCGACAAGTATTTCCCGAAACGGAAACAGCCCGCCAAATCCTCTGACGAGGAGGCCGCCTGATGGCTGCCAAGCTGGCCCTCAACAAGTCTTCATTGGCGAAGGAGAGCGCGCAGCTGGCCGAATACAAGCGCTTTCTGCCTTCACTGGAGCTGAAGCGCCTGCAGATCATGGCAGAGCGCGCCAAGGCCAGAGAGACCGCCTCGCGCCTGGACCGCGAATATGCGGAAGAGTTCAGGGGCCTGGCGCATGCCTTGCCGATGCTGGCCAACAAGCAGGTGCCGCTGGACGGACTGGTCAGTCTGAAGGATGTCGTCCGGGGTGAACAGAACCTCTCAGGCACCAGGCTGCCGACCCTGGAAGACATCGAGGTCGAGACGGAACCATATTCGTTGCTGGCACGCCCGCACTGGGTGGATGCCTATGTTGAGGGCATGCAGAAACTGTTGCGGCTCAATCTGGAGCGCGACGTTGCCCATGAACGCATCGATCGCCTTGTCCAGGCCGAAGCCGTGATCTCGCGCCGGGTCAATCTCTTCGAGAAGGTTCTGATTCCGCAGGCGGAACGCAACATCAAGAAAATCCGCATGGCTTTGGCCGACGCGGAGCGCGATGCCGTAGTCCGGGCCAAGATCTCCAAGCGCAAGACGGCCGCCCGCAGCGCCGAGACAAGGGTGGCCGAGATATGAGCATCGTACCACTCGTCAAGGTCAACCTGGTCGGCATTCTGGACGACAAGGACAAGGTTCTGGAGGCAACCCAGGAATTCGGAGCCCTTCACCTGATTCCCCTGACCTCGGCGCAAAAGGAACTGGAAGCGGTTCCGGCCGGGCGCGGCCGCGAAGCAACGGAAGCCCTGCGCTGGCTGGTCAACAGTGCAGCGCAGCGCCGGCCCATGACCCACCCGGACGGCTTTCAGCTGGATCAGGTTGTGGCCGGCGCGCTGGAAAATAAGAAAGCCTTGAAGGAATGCGAAGACCGCCTTGCCCGGCTGGACAGGCGGATCCGCGATGTCGAGCCCTGGGGCGAGTTCAACTTTTCGGACCTGGCCGAGATCGGCGATTACCGCCTCTGGTTCTATGTGGTTCCGGCGGGAAAGCTGTCTCAGGTCAACCCGGATGGCAAGATCCTGGAAGTGGTGCATCGGGACAAGTACCGCAGCTACATCGTGCTTCTGTCGCCGGACGAGCCGCCTGCCGATGCCATGCCGGTGCCGCGGACCCATGTCGGGACCGAGGCGCTGTCAAAGCTGAAACATCAATACGAGCTTGCCGCGATCGAACTTGAGGAGCTTGAGCTGCAACGCCAGGTCCTGACCAAGTGGCGTTTCGTGCTGGCGCAGAACCTGGCGGCCGCGCGCGACCTCTCCGCCCGCCATCGCGCGTCCCTTGAAACCGCGGACGCCGATCGCGTTTTTGTCCTGCAGGCCTGGGCGAGAACTGACCAGGTAGCCGAGATAGAGGAACTGGCGGCAGGTCTTGGTGTTGCAACCCTGTTTGATGAGGTATCCGACAAGGACCGGCCTCCGACGCTTTTGGAAAACCGGAAGGCGATGGAAGCGGGAGAAGATCTGGTCGAATTCTACCAGACGCCCGGCTATCGCGACTGGGACCCGTCGGTCATCGTCTATGTGTCCTTCGTGATCTTCTTCGGCATGATCATGACCGATGCGGGCTACGGGCTCTTGCTGCTGCTGCTTCTGTTCCTGTTCCGCAAGCGGTTTGCAGGGTCGGCGCTGGGCCGCCGGATGTTCCGCATGTCGGTCTGGCTGATGGTGTCGACCACGGCTTTCGGCGTCGCCACCGGCAGTTACTTTGGCGTGGCGCCGCCGGAAGGCAGTTTCCTTGGACATCTCAAGGTGCTGCATCTGAAGGATGTCGACACCATGATGAAGATCACGCTGACGATTGGCGTTATCCATATCGTGCTCGCCAACCTGATGCGGGCCTGGCACGAGAAGACCCCAAGCGGACGGTTTCAGCCCATCGGCTGGTGTCTGGTGGCGCTGGGCGGTCTGGCGACTTTCCTCGGTCAGGGAACCCTGTTCGGCTCGGCGGGACCCGTCAGCGTCGTGCTCGGGCTGCTGACCGTCGGTTTCTTCGGCAGCGACCGCAAGGTCGACAGCGTCACGTCCGGCGGCATGCGCATCTTTGACGGACTTGCCGCGCTGGCCCGCATCGTCAACATCTTCTCAGATGTGCTCAGCTACATGCGGCTGTTTGCACTGGGCCTTGCGGCCGCTTCGCTGGCGGAAACCATCAACTCGCTCTCCGGTCAGCTCAACCATGCCGTGCCGGGGGTCGGGCTCCTGATCGCGATCACCGTTCTGGTCATCGGCCATGCCATCAATATCGGCCTCGGCCTGATTGCGGGCTGCGTGCATGGCCTGCGTCTGAATGTCATTGAATTTTTTAATTGGGGTTTGAAAGACGAGGGCACGCCCTTCCGTCCGTTCAAGAAAGAGGAGACACGCCTGTGAACGAATTCGTTGTGGCTCTCGGTTGGTTTGGACTTTACGCGCCGGTTGCGCTCGGTGCCATCGGCAGCGCCTGGGGCTGTGCGCTGGGCGGCAGCGCCGCCATTGGTGCCATGCTGGACAGTGACGGCGGCTATGGCCGTTTCATCGGCGTGTCGCTGATGCCGTCTTCCCAGGTGATCTACGGCATCGTGATCATGTTCTCGCTGCAGCAGGCCCAGGTCGATGCAGCCAATGGTGCAGCCCTGTTCGGCATTGGTGTCCTGTCCGGCTTCACCATGCTTTTCACCGGCATCCGCCAGGGCGAGGTGCTGGCCTCGGCCATTCACGCCTCCAAGGCCAAGCCTGAAATCTTCGGTATCTCGCTGGCTCCAGCGGCCGTGCTTGAAGGTTTCTCGGTGTTCGCGCTTGTCTTCGCGCTGGTCCTGGCCGGCTCCATTCCGAGCTAGGAGGCAGACATGTCAAAGCGTGATTCCTCGAACGAGCTCGAAAACGCTGCCGGTGCAGGTGTTCAGGCACTGATCGAGCGGCTGAAGTCCGAAGGCGTTGCCGCCGGCCAGTCGGAAGGCGACGAAATTCTCGCAAAAGCCAGGGTCAGGGCGGACGAGATTCTGGACGAAGCTCAAAAGAAGGCGGATGCGTTGCTGGCAAACGCCCGCGCGGAAGCTGCCAGGGAAAAGGCGGCAACCGAGGACGGGCTCAAGGTCGCCGCGCGGGACCTGGTTCTCAGCATGCGCAACGAACTGGGCGACCGGATCCAGCAGGAGGCAGGGCGTCTGGTGGCGACCACTCTGGCCGACGAGGCTTTCCTGCAGAAGCTGATCCTGGCCATGGCCGCCAATGCCAAGGACAACGCTTCCGTCAATGACGCAGAGCCGATGGAAGTCGTGCTGCCGGAAAAGGTCGTCACTTTCGAAGAGCTGAAACAGTCTCCGGAAGCAGTTGAGCCGGGCACGTTGACCCATTTTGTCATTGCGCTGGCGGGACAGGCCTTGCGGGACGGCGTGACCTTCTCCACGGCACCGGGGTTTGACGGTATCAAGATCAAGCTGACCGAACGGAATGTCTCCATCGACCTCACCGAAGAAGCGATTGCAACGCTCCTGAAACGTCACCTGCAGCCGCGTCTGCGGGCCGTGATGGAAGGGGTCCTGCGCTGATCATGAGCCGGCCGCACCAATATATCGCCCTGGTGACCAGCCTGCCCCATCTGGGCAAGCTGTTCACGCGCAAGGAGGTGCCGATTTCCGAGTACCGGTTGAAGCAGCGCCTGTCGATGCTGGAACCGGAACATCGCAACGTGCTCAAGGAGATCGTCGAAATCACCGCCTGGGCAGGTGTGGCCAAATACAGCAACGACAAGGATGTGATCCGCAGGGCCAACCAGGTGATTGCGGATCTGAAAGACTATCCGGACCTGCAGCATCTGGTCGGCGTGCGCATGGAAACGCGCACACTGATCGCCGCATTGCGTCGACGCCGTGCTGGTCAGGAAACAGCCGGCGATATCCAGACCTGGGGATTTGGCCGCTGGTGCGGCCAGATCCAGGCGAACTGGAGTGACCCTGCCTTCGGGCTAGGCCATTTCATGCCCTGGATCGCCGACGCTCACAGACTGATGCAGACCGGCGATGAGATCGCCATGGAGCGGCTGGCCCTGACCCAGGTGTTTCAGCAGCTGGATCACTACAACGCCTTGCACGAGTTCGATTTCGAAGCCGTCGCCATCTATGTGCTGCGCTGGGTGATCGTCGAACGCTGGTCGCGCTACAACGCGGATGATGCCGCGGCGCGGCTGGAACGTCTGGTCGCCTCGGCCCTGGGACAGACGCAGGACGTTGATCCTGAATCCGTGCCCGGGGACATACTCACCGATACCAATTCTGCTCTTGAGGGAGCCCTTTCATGACGAGCCATGTCCAGCTTCCGGAACCGACGGCTGAAATCATTGCCGTTCAGGACGATCTAGTCACACTGTCTCCTCTCGGGACCGCTCCACTGATCAAGAACGAGGTGGTCTATATCATTCCGCATGGGCCGGAGCGGGAAGGCAAGCCGCGGGAATATCTGAAAGCAGAGGTTCTGCGTGTGCGTGGCACATCCGCCGAAGCCCAGGTGTTTGAGAGTACCCATGGTGTTCGGGTCGGTGACAAGGTGATCCAGAGCGGCGAGATGCTGTCCGTCGCGCTTGGCCCCGGATTGCTGAGCACGGTGTTTGACGGGCTGCAGAACCCGCTCGCCGATATTGCCGCCGAGCACGGCTTTTTCCTGCCCCGCGGCGTTCTGACCAACGCGCTCGACCAGAACCGGAAATGGTCCTTTGAACCCAGGGTCAAATCCGGGGATACGCTGAAAGCGGGTGAGACCCTCGGCACCGTTCCGGAAGGCCGGTTCGAACACAAGATCATGGCGCCGTTCTCAATGACCGGTACCTGGACGGTCGACCGGATCCGCGAAGGCACCTTCACCATCAACGAAGTCGTTGCGACGCTGAAAAACGAGCGCGGCGAAACGCGCGATCTCACCATGGTGCAGCACTGGCCCGTGCGCCGGGCAATCCCCGAGGGCCTGGTCAAGACCGGTCAGAGCGAGCGGCTCTATCCGAGCGAGCCGCTGATCACGACGCTCCGCCTGATCGACACGTTTTTTCCGATTGCCCGCGGTGGCATGGGGTGCATTCCAGGTCCCTTCGGTGCCGGCAAGACGGTCCTGCAGTCGCTGATCTCGCGCTTTTCGGCGGTCAACATCGTGATCGTGGTCGCCTGCGGCGAACGCGCCGGCGAGGTGGTGGAGACCATCACCGAATTCCCGCACCAGCCGGACCCCTCCGGTGACGGCACGCTGATGGACCGCACGGTGATCATCTGCAACACCTCGTCGATGCCGGTCGCGGCCCGCGAGGCCTCGATCTATACCGGCATCACGCTTGGCGAATATTACCGCCAGATGGGCTATGACGTGCTGCTGATCGCGGACAGTACGTCCCGCTGGGCCCAGGCCATGCGGGAAACCTCCGGACGTCTTGAGGAAATTCCGGGCGAAGAAGCCTTTCCGGCCTATCTGGATTCGGCCATCAAGGGCGTTTACGAGCGGGCCGGCGTGCTTCGAACCGCCACCGGCGACACCGGCAGTCTCACCATGATTGGCACCGTGTCTCCTGCCGGCGGCAATTTCGAGGAACCTGTCACCCAGTCCACTCTCGGCACGGTCAAGACCTTCCTCGGTCTCTCCTCCGAGCGGGCCTACAAGCGTTTTTACCCGGCGGTTGATCCGCTACTGTCCTGGTCGCGTTATCACACCCAGCTCGGTGACTGGTACGCGGACAATATCGGTCCCAACTGGGTGCCGCGCGTCGAGGAGATGATTGATCTGCTCGCCAAGGGCGACGAGATCACGCGCATGATGCAGGTCACCGGCGAGGAAGGGGTGTCGACCGAGGATTTCGTGCTCCAGCAAAAGGCGCTCTTTCTCGACATGGTCTATCTGCAGCAGGACGCCTTTGACGATGTTGACGTGTCGGCGCCACTTGCCCGCCAGCAGGAGACCTTCGATCTTGTCTACAAGATCGCCAACACGGATTTCGCCTTCGAGGACAAGGACGCAGTGCGGAAGTTCTTCACCGAGCAGACCTCGCTCTTCAAGAACCTCAATTATTCCGCTGATGGCAGCCAGGACCGCAAGGACCTCCTGGCGAAGATTTCCGCCAATGTCGGCGCCGCTCCGACGCATGTGACGGGCTGAGGCGTCTCGGTCAGGGGCCAAGCCACAACTCTAGGCCTCGTCGAGACAGCCTGTCTCCAGACTCCAGCCTCATTCTGAGGAGCGCGCTTGCGCGCGTCTCGAAGGATCGGCTGCATGCGCCGGCACAGGGAGCCGATCCTTCGAGACGGACCTGACGGTCCTCCTCAGGATGAGGTCGGAGTTTGTAAGGCTGGTCTGCAAGAATGGCCCGCCTGACTCATCCCTCAAACACGCTCAGGATCTCTTCCAGAGGCTTCTTCTTCTTGGCCACTGCCGGAACCGTTGCGTCTTCGGCCGGGTGCCCCACCGCCAGGATCATGATCGGTTTTTCCGCTTCGGGCCGCCCCAAAATCTCGTTCAGGAACTTCATCGGGTTCGGCGTGTGGGTCAGCGTCGACAGGCCCGCATGATGCAGCGCGGTGATCAAAAGACCGGTGGCGATGCCGACGCTTTCAGGCACGTAATAGTGCTTGTAGCGGCTGCCGTCGTCATAGGTGCCCCAGCGCTGTGCGAAGATCACGATCAACCAGGGTGCGATGTCGAGATGCGGCTTGTCGGCATCCGTTCCGATCGGTTCGAGCGCCTTGATCCATTCGTCGCCGGCGCCGCCATCATAAAAACGCTGTTCTTCTTCTTCCGCCGCCAGCCGGATCCGGTGTTTGAGCCTGGGATCGGAAATGGCAACAAAATGCCAGGGCTGCTGGTTGGCCCCGCTCGGGGCGGTGCCGGCCGCACGGATGCAGGCCTCGATGACGGACCGGTCCACCGGTTGATCCGAGAACTGGCGCACGGTGTGGCGTGTGCGCACGTCTTCATAGAACTCTTCCGCCCGTGCCAGCATTTCCTTCGTGTTGAAGTCGCGCCGGTCAGGAAGCGGCAGCGGTTGATAGGTCAGGGCTGATTTCGAAATCATCTGGTTTCCCTTCTTCTCTGACGGGCCGGAGCTGATTCTGTATCTCCGACTGTCCTCCTCCCAGGTCGATCAAGTATGCGCCGAATAACGGTGCGGTAAGCAACCAAAAATCTAGAATAGAGAGTTTGCAACCTCAGGGCGGTCGCATAAGCTGCTGCAACAGCTTCATTTCGGCTTGCTGAAAAAATAACCTTGACCAGTGACACGGCAGCTTTCTAGATTTTCTTGACCAATTGGTCAGTGCGGTGCGTCAGGAAGGCAAACATGCCCCGGTGCCCTGCTGTGGCCAAATTGCCAAGGTGCTGTGGACGTGTGGGAGCCGTCCGGGTTCGGCCACCCTGGCAACGGGTAACAAAGTTCCAGAGACGGGTTTTGCCAGTGGCGCAAGATCCATAACCAGTAGGGGAATGGCAATGAAGGCATTGAAACGTCTGGCGCTCGCATCCTTTTTGGGTGCAGGCCTTGCCTCCGGCGCGGCTCAGGCCGCCGACGAGCTGACACTTCAGTTGAAATGGGTCACCCAGGGCCAGTTCGCTGGCTATTACGTGGCCAAGGACAAGGGCTTTTACGAAGAAGAAGACCTGGACGTCACCATCAAGCCGGGCGGTCCGGACATTGCTCCGCCGCAGGTGATCGCCGGTGGCGGCGCAGACGTGATCATCGACTGGATGCCGTCCGCCCTTGCCTCCCGCGAAAAGGGCGTGCCGCTGGTCAACATTGCCCAGCCGTTCAAGAAGTCCGGCATGATGCTGACCTGCCGCAAGGAAACCGGCATTTCCATTCCGCCGGATCTCAAGGGCAAGACGCTCGGCGTCTGGTTCTTCGGCAACGAGTACCCGTTCCTGTCCTGGATGAGCCAGCTCGGTATTCCGACCGACGGCGGCGCTGATGGCGTCACGGTTCTGAAGCAGGGCTTCAACGTCGACCCGCTGCTGCAGAAACAGGCCGACTGCATCTCCACCATGACCTATAACGAATACTGGCAGGTCATCGATGCCGGTATTCCGGAAGAGGACCTGGTCGTCTTCAAATATGAAGACCAGGGCGTCGCGACGCTCGAGGATGGTCTTTACGTGCTGGAGTCCAGCCTGGAAGACCCGGCGATGGTCGACAAGCTGGCGCGTTTCGTCAGGGCTTCCATGAAGGGCTGGGCCTATGCAGCCGAGAACCCGGAAGAAGCTGCCGAGATCGTTCTGGAAAACGACGCCACTGGCGCCCAGACCGAAAAGCACCAGATCCGCATGGTCGGTGAAATCGTCAAGCTGGTCGACGGCTCCGACGGCAAGCTGGACATGGACGCTTATGAGCGGACGGTGAAGTCTCTTCTGAGCGGCGGTTCCACACCGGTCATCACCAAGTTCCCGGAAGGGGCAACTTCCACGGCGGTAACCGACAAGCTCTGAAAAAAGCAATCGCACAGCCAGTTGCGAAGGGCCGCCCGCCGGGCGGCCCTTTTCTTTTGTGCCCAAGCACCACATTGGCTGCGCCTTAGCCCCCGCGCCCCTCTCCGAGGATGAGGTTGGTTGCTTGCCAGGAGGGTGGGTGGCAAGCGCTCAATCTCCGACCAACTCCTGTTTGACGCCGAAATTCGCTCACGAACTGCCGTACCGGCATCGTGTATTGACGACAACTGATCCTATAAATACAAATTCAGAAGAACAATGTTTGCTGAGATTGTGGAAATTGTGGAATCAATTTCTAACAATGCGAGGAGGGGACGTGGGCAAACACCAGCAGCCGGACGTGGAGACGTCTCCGCCTGTCTCTGACGAAATACGCCGGACGACCTGTTACATGTGCGCCTGCCGCTGTGGCATCAACGTGCATCTGAAAGACGGCAAGGTCGCCTATATCGAGGGCAATCGCGACCACCCGGTCAACAAGGGCGTGCTTTGCGCCAAGGGATCGGCCGGCATCATGCAGGTGAATGCGCCCTCAAGGCTCCGCGCACCCCTGAAACGGGTCGGGCCGCGCGGGTCCGGTGAGTTTCAGGAAATCAGCTGGGACGAGGCGCTGGAGATTGCTACCGGTTGGCTGGCGCCGATCCGCAAATCCGCGCCCGAAAAGCTTGCCTTCTTCACCGGCCGCGACCAGTCGCAAAGCTTCACAAGCTTCTGGGCGCAGAATTTCGGCACTCCGAACTACGCTGCGCACGGTGGTTTCTGCTCCGTCAACATGGCAGCCGGCGGCATCTACACGATGGGGGGCGCCTTCTGGGAATTCGGTCAGCCGGATTGGGATCGTACCAGGCTGTTCCTGCTCTTCGGCGTGGCGGAAGACCACGATTCCAATCCGATCAAGATGGGATTGGGCAAGCTGAAGGCTCGGGGCGGCAAGGTCATCGGCATCAATCCCATCCGCTCCGGCTACAACGCCATTGCGGATGAATGGGTCGGCATCACGCCGGGGACCGATGGCCTGTTCATCCTGGCCTTGGTGCATGTGCTTTTGAAGGCCGGCAAGATCGATCTCAATTACCTTGCCCGCTTCACCAATGCACCCTGCCTGGTCAACAATGATCCGACTTCGGCCGACTTCGGTCTGTTGCTGCGAGACGCTGACGGCAAGCAGCTGGTGATCGACCGGACCAGCGGCAAACCGGTGCCTTTCGACCAGAAGGGCGTTCAGCCGGATCTTGCGGCCCGCTTCGACCAGAACGGCTACACCCATCGCACTGTGTTCCAGGTCCTGGCTGAACGCTACCTGGAGGAAAGCTACAGCCCGGAGGCTGTTGCCGAAAAATGCGGCGTTACAGCCGGTCGCATTCGGGCGGTTGCTGCGGAAATCGCCCGTGTGGCCTTTGACGAAGCCTTCGAACTGGACCAGCCCTGGACCGATTTCCGGGGAGACCGGCACGACAAGATGCCCGGCCGCCCGGTGAGCTTTCATGCCATGCGCGGCATTTCGGCTCATTCCAACGGTTTCCAGACCTGCCGGTCCCTGCATCTTTTGCAGATCCTGCTGGGCACGGTGGAGGTTCCGGGGGGCTTTCGTTTCAAACCGCCCTATCCGAAGCCTGTTTCAGCGCACCCGACGCCACATTGTCACTCCAAGCCGGACTGCCCGTTGGACGGACCGCATCTCGGCTTTGTGCGTGGCCCGCAGGATCTGGCGCTCAAGGAGGACGGCACGCCGGCACGCATCGACAAGGCCTTTTCCTGGGAAAATCCGATGTCGGCCCACGGGCTGATGCACATGGTGATTTCGAACGCTCATGCCGGCGATCCCTATCGGATCGACACGCTGTTTCTCTACATGGCCAATATGTCCTGGAACTCCTCCATGAACACACGCGGTGTCATGGAGATGCTGACGGACAGGGATGAGAACGGTGACTATGTCATCCCGCGGATCATCTATTCCGATGCCTATTCTTCCGAGATGGTCGCCTATGCCGATCTGATCCTTCCGGACGCCACCTATCTGGAGCGTCATGACTGTATCAGCCTGCTCGACAGGCCGATCTGCGAGGCCGATGCGGCTGCCGACGCCATTCGCTGGCCGGTGATCGAGCCGGATCGCGACGTGCGCGGTTTTCAATCCGTGCTGGTGGATCTCGGCGCGCGTCTTCAACTGCCCGGTTTCATCAACGAGGATGGCAGCGCAAAATACAAGGATTATGCGGACTACATGGTTCGCCACGAGCGCCGGCCCGGTATCGGTCCACTGGCCGGGTTCAGGGGCAATGGCACGGAAACAGGCCGTGGCGCGCCCAATCCCGATCAGCTTGGCCGCTATATCGAAAACGGCGGTTTCTTCGTCGAACATGTGCCGGAAGAAGCCGCCTTCTACAAACCCTGGAACACGGCCTATCAGGATTGGGCGGTCGATCTCGGCTTTTACGACAAGCCCCAGCCCTATCTCTTCGAGCTCTATTCAGAACCCTTGCGCCGGTTTCAGCTGGCGGCTGAGGGACAGGGGGAACGGCAACCGCCGGACTACTTGAGGGACCGCATCAGGGAGACCTTCGATCCCCTGCCGATCTGGTATCCGCCGCTGGAAGAAACGGAGGTCGACACAAAAACGTATCCCGTTCGGGCGCTGACCCAACGGCCGATGGCCATGTATCATTCCTGGGGCAGCCAGAATGCCTGGCTGCGCCAGATCCATGGCCGCAATCCGCTCTATCTGCCGACACGGATCTGGCAGGCGCATGGTTTTGCGGAAGGGGACTGGGCCAGGGTGACGTCGCCGCACGGCGAGATCGTTGTGCCTGTGGCGCATATGGCGGGTTTGAACGAAAACACAGTCTGGACCTGGAACGCCATCGGCAAGCGCAAGGGGCCTGGGCGCTTGAGGAAGACGCGCCGGAAGCCACCAAAGGCTTCCTGCTGAACCATCTCATCCACGAGTTGCTGCCTCCCAAGGGGGACGGCCTGCGCTGGTCGAATTCCGACCCGGTCACCGGGCAAGCTGCCTGGTTCGACCTGCGTGTGCGCATTGAAAAAAGCCCGCCACCGGATGAAGCCCAGCCCTCCTTTGACCCGCAGAAATCCCCGGTCGGCCAGGGGCCGGACAGCGTGCTTCAGAAGGTGCGTCCATGACCCAGTTGCCTGATCGCACCGAAAAGAAGCTTGGCCTTGCAATCGATCTCGACACCTGTGTCGGCTGCCACGCCTGTGTCATTTCCTGCAAGGGCTGGAACACCGAGAATTATGGTGCGCCGCTCAGCGACATCGACGCCTATGGCGGCGACCCGGTCGGAACGTTTCTCAACCGGGTTCATTCCTACGAGGTTCAGCCCGCCAGTGGCGCGGCCCAGACGGTCCATTTCCCGAAATCCTGCCTGCATTGCGACAACGCGCCCTGCGTTACGGTCTGTCCGACAGGAGCCAGCTACAAACGCTCCGAAGACGGCATTGTCCTGGTCAACGAGGACGCATGCATCGGTTGCGGCCTGTGCGCCTGGGCCTGTCCCTATGGGGCCAGGGAGCTGGACCAGGCCGCCGGTGTCATGAAGAAATGTACGCTGTGCATCGACCGGATCTACAACGAGAACCTGGAAGAGGTGGACCGGGTGCCGGCCTGCGTCCGGACCTGCCCGGCCGGCGCACGCCATTTCGGCGACTTTGCCGATCCTAACAGCAATGTCTCCAGGCTGGTGGCCGAACGTGGCGGAATTGACCTGATGCCGGAACAGGGCACGCAGCCGGTCAACAAGTATCTGCCACCCCGGCCCAAGGACCGGCTGGTGGACAGGGCGGAAACCGATGCACACATGAAACCCGTTGCCGAAACGCCCAAGGGCTTCCTGGCCTGGCTCGACAAGACCCTGGAGGCGCTCTGATGCATCCGGCGCCTTCCGTCATCGTCTTCACCGTTCTGTCCGGCCTCGGCTTCGGTTATCTCGCCTGGCTCGGCATCGGCTTGCCTTCCGTCACCGGCTGGTCAGCGTTTTTTGCGTTTCTGGTGGCATTCGCCCTTGCTGTCGGCGGATTGCTCGCGTCGACATTTCACCTCGGCAATCCGCAACGGGCCCTGAAGGCCTTTACGCAATGGCGAACGAGCTGGCTGTCACGCGAAGGCTGGCTGTCCGTTCTGGCGCTCTGCGTGATGGCGGTTTACGGCTTTGCCGCCGTTTTCTTCGACACGTTACTGGTGCCGGTCGGCTATCTCGGCACCGTGCTCAGCGTGGCAACCGTCTTTGCCACCAGCATGATCTATGCCCAGCTGGCGACCGTGCCGCGCTGGAACCACTGGCTGACACCGGCCCATTTGCTGTCGCTGGCGCTGGCCGGCGGCGCCGTCCTTGCCGGACAGGTGATCGCCGCCTTGGTGCTGCTGGCCGTGGCCGGTGGATTGCAGGTTCTCTACTGGGTCCTTGGCGACCGGCGGTTCGGCGAACGCGGCCACACGATCGAAACGGCAACGGGTCTCGGGGACAGGGGCAGCGTGCGTCTCTTCGAACCGCCGCACACGGGCACCAACTACCTCCTGAAGGAAATGGTCTATGTCGTCGGCCGCAAACACGCGCAAAAACTGCGTGTGATCGCCTTTCTCATGAACTGCCTGTTTCCAATCCTGATCCTCGCAGTATTGCCGGCCGGCATCGTGACGATTGGCCTCGCCGCCCTTGTCTATCTGGCTGGAACCTTTGCCTCCCGCTGGCTGTTTTTTGCCGAGGCCGAACATGTTGTCGGTCTTTATTACGGCAAGCGCTGAACAGACCGCCGCTTTTCGGTTGTGCGAGCCCTGCCCCAGGGCCTAAAACGCGCAGCAGGATTGAAAAGGCATTGGCATGAAGAAGGCGGTCGTCCTCGGCGCATACGGATTTATCGGTGCGGCCTGCGTGCGGGCGCTGCAAGCAGGTGGCTTTGCCGTTCTTGGCGTCGGCCGCTCCCGCGAGACGGCGCAAAGGACCTTCCCCAATCTCGTCTGGATCATCCGGGATATCGCGGCGACACCGGCAGACGACTGGCAAGATATCTTTGCGGACGCGGATGTGGTGGTGAACGCCTCCGGTGCGCTGCAAGACGGGGCCCGGGACAATCTGACGGCGATCCATGAAACGGCGATCGAGCAGATGCTCATCGCGCTCAGCGTCACCCGTACGAAATTCATTCAGATATCGGCGGCTGGTGTCTCGGAAGACGCGCCAACGGCCTTCTTCCGCACCAAGGCCAGAGGCGATGCGCTGGTCACGGCGTCTTCCATCGACTGGGTCGTGCTGCGCCCGGCGCTGGTTCTGGGGTCGGACGCTAATGGCGGATCGGCCCTGCTGCGCGCGGCAGCGGCCACGCCCTGGATCGGCGCACGCGCCTTTCCGCAAGCACAGATCCAGACCATCCATGTCGAGGATCTGGCTCAGGCAGTCGTGCAGGCCGCCGGAGGCGAGGTCGGCCTGCAGTTTGTTGCTGATCTGACAGAAGACAACAGCCATTCCTTCCACGCCCTGACCCGTCACCTGAGAACCTGGCTGGGTTATCCCGACTGGACCTTCGAAATCCCGCTTCCTGGCTGGCTGCTGAAAACCGTCGGCAGGGGCGCGGACCTGCTCGGTTGGCTTGGGTGGCGGTCTCCCTTGCGTACCAATGCGTTGGTGTCGCTCGAAAACGGCATCAAGGGCGATCCCACCCCGTGGCGGGAGCGCGGCGGCATTGCGATCAAGGGCCTTAAGGCAACGCTTGCCGCGATGCCCGCAACGGCCCAGGAGCGGGCCTTTGCCCGCCTCTACCTGCTCCTGCCGCTCGCCATTGCCTCCCTGTCGCTGTTCTGGTTCCTGTCCGGGGTAATCGGTCTCCTGTCCTTCTCCGAGGCCAAAGCGGTGCTGACCGACCGCGGCGGCTCTGCAGCCTTTGCATCGGTGGCGGTAGTTGGCGGAGCGGTTGTCGATATGGTTCTCGGAGCTGGAGTGCTGGTGCGGCGCTGGACGCGTCTAGCCTGTCTCGGCATGATCGCCGTCTCTGCCGCCTATCTCTTTTTCGGAACCTTGCTGGCGGCAGACCTTTGGGCAGATCCGCTCGGGCCGTTCGTCAAGGTTCTGCCGGCGATCGTTCTGGCGCTTCTGGTTGCCCTGCTTCTGGAGAAGCGCTGATGTGGTACGAGTTTCTGCGCTTTGCTCATGTGATCGGTGCCTGTGTGTTGCTCGGCACCGGCGCCGGGATCGCCTTTTTCATGGTGATCTCGAACCGCTCCAGGGACCCGCGTCTGATCGCCCATGTCGCCGGCATCGTTGTGCTCGCCGACACGGTGTTCACGGCAACCGCCGCCATTGCCCAGCCGGCGACGGGCTACCTCCTGACGCGGGAGGTCGGCTGGCCGCTGCTGGAAGGCTGGGTTCTGGTTTCGCTTTGTCTTTATGTCTTTGTCGGTCTGTTCTGGCTGCCGGTGGTCTGGATCCAGATCCGAATGCGCCGGTTGGCGCTTGCGGCCGCAGAGGCCGGCACGGCACTGCCTGAGGCTTATCACCGGCTCTACTGGGTCTGGTTCGCCTTTGGGTTCCCGGCATTTTTTGCGGTTCTGGCCATCATCTGGCTGATGCTGACCAAACCCGACCTGCCGCTCTAGGGCCTTATTTCAGTCATCGGACCCGTTCGGTTCCTTGCGCATCACGATCCAGACCACAAAGCCGATAAAGGCGAAGGTGCCGATATTCATGAGTGTGTCGACGGGATCACCGATCAGCATGGCGCAGCTCCTTTCTGGCATCCTGCAACAAGGCCCGGATGAGACAGGCCAGCAGGATCACGGTGATGAAGACAAAGGGCAGTGCCCCGAGTGCGATCAGCGTTCTGACGGCTGACATCGAGCCTGACAGGATCATCGCCGCGCCGAGCACGCCCAAAAGGCCGCCCCAGACGACGCGGATCTTTGCGCTTGGATTAGGGTTGCCACCGGTGGAGAAAGTGCCGAGCACAAAGGCGGCGCTGACCACGCTGGTGACGATGAAGAGGAACGCCGCCAGCACGGTTGCCAGGGTGGTCAGTGTCGACAGCGGCAGCCGGTCAAGAAGCGCAAAGGTCATGCGCTCGACATTGGTCTGGGTCAGGGCGAGAAGGTCGCCATTGCCGTTGAGGGCGTCGAATATGCCGATGCCGCCAAAGGCCCCGAACCAGATGGTGGAAAACAGCGTCGGACCGATCAGGACACCGAGCACGAACTCCCGGATCGTCCGGCCTTTCGAGATGCGGGCGACGAAAACACCGACAAACGGGCCCCAGGCGATCCACCAGACCATGTAGGTCAGGGTCCAGTCGCGGAACCATTTTGTCGCCTCGTCGCCATAGAAGGTGAAGGTTTCAAGCCCCCTTGGGATAACGACGGCGATGTAGCTGCCGATGCCGCTGACGATGGAATTGAGCAGATATTCCGACGGTCCAAGGATGATCGTGTAGACGACCAGCCCGATCGCCAGAGCCATTGCAAGATTGGAGAGTTTTGCCATGCCGGCGCCGAGGTCGACGAGCAACGGCGGAATATAGGCGGCAATCATCAGGGCAAAGACAATGGCAATCAGCAAGGAGGAGGTTTCCTCGTTGCCCAGCAACACCGTGACCCCGTCGGCCACCTGGAAGACGCCCATGGCCACGGACCCGGCCACCCCTATGGCGATGGCGGCAATCGCCATGAAATCGGAGAACCAGCCGATGACACTGGCCCAGGTTTCGCCCGGAAACAGGTTCTTCAAGGGCGCGCTGACCAGCATCGGCGTGCCGCGCCGATAGCTGAAATAGGCAATTGCCAGCGCCGTGGTGCCATAGATCGCCCAGGCGTGAATGCCCCAGTTGAAATTGGCGCCCAGAAGGGCCTGCTC
Organism: Labrenzia sp. VG12; assembly: GCF_002237595.1. NCBI lineage: Bacteria > Pseudomonadati > Pseudomonadota > Alphaproteobacteria > Hyphomicrobiales > Stappiaceae > Labrenzia > Labrenzia sp. VG12. Next base: position 4,461,449 of record NZ_CP022529.1, read on the forward strand.
TGCTGCAATCGGGGCCGGCAGGAACTGGCTCGCAAAATGATAGTGCGTCAGCGGTTCTGCGACGGCCCAGAACAGCAGTCCGACCCCCATGCCGGCTGCAAACAACATCGCGATCCAGGTCGGTGTGGAATATTCGGGCCTGTCGGTATCGGCCCCGAGCCGAATATCGCCGAACCTCGTGAGGGTGAGACCGAGACAGAACAGAAGCATGATCGTGACCGACAGCATGACAGCCCAGCCACGGCTGATGAAATACTGATCGACAATGGCGCTGGCGAAGGCCTGAAGTCCGGCCGGGTCGGCGACACCCCAGATGCCGATCACGGCACAAAGGCCGATCGAGGTCGCCAGCAACACCTTCGAACCCTGCATGAAATCAAACCCTCCACGGTCAATCCTGATCCGGAGCATAGACCGCTTCCCGAAGACATTGACAGTCGATTCTGCCGAGGCCGAACCGGTGTGACGACTTCTGGCTGCTCTTGCAGAAAATATTAAGCGTTTCACTTCAGGATTGCTGACTGAGAAACCGATTGAATGGCCGGCACATGCGCGATCTGTCAGATATCCGCAGCGAACCCGAGACTGTGAAGACGTCCAGCGAACCGGGCGCAACGGATCTGCGTCCCACCAGGTCAACGATCCTGGGTGTCCCGTCCGGTATCCTCATCCTGCTGATGTTCTGCGCCGTCATCTTTGCCTTCGGCGCTGTGCTGTCGAAGATCCTGATTGCGGAACGCCAGGCAGCGCAGCGCGAAATCGGCTCCGTGACCCGCGTGTTCGACAATCACAAGCTCTTCCTGCTCAAGGAGATGGAGCGCTACGCTGCGTCAAACGCCGCGTATCAGAATATTGAGACAGACAGGTCGGACGACTGGATCCGGCGCCGCTTCGGCGTTGATATGGCGCTGAATTTTGAACATGATTTCACCGCCCTGATCGACCGAAACCAGGATCTGCTGCTGGCCCTGGACATAGGCGCAAAACATGCCGACAGCCAGTTTGCAGAGGAAATAGAGCTGCAGATTGCCGGTACCCTTCAGAGGATACGCCGGAATTACATCAACGCCCTGACGTTAACGGACACTGGCGCCATTCGCTTTGCCGGCCGGATTGACGACGTGTCCGGCGTGGAAGTTGTTAATCTGGCCGGCAATCCGCACATCGCGGCCGCGATGGCTATCGTCCCCGATCCCGGCGGCATCGACATGGTGAATGCACCGCCCAGTATTCTCGTCACCACATTTGCCGTTGACGACAATCACCTTCGTGGCTTGCTGGCCAGTCTGTCGCTGGACAATCTGACCTTCGCAGGCAAGGTGCCGGACGGCATGATCGGTGTGCCGCTGAAGACCGAAACAGGAGCCGTTCTGGGCTACCTGACATGGCATCCGATGAGCCGCGCGTCGTCGATCATCTTGTCTTCCCTGCCGATCCTGTCGATCGCATTGATGATCATCCTTGTCGTCGCGCTGATTGCGCTACGCCAGAATGCAAAAGTGAAGCGTGACCTCGCTCGTCAGGAGCAGGAAGCCCGCTTTGCTGCAAGCCATGATTCCCTCACAGGATGCGTCACGCGGGGCTACTTTCATGCAGTCGCGACCGAGCGTCTGAAGATCCTGGCGGCACAGAACAAACGGGCATGGTTGATCTATCTCGATCTGGACAATCTGAAGCAGGTCAACGACATCCACGGGCACACGGTCGGAGACAGCCTGATCGGCTGCCAGGCCGGCCGGATCCGGGAGCTCCTGGGGCGGTTCGACCTGATCGGGCGGATCGGTGGCGACGAATTCCTGATCCTGACCGAAGACTGGCAGACGGCTGACGAGTTGCACCATCAGGTAGACCGTCTCCGTGAAGGAGTACTGCAACCCTTCGAGTATGACGGCAAGTGGCTTGACACGTCCGTCAGCGCCGGAATCGCTCATTTTCCGGAACACGGCCGGTCACTGACGGAACTTGTTCGGGCAGCGGACATTGCCTTGCAGCAAAGCAAGCGCGAGCGCAAGGCGGTGTTTCGTCTGTACGATGAACAAATGGACCAGAGCCTGCGCGAAAAACGGGAGATACGCATCGAGCTTGACCAGGCGCTGCAGGATGAGGAACTAGAGGTCTTCTACCAGCCGGTCATCGAAGCGCGTTCTCAGAAAATTGCCTTCTACGAGGCGCTTGTGCGCTGGCGCCATCCGACACGCGGTCTCGTTTCCCCCGGCCTGTTTCTGCCTGTCGCCCAGGACGCGGGCCTGATGCCGCAAATCGGGCATTGGGTCCTCGAGCGATCCTTGCGGGATGCCAGCAACTGGGAGACCGCCGGTGTCTCGGTCAACGTCTGCACGAGCCAGATCGAAAAGCCGGGTTTTGCCCAGCAAGTCGAGGCGCTTCTGCGAAAGTACAATTATCCGCCGCATCGTCTGATCCTGGAGATTACCGAAGATCTGATGCTGGATGCCAATCCGGCAACGCAGGAGGTTTTTGATCAGTTGCGCGGGCTCGGGATCGAGCTGGCCATTGATGATTTCGGCACCGGCTATTCCAGTCTGAGTTACCTGCACAAGTTCCGCTTCGACAAGATGAAGATCGACCGGAGTTTCATCTGGCGCATCGGCCAGGATGCAGAAGCTGATGTTCTTGTGCGTTCCCTGATCGGTCTTGCCAAGGTGATGGGGATGGAGACCGTCGCTGAAGGGGTCGAGACAAAGGAACAGAGAGATTTTCTGGTTCGGGCCGGCTGCGGTCACCTGCAAGGGTTCCTGTATGGCAAACCGGAGCCCCTGGAATCTGCGCTAAGCGCGCAATCGAAAAGGTCGGGCACCGGGTAGGGCTAACCGGGTCCCAAAAAAGAAAAAACGCAGGCAAGGGAGGATCTTGCCTGCGTCTTTTTTGCCTTCAGGAAGTTGCTTATTCAGCGGCTTCCTTGACGGCCATCGGATTGTTCGGGTGCGTCGTCCAGTTGGCGTAGTCCTTTTCGACCGGCTTCTTGGTGCGCGGGTCGGTGCTGCCGGGCTCCATGGCCTCCATGGTGATACAGTTCTCCACCGGGCAGACATTGACGCACAGGTTGCAGCCGACGCATTCCTCGTCGATCACCTCGAACTTGCGCTCGCCATTGACCATGTTGGTGATCGCCTGGTGGGAGGTGTCCTCGCAGGCAATGTGGCAGCGGCCGCACTGGATGCAGAGATCCTGGTCGATCTTGGCCTTGGCGATGTAGTTGAGGTTCAGATATTGCCAGTCAGACACGTTCGGCACGGCGCTGCCGACGAACTGGTCGACAGAGGTGTAACCCTTCTGGTCCATCCAGTCGCTGAGACCGTCGATCATGTCCTCGACCACCTTGAAGCCATAGGTCATGGCGGCAGTGCAGACCTGCACCGAGCCGGCGCCGAGCGCCATGAACTCGGCCGCGTCGCGCCAGGTGGTCACGCCGCCGATGCCGGAGATCGGCAGGCCATGGGTTGCCGGATCGCGGGCGATTTCGGCGACCATGTTCAGCGCGATCGGCTTCACCGCCGGGCCGCAATAGCCGCCATGGGCCCCCTTGCCGTCCACCGAAGGCGATGGCGACATGATGTCGAGATCGACGCCCATGATCGAGTTGATCGTGTTGATCAGCGAGACCGCATCCGCACCGCCAGCCTTGGCGGCCTGGGCCGGCTTGCGCACGTCGGTGATGTTCGGCGTCAGCTTGACGATGCAGGGCATGCGCGAATGCTGTTTCACCCAACGGGTGACCATCTCGATATATTCCGGCACCTGACCGACGGCGGAGCCCATGCCGCGTTCGCTCATGCCATGCGGGCAGCCGAAATTGAGTTCGACACCATCGGCTTCGGTCTCTTCGACGCGGCGGAGGATGTCGATCCAGTTCTGCTCTTCGCAGGGCACCATCAGCGAAACGACGAGAGCCCGGTCGGGCCAGTCGCGCTTGACCTGCTTGATTTCACGCAGGTTCACTTCCAGCGGCCGGTCGGTGATCAGTTCGATATTGTTGAGACCGATCAGCTGCCGGTCCTTGCCATGGATCGCGCCGTAGCGCGGGCCGTTGACATTGACGACGGCCGGGTCTTCCCCGAGCGTCTTCCAGACAACGCCGCCCCAGCCGGCCTTGAAGGCGCGGACGACGTTGTATTCCTTGTCGGTTGGCGGCGCGGAGGCCAGCCAGAACGGGTTCGGCGATTTGATGCCGATGAAATCTGTACGCAAGTCAGCCATGGGACCTCTCCCTCAAATTGGTGACGCCGGGCGCCGTCAGGCGCTCAGGGCGGCGTTGATGCTTTCAGCGGCGATCTTGCCGTCTTCCACGGCAGTGACCGTCAGGTCCTCGCCGCCAAGCACGCAGTCGCCGCCGGCCCAGACATCGGCAAGGCTGGTCTTGCGATCCGCGTCGACCACGATCCGGCCCTTCTCCAGGCTGAGGCCATCCCCAAGGTCGGCCTGCACCAGTGTCTGGCCAACGGCCTTGAACACCATGTCGGCAGGCAAGGTGACGGTTTCACCCGTGCCGGTCAGGGACCCGTTGCTGTCTTCGGTGCGTTCCAGCTCGATGCCGGTGATCGCGCCATTGGCACCGACCAGGGACTTGGGCTGGGCCCAGGTCATGATCTTTACCCCGGAGGTCTGTGCCAGGTGCTGCTCGTATTCCGAAGCGTTCATCCGCTCCTGGCCGCGGCGATAGGCGATGGTGACATCTTCAGCGCCCAGAAGTTTGGTCTGGACGGCGATATCGACAGCGGTCATGCCGCCGCCAATCACCACGACCCGGCGGCCGACCGGCAGTTTGGACAGGTCCTGTGCCTGGCGCAGATCGGCAATGTAGTCGACCGCGTCGAGCGAGCCGCTCTTGTCTTCGCCGTCAAGCCCAAGGGCGTTGACGCCGCCAAGGCCAATGCTCAGGAAGACCGCGTCGAAATCCGCCCGCAGGGAGGACAGGTCCAGATTGTCACCCAGACGCATGCCGGTCTTCAGCTCGATGCCGCCAATCGACAGGATGAACTCGACCTCGCGGGCCGCAAAATTGTCGACCGACTTGTAGGAGGCAATGCCGAACTCGTTGAGGCCGCCGGCCTTTTCCTTGGCATCGAACAGCGTCACGCCGTGGCCATGGACGGCGAGCCGGTGGGCGCAAGACAGACCGGCCGGGCCGGCGCCGACAACGGCAATCTTCTTGCCGGTGGAAGCGGCCCGCGTGAACGGTGTCGTGTCATTTTCCGACATGTAGTGGTCGGTCGCATAGCGTTGCAGCTGGCCGATCTTCACCGGCTTGCCTTCAGCGACTTCACGCACGCAGACCTGCTCGCACAAGGTCTCGGTCGGGCAGACACGGGCGCACATGCCCCCCAGGATGTTCTGCTCGAAGATGGTCTTGGCAGATCCGGTCGGGTTGCCGGTCGAGATCTGGCGGATGAACTGCGGGATGTCGATGCTGGTCGGGCAGGCCTGCATGCAGGGCGCGTCGTAGCAGAAGTAGCAGCGGTCGGCTTCGACCTGCGCCTCATGCGGTTCCAGCAGCGGATGCAGGTCGCTGAAATTCTCGGCGTATACGTCCTCAGGCAAGCGCCCGGCGGCAATATCCGGGCCGGCTTTCGTCTGGGTCATGGAGATCTCCGGAAGGTTGGCGATCGTTTTCAAACGCGGCTTCCTTCATTCGGCGAGGAAGCTCACCATGACATTGGAAGAAAATTTGAACAGTTAGTCAAATTTTTTTTGGAACGATTATAAACTTGAGGCAAAATATCAGAAATTAAATTGCCGATATTCCAGCAATTTAGCTCGAAAATTCGCATGTGATGAAATTTTTTGCATGGCGCTGATTCCGGCTCAAAATCCGGTTTCGAGCGGCGCAACAATGGTGCAACCGGGCCGGCGCGACCGGAATTGACGTGCCGAGCAGACGCTGGGCTGCCGGATCAGTTGGAGCGATAAACCAGTCTGGGAGCAGGTACACGACGCTCGCGCGTCAAGGTGAACAACCGGCTTCGGAACAGGACCAGCAGGCTGAGAGCAATCAGCGTCACAGGCCAGAAGACGGAAGTCAGCAAGACGCTGGCAAGGCCCGACGCGGTGCTGAGGCCACTGTCCAGAAGCTCAGCCGAAGAGACGATCAGAAACACAAGCGTAACGGCGCCGTAAAGCACGACCCCGACGAAGAACGCAATAACCATGCTGCTTGCCCACCTTTGACTACCCGACATCGCATCCCGAGCCCAACCGCGATGACCTACCGACACCATCTCAGGTCATGTTTTTGGTGTAAATAAGGCCAGTGCGATTTCAGGTAGCTAAAGGTGGCGGCCGGTTTTCATCTGTGGAGGGACAGGGGATATCTTGACAAAACTCGCGGCAGGGCTTGAAACCGGCCGGTTTTTGCCTGCCGCATCCAGGCGCTATTCCGGGTACCAGAGTCGCGCTTTTTCAGACCCGCGCTCGATGATGACGTGGCTGTTGGCGAAGACCCTGTAGGAGTGGCTCCAGTCGCCATCCGGCCACTTGATGCGGATATTGGCCCGTTCGGCAACGCCAAGACCGAAATGGACAAAACCCATCTGGCCGGAAGCATGTCCTGCTCCGATCTGGATGTCCTTGACCCTGGTGTGGTTGCCGGTCTTGACGCTGATCTTTGCACCGACGGCGCGGCTGTTCGGCTGGCCCGGCTGACGGATATCAACTGCAATCCAGTTGCCGAGCGGCTTTGGAATGTCGGCGCTGCCCTGCCCCAGGTTGCGAAACAGGCTGACCGGGGCCGCGCGATTGACGACCACCAGGTCCAGAAGGCCATCCGAATTGAAGTCGGCCAGCCCTGCGCCCCGGCCACGGCGGTCAAGACCGATCCCGGCCGTGCCGCCGGCTTCGGAAAAGCTGCCGTTCCATTGCCCGATCAGAAGGTTGTCCGGATCGAATGCCGCAAAATCCGGCATGGCTTCGACGTTACCCTTGGCGATGTAGAGATCCCAGAGACCGTCATTGTTGACGTCCTGAAACTCCGAATGCCAACCGGTGGACGGTTTCAGGTCCTCGCCCTGGTAGGGACGGTGGGCCGTCACGCCAAGGTCGAAGGCAATGTCCTGATAGACCGGCACGGTTTCATCCGTTTCGACATCCAGCTTCTGCAGCTTGGTGTCGCCCATCGAGGTCAGCGCATATTCGGGAAAACCATCGACATCGAGATCGATCGACGCGATGCCCATGCCCCAGATCTTCAGATGTTGCCAGCCGTCGGACTTGCGATAGGGCCGGGGTGGGCGTCCGGGCGGAACGGCCCAAAGCTGCTCCTGGCCCCCCGGTAGTAGTGGCGGTCGTTGGAGACCCGCAGCGCAGCCTCGCCCGACCGGTTCCAGTCGGTGAACAGGATCGACAGCGCGCAATAGCCGGGCGACAGCCGGCTGGCTTCGGGGTAGGTCACGCCGCTGTCGGTTTTTTCAGGCCGGAACAGGAAATTGTCGTGGCAGGTGCCCCAGGGAGAGCCGGGCGCGGAGCGATCGACATAGTTGCCGAAGGCCAGCGTGGGATAGTCAAGGTCAGGTTCGAAAGTTGCCGAAAAGGCGGTGGTCCATTCGCGGCCGCCATCAAATCCGAGCGTCCGGTTGGCGACGTCGAAGGTACAGTCGCCCTTTCCCTTTAGAAGCAGGTTCTCGCCCAGACGCAGGATCACCAGATCCAGCACATCGTCGTTGTCGAAGTCGAGCGGATAGGCGCCCAGAACGCGTGTTGCCTGCTTGGCGGTGAGGCCAGTATCGACCGGCTGAAATGCCAGGGCGCCGCCGGTCGGACTGATGTTGCGATAGAGCTGCGCGGGGTTCTTGCCTCCCGCCAGGAAAAGATCGGGCCGCCTGTCGCCATTGCAATCCAAAATGGCCGCGCCACCACCAACAAAAAACTCCCAGGCTCCGTCATAGCTGTGGTCGAGCCCGGCTGCCTGCGCTTCCTCGGCAAACGAGGGCACTGGTGCGAAAGAGACTGGTGCTTCGTCCTGCGCAGTTGCCAAAGCCGGCGTGAAAAGGCTCAAGACCGCTGCACAAAGCAGGCTCCAGACTTTTTTCCGAGAAGTTGCGCCGCCTCCAGGAAGCTGTGCAGGTTCTGTTCTCAGCTCTCTCCGGTGTGCGCCCCACGCGGTGTCACCCCGGACAAGCGCAGCGAAGATCCGGGGCCTACTTGAAGGGGCACTTGCTGACGTGGCGTTTGTCTCGACTTCGGTCTGGGAAAAAGAAACCGGCCCTCTGGAAGCGAGTGGGCTCCGGTTCTCCCTGCGGTCGACTGGGGTGACACCGTTGCCAGCTATGGCTTTCCTGCCAAGTGCGGCGTTTCTTTGACTAGAACGCATCATTCCGCGATCTCCAGGCTGCGCAGGAAGGCAATGATGGACTGGCGCTCGGTCTCGGGAAGCCCTGCATAGGCCTTGCGGCTGTCCGCGGCCTCGCCGCCATGGGCCAGGATGACCTCGTTCAGCGTGGTCAGATCGCCGCGATGACCGTAAGGCGCCGTGCTGCCGATGCCCCAGAGTTCCGAGGTGATGAAGACATCCCTGGCCACAAAGCGTTGTGCCAGCAGTTCATTGCCGAACGTGTCGTTCTGTGCGTCGGCGATCTTGTGGCGTTTGAGGTCACCAAAGAGCGGCACCAGCACCCGGCCCTGGTCATCGCGCGGCAAGGCCTTCACCCAGTCGAGTGTGCCAAGGTCATAGACCAGCGGCGTGTCCACATCGCTCTGGCGCAACGTGCCGGCCGTGTCGAACGGCCCCGGATCCTGGAACAGGAGGCTTTCAAGCGGCAGAGCCGGAACATGGCAGGTACTGCAGCCGATTTCCGAAAACAGGGTTTCGCCCGCCTCGGCGGCCGCCTGCCAGACCTCTGGCAGGTCCTGTTTGCGTGTCGGTGCCGGCAGCGTCGCCTGGAAGGCAACGAGGGCGGAAATCTGCCCGGGGCTCATTTCATCGACATGTCCATCGCCATCAAAATCGTCACTGCCGCTCCACATGGCACCAAACCGTTCAGTTGGCTGGATACCGTGATGGGCGTTCATGGCGTTGACCGTGAACTGGCGCAGCGAGGCGAAGACACCCTTCTGGCTGAAGGGCCGAAGCGTCAGGTCATCGTCGATGCCGTCGAGCTTGGAGACATCGAGCGTGCCGTCGGGAGCTGCCGAAAGCGACCCGAAGGAGACCCCCTTGCTTTCAAGGGTTGCCGTTTCGGGCTGGCCGCTGGCACGGGCTTTTTTCAGAAGCGCCTGCCGCTGCGCGCGCAAGTCCGCGGTCATTTCACGGGCAAGCAGTTCGATCAGGCCGGCGCCTTGAAGGGCATTGGTGTTGCGTTCGTTGGAAAACTGCGGATCGATCGTGTCGAAATCCGCGCTTTCAAAACCCTCGGAGACGAACACGTTCGCGGTGAAGGATCCTGCACCACCGGTCACCGGTTCGTTGTGGCAGGACGCGCAGGCATTGGCGTCGAGGCCGGCCAGCCGCTGAAACGTCAGATGAGATTTCCGGCGTACCTTGGTCGGCACGATGGCCCCGGTCGCGTCGGGGCGGCCCGCGCCGTCCAACGTGGTGAATTTTGCCTTGAACAGCTCTTTGCCGAGCGGCTGAAGTCTGGCAATCAGATCGTCGCTGGAGGCGGCAAGGGCTTCAAGATCAACATCTTCCGTCAGAGCACGTTCGCTCCAGGGCGGAAGATCCGGATCGGCCACGGCCGCGCCGGGAAACAGCAACAGGGCCAGGAGGAGAGAGGGCCGCAAAAAAATTTGCCTGGTCATACCGTCTCCTTTTCTGGCCCGGGCTTTGGCGACGCCTCGGAGGCTGCCCCGAGAAAGTCCTTGTCCAGCCGTTCCATGGACTGGGCGATCAGGCCGCTTCGGATAAAGTTCTCGTTCCAGGGCATCACGTCGAGCGAGAAATTGTTTCTGAGATCGGCGACGAGTGCCTCTTCGAGGCCTTCCCACATGCCCTTTTCCATGAAGGCAAAGGCACGCATGGCAGCACCCGTCAGGACAACACGCTTCGGGTCGATCATGGCAATGACACGGGCAAGACCGTAGCCGAGCACCCGTCCGGCATCGTGAAAGGCCTTGCAGGCGGCCTCGTCCCCGGATCCGGCAAGCTCGATCAACCGGGCAAGGCCGCTGACGCCGGCCCGGATCGTGATCGGGTCGGTGTCTTCCGGCAGATGCGAGGCCGCGCGAACCAGGGCGTAATCGGAAAGATAGGCTTCCAGGCACCCCTTCTTGCCGCACCGGCAGAGCGCTCCGCCCGGCAGGTGATTGGCGTGACCGAACTCGGCTGCCGTGCCGCTGGCGCCGGAAAACAGCTGGTTGTTAAGATAGAGCCCCATGCCGACACCATAGTCGAGCATGATCACCGCGAAGGTGCCGCTGTAGCGGTTCGGGTCCGACCAGTGCAGGGCCTCGGTGATCATGTTGGTGTCGTTGGAGATGTAGCATTCGGCCCCGAAGGCATCGTGCAGCGGCCCGACGATCGGGATCTTGCGCCCCGCAAAGGCCGGGCTCCAGGCAACCATGCCGGTTTCCGTCTCGACAACACCCTGTGCAGCGACACCGATCTCGCGCACGCGGCTGACGCTGACACCCGCCTCCTGGAGAAACTCCCGGATCGCGCTGATCAGAGCGGCCGGAAAACTTGTTGCATCCGCGGTTGCGGTATCGAAGCGGCTGCGCGCTTCCTTGATGACCTCGCCTGCGAAGTTCACCAGCGACAGGTCGATCGCATTCACCGCGAGGCGCACGCCGATGGTGTAGACTGCCTCCGGATTGAGCTTCAGGAGGGTGCGTGGACGCCCGCGCGCCTGAGGCGCCTTGGGCTCTTCGCTTTCCAGGCTGACGATCAACCCCTGGTCGAGCAGGTCGGACGTGATTGCCGTCACGGTTGCCGGACTGAGCCGGGTGATCTGGCCGAGATCGATCCGTGCCATCGGACCGCTCCGGCGCAGGGCCTGTAGAACAATACTTCTGTTTTGCCGCCGGATCTGATCCCGGTCCGCCTTGCGTGTCATGCTCGCTCAGCTCTTCCCAAGGTGTTTCCTCTGTCCCGGGTTTCTCCCGGTTTTTCCGCCCTCGTTCCGGATTTTTGAACCCGTCGGAGCAGAGTTTTGCAAAACCATGTTGACAGGAGCAGCGCTTTCCTGCAACTTTTTTTCGGACACCAAAAAAAATAACAACAAGGCTGTCCTTTCTGAAAGCGCCTCAAGAAGACGCTTCACCATAGACGCATTTTAGGCACCGCCGTTCGACGTGGGTTGTGCCAACTGGAGGAAACATCGCAATGCGTAAGATCACCACTTTGCTGGCCGGCGCCCTGCTGTCCGCAACTGCCATCACCGCCGCTCAGGCGGAAGACATCGTTGTCGGTGTCAGCTGGTCCAACTTCCAGGAAGAGCGCTGGAAAACCGACGAAGCCGCCATCAAGGGCGCTCTCGAAGCTGCCGGTGCAAAATACATCTCCGCTGACGCGCAGAGCTCGTCCGCCAAGCAGCTTTCCGATGTGGAAGCGCTGATCGCGCAAGGCGCAACAGCCCTGATCATCCTGGCTCAGGACGCCCAGGCCATCGGTCCGGCTGTGCAGGCTGCCGCTGACGAAGGCATCCCGGTTGTCGGCTACGACCGTCTGATTGACGATCCGCGCGCCTTCTACCTGACCTTCGACAACGTCGAAGTCGGCCGCATGCAGGCTGCTGCCGTGCTGGCTGCCCAGCCGACCGGCAACTACGTGATGATCAAGGGCTCCCCGACCGACCCGAATGCAGACTTCCTGCGCGGCGGTCAGCAGGAAGTCCTGCAGGAAGCGCTCGACAGCGGCGCGATCAAGATCGTTGGCGAAGCCTACACCGATGGCTGGCTGCCGGCGAACGCACAGCGCAACATGGAACAGATCCTGACGGCCAACGACAACAAGGTTGACGCCGTTGTGGCGTCCAACGACGGCACCGCCGGCGGTGTTGTCGCGGCTCTGACCGCCCAGGGCATGGACGGCATCCCGGTTTCCGGTCAGGACGGTGATCACGCCGCTCTGAACCGCGTTGCCAAGGGCACCCAGACCGTGTCCGTCTGGAAGGACGCTCGTGAGCTCGGCAAGGCAGCCGGTGAAATCGCCGTTGCCCTGGCCAATGGCGACGAGATGTCCGCTGTTGACGGCGCAGCAGCCTGGACGTCTCCGGGCGGCACCGAGCTGACCGCCAAGTTCCTGGCACCGCTCCCGGTCACCAAGGACAACCTGTCTGCCGTTGTTGACGCAGGCTGGATCTCCAAGGAAGACCTGTGCCAGGGCGTCGAAAACGGCCCGGCTCCCTGTAACTAATACCAATACGCGATAAGCGCGGCCCCGGTTACTGTTAACCGGGGCCTTAAAACAGGGACCGCTTGCCAAAGCCGTTCCCCGGGATGGGCCACCCGATGCGAAAGCATGCTGGTCTCCAAGCAGGAGTAACCTCTATGTCCGACACGGCACTGTCAGGGTCGAAAAACCCGACAGCACGAAATCTCTTTGCCGCATTGCAGCTCGATACGCGGCTTTTGGGCATGATCGGGGCGTTTGTCGTTCTGTGCCTGATCTTCAATGTGTTCACCGATGGCCGGTTCCTGACACCGCGCAACATCTTCAACCTGACGATCCAGACCGTGTCCGTCGCGATCATGGCAACCGGCATGGTCTTCGTCATCGTCACCCGCCATATCGATCTGTCGGTGGGGTCCGTTCTGGCAACGGTTGCCGCCGTCATGGCGGTGGTTCAAACCGACATCCTGCCGCAATTCATGGGCCTCGGGCATCCCGGCATCTGGCTCATTGCGATTCTCGCCGGCGTTGTTGTTGGCGTGACCATCGGCGCCTTTCAGGGCTGGATGATCGGTTATCTCGGCATTCCGGCTTTCATCGTGACCCTCGGCGGTCTGCTGGTCTGGCGAAACGTCGCCTGGTTCATCACCAGCGGTCAGACCATTGGTCCGCTTGACGAAACCTTCACGAAAATCGGCGGTATCGGCGGCACGATGGGCGAAACCGGCTCGTGGGTCTTCGGCGTCCTGGCCGTCGCCGCGGCGCTCTGGATGCAGATTGCCTCCCGCAGGCGCAAGTCGTCCCATGGTTTCCCCGTGAAACCGGCCTGGGCAGAAGCCACGATGGCTGCCATCACCACGGTTGCGATCCTTGGTTTTGTCTGGATCCTGAACTCCTATGACATTCCGAAGGCGCGGCTTAAGCGGATCTTCGAAGCCAGCGGTGAGACGCTGCCGGAAGGCCTGACCATGGGCTACGGCATTCCCTATTCCGTGCTGCTCTTGATCGTCGTTGCCGTCATCATGACGCTGGTGGCCCAGCGGACACGCCTTGGCCGCTACATCTTCGCAACCGGCGGCAATCCGGATGCGGCGGAGCTCTCCGGCATCAACACCCGCTTCCTGACGGTCAAGGTGTTCGCGATCATGGGGGGCCTGTCCGCGCTCGCCGCCGCCGTCGCTGCGGCCCGTCTCGGCTTTTCCACCAACGACATCGGCACGCTCGACGAACTTCGGGTTATTGCGGCTGCCGTCATCGGCGGAACGGCACTGGCCGGTGGTGTCGGCACGATCTACGGCGCCATCCTGGGGGCCCTGATCATGCAGTCGCTGCAGTCCGGCATGGCCATGGTTGGCGTGGACGCGCCGCTCCAGAACATCGTCGTCGGTACGGTTCTCGTACTCGCCGTTCTGGTGGACATCATCTATCGCAAGCGCACGGGAGACTGAGTGATGGACGCGCCTCTCGTAGAAATGAAAGACATGTGCATCTCCTTTGGCGGGGTGCAGGCCGTGGATCACGTCACTGTCGATCTCTACCCAGGTGAAGTGGTTGGTCTTCTGGGCCACAACGGGGCCGGCAAGTCGACCCTGATCAAGATCCTGTCGGGTGCCTACAAGTCCGACAGCGGTGAAATCCGCATCAATGGTGAGGAAGTCCACATTCACTCGCCGCGCGATGCCCGGGCCTATAACATCGAGACCATCTACCAGACACTCGCGCTGGCCGATAATCTCGATGCAGCCTCCAACCTGTTTCTCGGCAGGGAACTGACCACGCCGCTCGGCTTTGTCGATGACGACGCCATGGAGGCGGAAACCCGCAAGATCATGGGCCGGCTCAACCCGAACTTCAAGAAGTTCCACGCGCCGGTGAAAGCCCTGTCGGGTGGTCAGCGCCAGTCGGTCGCCATTGCACGGGCGGTCTATTTCAACGCCAAGATCCTGATCATGGATGAGCCCACCGCCGCGCTCGGGGTCCACGAGACCCAGATGGTGGCGGAGCTGATCCAGGAGTTGAAGAAACAGGGCCTCGGCATCTTCCTGATCAGCCACGACATTCATGATGTCTTCCAGCTGTGTGACCGGATTGCCGTGATGAAGAACGGCCAGCTGGTCGGCACGGCCAAGACCACCGACGTCACGGATGACGATGTGCTCGGCATGATCATTCTGGGCAAGTGCCCGGAAGGTGCAACGCCCGGACCGGGCGCGCTGGTCGACGATACCGTCGTCGGCTGACCCATTCGCGTCCGCGGGCCCTTGTCCGCGGACGCGCTTCATGATTTGAACGGACAGTCACCGCTGCGTTCTGGTCATGAGTGTTTTGCCGGACCTTGAAAACGGGGCGTCGGCATTCTTTTTGGATTTTTTTGAGGAACGCACCTCATGTATATCGGTCTCGATATCGGCACAAGTTCGGTCAAAGCCATATTGTTGGGGGACGACCAGTCCCTGATCGCATCAGCCTCGGCGGAGCTGAGCGTCGAACGCCCGCATCCGGGCTGGTCGGAGCAGGATCCGGACAGCTGGTGGACGGCCTGCGAGACCGTGCTGGATGCGTTGAAGGAGAAGGCCCCGGCTGAGCTTGCGGCCGTCAAGGGCATCGGCCTCTCCGGTCATATGCACGGCGCCACCTTGCTGGATGATGCCGGACGGCCGCTGCGGCCCTGTATCCTCTGGAACGACGGGCGCTCGGGCAAACAGTGCCGGAACCTGGAAGCAGCCGAGCCAAGGTTTCTGAAGCTGGGCGGCAACCGGGTCATGCCGGGTTTCACGGCCCCCAAACTGCAATGGGTGCGCGAAAACGAGCCCGAGATCTTTGCAAGAACCAGGATGGTTCTGCTGCCGAAGGACTACGTCCGCTTCTGCCTGACCGGTGACTATGTCGGCGACATGTCCGACAGCGCGGGCACGCTCTGGCTGGATGTGGCAAAACGGGACTGGAGCGACGACCTCCTGGCGGCGACAGGCCTTACCCGTGAGCACATGCCACGCCTTGTCGAAGGCTCTGCGGCCTCCGGGTTTTTGAAATCCGACCTCTGTACCCGCTGGGGCTTTGACACGGCGCCGGTCGTTGCCGGCGGTGGCGGTGACAATGCGGCGTCAGCCTGTGGCGTCGGCGCGGTGGATCCGGGCTCCGCCTTTGTCTCGCTTGGCACGTCGGGCGTGTTGTTTGTGACCAATGACCGATTTTCGCCCAATGTCGACAGTGCCGTGCACGCTTTCTGCCATGCCGTGCCGGACACCTGGCACCAGATGGGTGTGATGCTTTCGGCCACGGACTGTCTCAACTGGCTCGGCCGCACCTTGAAGGCCTCCCCCGGCGATCTGACGGCGGCACTCGGGCGCGTCGACGGCCCGTCCCCTGTCTCGTTCCTGCCTTATCTCGGCGGTGAACGCACACCGCACAATGATGTCGAAATCCGCGCGGCCTTCGCCGGCATCTCCCACGAAACCGACGACCGTGTGCTCACACATGCCGTGCTTGATGGAGTGGCCTTTGCCCTGAAGGACTGCCTTGAAGCACTTGGTGTTGCCGGCACGCGCATCGACCGGGTGCTTGCGGTCGGAGGCGGATCGCGCTCCACGACCTGGCTTGAGATCATTGCCAGCCTTCTGAACGTCACCGTCGATGTTCCTGTCGACGGCGATTTCGGTGCATCGCTCGGCGCCGCGCGTCTCGGCCAGGCGGCAGCCCAGGGCTCCACCGAAGGCATCTTCACCAGACCCGCGCTGAAGACCAGCATCGATCCCGTTCCCCAACTCATCGCACCCTATGCCGAGGCCTATGGCCGCTGGCGCAACCTCTATCCGGCGCTGAAGCAGGCCGGTTTCTGATTTTCCTTAAGGAGACAAATTCATGAGCACAGGCTTTTTTGGCGAGCTGCAGCCGATCCCGTTCGCAGGGCCCGACAGCACCGATCCGCTCACCTATCGCCATTACAACAAGGACGAAGTGGTGCTGGGCAAGCGGATGGAAGACCATCTGCGACTTGCTGTCTGCTACTGGCACAATTTCTGCTGGCCGGGGTCCGACCCGTTCGGCGGCGAGACCTTCATGCGCTCCTGGATGGCCGCAGGCGGCGACCCGATGGACCAGGCCCGGTTGAAGGCCGACGTTGCCTTCGAGATGTTCCAGATCCTGGGCATGCCCTTTTTCACCTTCCACGACCGGGACATCGCCCCGGAGGGCAAGACACTGGCGGAGAGCAACGCCAATGTGAACGCCATCGCCGATATCTTCGAGAAGAAGATGGCCGACACCGGCATCAAGTTGCTCTGGGGCACGGCCAACATGTTCTCCAACCGGCGCTTCATGTCGGGCGCGGCCACCAATCCGGACCCGGAGGTCTTTGCCTATGCCGCGGCCCAGGTGAAAAACGCCATGGATGCCACCCATCGCCTCGGTGGGGCCAACTATGTGCTCTGGGGCGGCCGCGAAGGCTATGAGACCCTGCTCAACACCAACGTCAAACAGGAACTCGACCAGCTCGGGCGCTTCCTCAACATGGTGGTCGAATACAAGCACAAGATCGGTTTCCCGGGCACGATCCTGATCGAGCCGAAGCCGCAGGAACCGTCCAAGCACCAGTATGACTACGACGTCGGCACCGTTTACGGGTTCCTGAAGGCCTATGGTCTTGAGAACGACGTCAAGATGAACATCGAGCAGGGCCACGCGATCCTGGCCGGCCATTCGTTCGAGCACGAACTGCACATGGCCCGGTCCTTCGGCATCCTCGGTTCGGTCGACATGAACCGCAACGACTATCAGTGCGGCTGGGACACCGACCATTTCGGCATGAACGTGCCGGAACTGGCCCTGGCCTACTACGAGATCCTGATGGATGGTGGTTTCACCACCGGCGGCACCAATTTCGATGCCAAGCTCCGCCGCCAGTCGCTGGATCCGGTCGACCTGATCCAGGCGCATGTCGGCTCCGCCGACGCGATCGCCCGGGGCTTGAAGGCCGCGGCTGCCATGATCGAGGACGGCCGCCTGAAGGGGTTTGTCGACGATCGGTATGCCGGATGGCAGAAACCGGAAAACGCCGCGATCCTGCAGGGTGGGTCGTCACTGGAGGAACTGGCCGAGCGTGTCCATGGCACAAACCTGGAGCCGCAGCCGAAATCCGGCAAGCAGGAATACCTGGAAAGCCTGGTCAACCTGTTTGTGTGAGAGGGTCTCGCAAACTGACGTGCCGGCCCGGTGATGCCGGGCCGGCTTTTTCGCGAATTCAGGTGTTCGCCCAACGAGAGGTACCAATCTCTCATTTGTCTTCCCCGCATAGGCGGCACCCAGTGCCCATCTGACAACGGCGGGTGTTCCCACTCCAGCCACAGGGAGACAGGGGTCCCGGCTCTCCGCTGCGCTGCGGCCGGGATGACAAACAGAAGGCGCTGAATGTCAGGGCGCAAGAATGATGCTCGCCCACACCTGTCTTCGTCATCCCATGGCTTGACCATGGGATCCATACCATGGGCTTTCCGCGAACAGAGCTGTGCTTGAGGCGACGGAACGGCATGGATTGCAGGGTCGAGCCCTGCAATGACGACAGTGGAGGAAAGGAGCCCCTGTCCGGACCTCAAGGCATTCGCCGATCGCATCACTCGAAGTGTGAAGGCTCGAAAACTGCGCTCGTTGCAACAGTTCGAGAACTCCTCGTTCGCCTGAACGCTGTACTCAGGGACAAAACCGAATACAAACTTCAATGACACAGTTGCCGACTCTCCGCTGCGCTGCGGCCGGGATGACAAGGTGAGATCTGGGCAAGGTTCTCAGGTTGTTACGGCTTTAGCCCCGTCACGCTGCCGCCTGCACCTTTCCGAGCAATAGCGGACCTGGTCCCAGTCTCTCTCCCACTTCCTGCGCCAGGTGAAGGGCCGCCCGCAGCCTTTGCAGGTCTTTTGCGGCAAGTCGGCTTTCTTGCGCATTTTCATGAAGCACCGCCGAAGAGATCTGCCTGGTCCGGATCGGCCGGCTTGTCGCTTCGCCGCCGGCGGTTCTCCCGCCCACGCAACGGAAGGCCGCTCTTGCGGCTGCCGTGTTTCGACTGGATGTCGGCGGCCGTGCCGCGAAAGGCTTGCCCCTTGCGCACTGCCCAGACCTTTTCCCGGGCCTCTTTTGCGGCACCCAGGTGGTCGACGATGGGAAAGGGATAGGCCTTGCCGAGCACCTTGCCGGCATTGTCCGCTTTCCAGGGCTCATGGAGATGCGCGTCGTCAATCACCTTCAGCTCCGGCACCCAGCGGCGCACGAACGCTCCGTCAGGGTCCTGATCAAGGCCCTGTTTGACCGGATTGTAGATCCGGACCGTGTTGATCCCTGTGGTGCCCGATTGCATCTGGACCTGCGGCCAGTGAATGCCCGGCTCATAATCGGTGAACTGCCGGGCGAGATGCAGGCCGGGAGCCCGCCAGTCCAGCCAGAAATGATAGCTGGCGACGGCCATCAGCATGGCGCGCATCCGGAAATTCATCCAGCCCGTGGCCTTGAGCGCCCGCATGCAGGCATCGACGAAGGGAAGGCCGGTTTCGCCGTTCTGCCAGGCCTGAAGCCGCATTTTGTCAGGGTCTTTCGGTCTGAGCCCGTCATAGGCCCGGTGCAGGTTTTCAAACTCCAGCCTTGGTTCATCCTCCAGCTTCTGCATGAAATGGCAGTGCCAGTGAAGACGTCCGGAAAAGGAACGCATTGCCCCCTGCCAGGTGGTTCGGCCCTGAAAGTCCTGGTCCCTGAGTTCGCGCTGGCGGGCCCAGGTGGCCTGGGCCACCTCGCGCATGGACAACGCGCCGAAGGCAAGATGGGGCGACAGCCGTGAGCAGGCATCGAAGGCCCTGACCGGCGTTGCCATCGCCGCCCGATACGGTTTGCCACGCCGGAACAGGAAACTCTCAAGCGTCTCCATTGCTGCCTTCCGGCCGCCGCGCTGCCGGTCGGGGCAGGGATCGGGCGCAAGCGCGAGATCCTTCACCGTCGGAATAGCGCCATTCTCCAATCCGCCAAGTGGGGGCAAACGCGGCGCATCTATTCCTGGCTTTGCCATGAAGCTGTCCCATTGCCCGGCCCAGCCGTCCCTGGATTTCAGCCGGCGGATCACGCCGGTCTGACGGCACTCGGTCCAGGCAATGCCCCTCTCGCGGCACCAGGCGGTAACGGCACGGTCTCGCTGGTAGGTCCAGTCATTGCCGGTTTCCTCGTGCGACCACAGACCGCCGATCACAAAACGGTCGGCGAGCTCGGCCAGAATTTCCGTAACCCGGCCGGTCCGGACGATCAGGGGTTGGCCAAGCACCGTCAGGTCCTGTCGCAAGGAGGCCAGGCACTCGGTGAGAAACTCGAAGTGCCTGCCCGACATGTCCGGCTGCTGCCAAAGCTCCGGTTCGACCACATAGAGCGGTAAAACCGGGCCATGCAAAGAAGCGCGTTTCAGCGGTGCATGATCCTGGACCCGCAAGTCTTTCTTGAACCAGACGATGTGTAAGGGGTCTTGCACCCGGGCCTAGCTCCTTCCTGTGGGCGACGGCTTTTTGTACGTCCAGGGACGGATTTGGATTGCTTCAGCAGGCGTCGCAGCATCGCGTTTGGGCAAGGATGAGAGCAAAGAGGGACAACGGCCTCTCAGTTGCCATACTCGCGAAAGCAGAGACCCGGATACCTTGTGCCGGAAATCTCATGAATGCGCAGGAGTTCCCGAGCATCCAAACCGTGCCCTTGGTCCCGGCTCACGCACCGCTTCGCCGGGAAGACAAGCAATTGAAACTCGGAAAGAGGGCCGGGAGTGGGACCGGTCAGAACTGATCGAACAGCTGCATACCGTCCGGGTCTGCCAGATTGTGCAGCCGGTGGGCGGCGTGGCGGGCAAAGCGCAGGGTGACCGCCTTGCGGGTGGCCGCGCTCAGCTTGTGTTCCGGCGCATTGCGCAGGATTTCCGCGCCGAACCCGTCCGAGACAATCAGGCCGGCTTCTTCGGGAAAGATATCCAGCGGTACATCCGGGTGGGTGGCGAAATAGAGCCGGTCGCAGTGCTGACGATAGTCCGGCCACTTGTTGTCAGCGCGAAAGTCGGCCACCGAAGACTTCACTTCGACGATCCAGAGTTCGTGCTTGGGGCCGATGGCCAGAAGATCGGCCCGCCGCGCTGATGCAAGCGTGACTTCCGACAGGCAGGCAAAGTCGAACTGGCGCAAGAGCCGCGCCGTTCCGCGCCAGACTTTCAGCGCCGTATCCGACTGGCGGCCGTCTTTCAGCGGGTCATCCAGCTGAATACGTCCCGACGATTGCTGACTATCGTTATTCATTCCAGTTTTGTTCCATCTTTGTTCGAAAAATGCAAGCAGCCGAATCGTGAAGGTTGTAAAAACTTGCTGAATTGCCTTTTTCGCCGCAGATTGCATAATCCGGGGAGCATCATGTCAATCGGCAAGGGGGAACGGTTGCGCATTTTCAGTCAAACAGCTCTGGCAGCAGCAATGCTGGCAGTTGCATGCAGCACCGCTGGTGCCGGCAAGGGCGACCTGATGTTCGAGGTTCCCAAATCCGCTCCCCTGCTTCAGGGCAAGATGCTCGATCTGAGATTTGCCGAATTCGCACAAGGGATCTGGGTAAAGGACCTGAACCAGTGTCCGGCAGCCCGGATCGACCGCAGCAGCCCGGGGTCGACGCTGGCCATTTACCGGGGTCTCTTCGAGACGCCAGGCCGGATCTGCCAGGTCTATGGGGCGGAAAAGGCGGGCAAGCAAACGCAGCGGGCGGCGCTCAACTGCCTGCTGACGGACGGCGGTGAAGCGATCGAACTGGTCACTGTCATGCCTCGCGGCACGCAGGGACTTGTTGTCCAGGAGGGCGAAAAACCGCCGGTTCACTTCCGCTTTTGCGAGAAGATCACGCCGATCCTGCAATAGAGACAGCGCTGCCAGTCGTTATTGAGACCTGACCCTAGAT
Organism: Labrenzia sp. VG12; assembly: GCF_002237595.1. Lineage (NCBI taxonomy): Bacteria > Pseudomonadati > Pseudomonadota > Alphaproteobacteria > Hyphomicrobiales > Stappiaceae > Labrenzia > Labrenzia sp. VG12. The sequence goes on from NZ_CP022529.1 coordinate 4,482,669, forward strand.
CTCCGGCCCTGACCAGACATCGGAGCGCGCGGCCTTTTTCGGCGTCCGGCTTTCCGAAATATGGGCCGTCAGCGGATCGAGCGTGCACAGGGCGTCATACTGGCTGAGAAAGATCTGCCCGGTCAGATGCTCCGGGAAATCGGTCCTCTTCAACCGATCCATCACCGGTCCCTTTACCTCCGACAGGTGAAACAGGACACCGCTGTCTTTCAGGCGGTGGTTGATTTCTTCGAGGCTCTCCAGAGCGCTGGCATCGATCTCGTTGACCGCCGGGCACATCAGGACCACATGCTCGATGTCAGTCTTGTCTGCGACCAAAGCGTAGATCCTGTCTTCCAGGAAACGGGAATTGGCGAAGAACAGACTTTCGTCGATCCTGAGGGTCAGCACCCGGTCACCGGTCACCACCTTGTGGCGGTCGATGTTCCGGAAATGCTCCGTTCCCGGAACGATGCCGACAATGGCCGTATGCGGGCGGCTGCTGCGATAAAGATAGAGCGCGATGGACAAGGCAACACCGGTCACGACACCCGGCTCGACCCCGAAAAACAGGGTAACCAGGATCGTGGCCGCCATGGCGGCGAAATCGCTCCTGGAGTAGTTGAAGGTGCGTTTGATCGCGCCAAGATCCACCAGGGAGAGAACCGCAACAATGATGGTCGCAGCCAGCGTTGCCTGGGGCAGAAATGTCAGAAGCGGCGTCAGGAACAAGGTGGCGAGGGCGATGCCGACGGCAGTAAAGGCCCCGGCCGCGGGCGTCGCCGCGCCGGCATCAAAATTCACGACGGACCGGGCAAAGCCTCCGGTCACCGGATAGCCGCCGGAAATCGCGGAGGCGACGTTCGAGGCACCAAGCCCGATCAGTTCCTGGTCCGGCTCGATCCGCTGCCGTTTCTTGGCTGCCAGCGTCTGGGCGACGGAAACGGACTCCACGAAACCGATCACCGAGATCAGCAGCGCCGGGCCGGCCAGGGCCAGCCAGAGCTCGCTGTCGAAGGCGGGCAGGTGCGGCATCGGCAGACCGGAGGGGATGTCGCCGACGAGCCGGACACCCCTGTCACCAAGGTTGAACGCTGCAGCAAGGAGCGTGGTGACCGCAACGGCTGCCACCGGACCCGCCTTGGTCAGGATATCGGCCAGAAACGGTTTCAGTCCCAGCCCGAGCAGCAGCTTTTTCAGGCCCATGCGTGTCCAGAATAAAAACCCGGTCGCGGCAACGCCGATTGTCAACGTGATCCAGTTGATGTCGCCAAGGTGGCCGGCAATGGACAGGAGAATGTCGTAGAGCGTGTGACCCTGGGCCGGCACGCCGAGAATGTGTTTCAGCTGGCTGGAGGCGATCAACAGGCCGGAGGCGGTGATGAAACCCGAAATCACCGGATGGCTGAGCAGGTTGGCCAGGAACCCGAGCCGAAAGAGGCCCATGATGATCAGCATCAGTCCGGACAGCAGGGCCAGCACGATTGCGGCCCCCAGATATTCCGGTGTTCCCTGCTGGGCCAGTTCGCCGACGGCCGAAGCCGTCATCAACGAGACGACAGCCACCGGGCCGACGGCCAGCGCCCGGCTGGTGCCGAACAGCGCATAGGCGACCAGCGGCAGGATCGAGGCATAAAGTCCGACTTCGGGCGGCAGGCCGGCAAGCAGCGCATAGGCCAGCGACTGCGGGATCAGCATGATGGTGACGATCACCGCGGCCACAAGGTCGCTGGTGGCCGTTTCCGTGTCATAGCGTTTGCCCCAGTCGAGGATGGGCAGGTAGCGCTGCAGCCGCTTCATCGTGTTCTATCCGGCTTGCGTCACCGCGCGCCGCAGGCTGCAAGCGGGACAAGGTCATGGTTTCCGCTGCACCAGGCAGTGCTGCGGTTCGTTAAAGGCGTTCGAGTGGCCGAGTGAGTTCGGTGGTCTCAGGAACCGGGTTGCGGCGGAAACAGGCCGGCGATGTTGTATCCGGCGGCGCTGGTATCGGCCAGGACGTCTGCGACAGGCCGGCTTCGCGCTTCAGAAAGGGCCCAGAGCGCGATCGAACGGGTCCCGCTCCGGCAATAGGCGAGCACCGGTTTCGGCAGGTCGGCCATCATTTTTGTAAACGTCTCAATGTCATCAGCGCCGAAGTTGCTGCCCACAATCGGCAGGTAGCGAACTTCCAGGCCCTGCTCTGCCGCTGCCGTCTTTATGGCTTCGAACTCAGGTTGGTCCGGGGCCTCGCCGTCCGGGCGGTTACAGATCACGGATTTGAAGCCCTGCTGGGCAATCACGGTGACATCTTCCGGCTGAATCTGTGGGGCAACCGACAGGTCTGGATTGACTGCTTTCATGGCAACTCGCAACTGGTCTGAGCAAATAGAAACGGTTTCAGGCTGGCGCCCGAGCCGTCAAATTGCAACTGAAGACTGACTTTTTCCTCAATCGTCAAAGAGCGTTGACCGGCACTTTCAGGAAGGTCTTGCCGTCATCGTCTGCCGGCGGCAGCTTGCCCGCACGCATGTTGACCTGCAGTGAGGGTATGATCAGCTTCGGCATGTCCAGCTGGGCGTCGCGTTCGGTGCGGAACTTGACGAACTCCGCCTTGGTCTTGCCGCCGCCGACATGGATATTGTGTTCCTTTTCAGCGCCGACCGTGGTTTCCCATTCGATGTTGCGGCCGTTCGGGCCATAGTCGTGGCACATGAACAGGCGCATGTCGTCGGGCAGCGCGAGCACCTTCTGGATACTGTCGTAAAGGGTTGCCGCGTCGCCGCCCGGAAAGTCCGCGCGGGCAGAGCCGCCATCCGGCATGAACAGGGTGTCGCCTGCGAAAGCCGAATTGCCCATGACATGCACCATGCAGGCCGGCGTATGACCGGGCGTGTACATCGCAAAGGCAGTCATTTCGCCGATCTGGTAGGTATCACCATCCTGGAACAGCTTGTCGAACTGGCTGCCGTCCCGCTGGAACTCCGTGCCTTCATTGAAGATCTTGCCGAAGGTCTCCTGGATCACGGTGATCTTGTCGCCAATGCCGAGTTTGCCGCCAAGCTGCTGCTGGATATAGGGCGCGGCCGACAGATGGTCGGCGTGAACATGGGTCTCGATCAGCCATTCCAGGTCCAGGTCGTTGTCCCGGATATGGGCAATGATCTCGTCGGCATGATCATAGGTGATCCGGCCGGCCGCATAATCGATGTCCATCACGCTGTCGACGACCGCGCAGGCCTTCGAGGCCGGGTCCTTGACGACGTAGCTGATCGTATTGGTCGCCGGATCGAAAAAGCCCGTGACCTCAGGAGCAACGGCCATGTCGACCGGATAGTTCGAGTTGCTCATCTCATTCTCCCAATTCCTGCCGGCACCGTCAGGCTTTTGCCGGTTTGTGACGGTGGCCCTGTGTGTTCATCCAGCGGGCGGTCACGATGCCAGCCGCAATGGCAAGGGCCGTTATCACGGGTTCGATGCCAAGGCCGATCACCGGAATCAATCCACCCGGACAGAATCCGCTAAGGCCCCAGCCTATTCCAAAAACCGCCGAGCCGCCGATCAGTTTCCTGTCGAGGTCGGTTTTGGTCGGCAGGCTGAAAGCCTGGCCAAGCAGCGGCTTCTGCATCCGGAAGGCCAGCCGGTAGCCGATGGCTGTAACCAGGAGCGCGCCGCCCATCACGAAGGCCAGGCTCGGATCCCAGGTTCCGGCAAAGTCGAAGAAGTTCAGAACCTTGGCCGGGTTGCCCATGCCGGAAATCAGAATACCGCAACCAAAGAGGAGGCCAAAGCCGAAAGCTGTCAGAAGTCTCATGATCTTAACCTCCAAACACGTGCCGGGTCAGGAACACGGTCAGCACTGCAGTGGCCATGAAGGTCATGGTCGCGACGATTGACCGCGCGGACAGGCGGGACATGCCGCACACGCCATGACCGCTGGTGCAGCCGGACCCGAAGGTGGTTCCGACCCCGGTCAGAAAGCCGCCCGCCACCAGAAGCAAGGGGGAAGACGGTACGGTGATTTCCGGCAGCTGGCCGGTGAACCCTAGCAGGACAAGCGGGCTGACGACCATGCCGGCCAGAAAGGCCGCGCGCCAGGCCCAGTCCGGGCTGAGCTCGGTCGTCAGGAAACCGCTGACGATGCCGTTGATGCCTGCGATACGTCCTTGAACCGCCATCAGGGCCACGGCGGCGAGGCCGATCATCGTTCCGCCAAGGAAGCTGAGAAAGGGTGTGAAGTCAGTCATGTCATGCTCATGTTTTTGATATATTCGAATATATGAATATAATGCCAAAAGATCAAGAGCCTCGAGATCAACTGGCGACAGGTTTGGTCAAAAACGACAGGCTGGCACCAGGGCCTTTTTTGCGGCACTTTCTGGGAGACAGGGCGGCCGTCATTTGCGCCCGGATGTTGGGGGGACATATGAAAGCATTGACTGCACTTGCCGGGCTGATCGGGGCCATGGCTCTGTTGCTCGGCGGCAACCCGGCCGCACGTGCCGCGGAGGATGACACGAAAATAGCCCTGAAACTGTTCGGCAAACAGGACATTGAAAGCGACCTCGGTACCTGCCGGTTCTCTCTCTGGCAGGATGACCGCGACCCCGAAACGGACCGCTACGCCTATCTGTTTCACGTCAATTCCGGCGATCGGGGCTATGCCGGTCCGGCGCGGGTGAAGATTGGCGACACGGTGCATCAGCTCTTTGAACTTGCCGCCGGCGGGGCGGCCTCGAACGAAGTCGCTGGCCATTATCTCTATGCCAGCGATAACCGGGAGGTGCGGGTTCACATTGAAATCCGGAGCGCTGACCAGAGTGGAGAAGACAATCGGATCAGCGATGCCGTGATGACCGTGATCCAGAAAGGCAAAGTTCCGTTTGTTGCCATTGCCAAGGGTGTTCTGGGCTGTGGAGGGCAGCAAACGGCGTCAGCGGCACCGGCCTATCAGCCTGATGCGCGAGCCCCCGGCCTGCCCAACGGCATTCCGATCGGGCGGCAAACCCTTCTGAACGACATGTCCGAACTGCCGCCCGTTCTGGTTCAGCTGATGCGCGAACAGACCGGCGATGAATGCGATGTCGACGGCTACCATGCCTGGGGCGGCGCGCGGTATGTCATCAACGACTATTATCTGCTGTGGGAAGTGCCCTGCATCTCGGCGGCCTATCAGGCGGCCAGCGTCCTGGCCGTGACCGAGAACCCGCCGCGGGGCTGGGGCAACCTTCTCACCCTGCCGAACCCACCCGGCATTTCCGGTGAAGACTACCAGGCCATGAATGCCGATATACTCGGTCCCAAGGGACTGGTCCGCACCACCGCGCTCAGCCGCGGTGTCGGAGATTGTGGCCGCTACCGGGTTCACCGGCTGATCGACGGACCCGGCGAGGTTCTGGAGCTGGAACTCCTCGAATACCGGGAAAAAACCGACTGTGACGGGATCGAAATGGCCCCCAAGGAGTGGCCTCTTATCTACCAGTCCTATTAAGCTTGTCAGCGCCGCCGGTCTGGACCTGTGCTTCCGGCCCGGTGGCAAGCACCACCTTTATGCCGTCGGCGCGCTGGCGGGTTTGCGCCCCGGGCAGCAACAGGGCCGGGTTGTCGGCCGGGTCGGGTACATGGACGTCTGTCCGCGGGCCCGAGAATTCGCCCATGGGTCTGAGAATATCTTCATGAACGACGCTGCCGAGATAGAGCGCCTGCAGGCTGCCGCCCTCCAGGATCTCGTAGCGGCTTGGCCAGAGCCTCAGCACCCAGCGGCCACCGGCTTCGTCGGTGTCCTTGCGGATCAGCACCAGATCGGGTTGGCGGCCATTCTGGCTGCGCGGCAGGATCGGCAGGGAATCGGACGGGGTCTTGCCTTCCACAAAACCGCCCGCTGTCGTCAGCGACCATTTTGGTGGCAGCTGCCAGCCGGCTTTTTCGGCCGTATGGGCAAAGTGTTCAAGTGACCCGGAATACTGGATGACCAAGGGTTCCTCGCGGTCGCCATTCAGTTCGATCCGCCGCGCCGGCAGGCTTTGCCAGCCACTCTGGCGCCAGCCGGACGCCGTCAGCACTTCGGTGTTCGAGCGCGGTTCATAGGTCAGAAGCGCCTTGTCGAATGTGCTCGAAATGTGCCAGCCGCCGAACACGGCAAGGGTCGCCACAACGATGCCGGCTACGGTTGCACGTCCGATCTTCTCATTGTGAATCGGCCCGAAGACGAAGGCGAAGGCGGACACCATGGCCGTGCCGAAGAGAAGCCCGGCCAGAACGTCCGACATCCAGTGGGCGCCGAGATAGACACGCGAGAAGCCGATGGTGATGACGAAACTGGCGGCAATGGTGAAGATACTGGCCTTGGCCCAGCGATTGAGATCATGGGCGATCAGAACGGCGCAGATCCCGAACAGAACCGCCGTCAGCGTGGCATGGCCACTGGGGAAGCTGTAGGCGTCGGCGCCGGCATAGAGCTCGATTGGCCGCGAGCGGTGCAGCATCAGTTTGAACAGCGGTACGAACAGGGCCGTGCCGGCCATGGCGATGATGAACCCGGTGCCGCGCCGCCAGGCCTTGCGGCCAAACAGGTAAGCCGCGACGGCCACCGTGACGGCCGTGACGACGACGCCATCGCCGAGCGACGTCATGAACACCATGATCTTGTCGCCGACAGGTGTGCGCAGACTGTCAAAGAGGTTCAGGATGGCCAGATCTGCCCGCACCATCGGCTCGCCCGGGGCCACCTCGCCGACGATCCAGAAGAACAGCGGCATGGTGATCAGGAGCAGCAGCGCGGAGGCCAGCATGCCCGTGGACCGGGGATGGGCCGGATCGAAATTGCGCGCGATCCATTGTGACACCCGGTCCTCGCGCCTGGCAAAGCCGCGCACGATGGCTGCGTGGGTGTTCGGGAAGAGGGGCAGAACGATCAGGATCAGCCAGCGGCCGAGCATGACAATCAGGAACACCACGAAGAGCAGTGCCCCCAGCACAAGCGCCAGCCGGCCGCTGATCTGGCCAATGGCTCCAAGTGCGGATCCCGCAATGATGCCGGGAGCGATATGGACGATGGTCCAGGCGAAGGCGGAGGTGACGTTGACCACCGAAAAGCGGGTGAAATTCATGCCGGCCATGCCGGCAATGCCCGGAACGACCGATTTCACACCGGGCACGAACCGGCCGATGAAGACGCTTTTGCCGCCGTGTTTCTGGAAGAACTGCTCGCCGGCCTCCACCAGGTGGGCATATTTGTTGAGCGGCCACATGGTCTTGATCTTGTCCTTGAAGCGCCAGCCGATCCAGTAGGAGATGGCGTCGCCGGCCGTCGCCCCGAGCGTGGTCCAGATGAACAGCGGCACCGGATCCAGTTTGCCGAGCCCGACCAGCGTGCCCGCGCCCACAAGCACCACCGTGGTCGGCACGAACAGGCCGATGATGAACAGAGCCTCGCCCATGGCGGCAAGAAAACAGATCAGCCCGGCAAGGGACGGGTTTTCGGCAATGAAGGTCAGGACGGGGTCAAGAAAGTCTGTCACGAACGTCGTCTGGTCGTTTCTGAAAAGGCGCTAATCAAGCCCTCGTCCCCGGTTGGCACGGCCATCCGGATGAGTCGGTTACCGCTTCATATAAGCGTGTCGTCTTTCATCCAACAGCCAAATTGTACTTTCTCCTGCCAGCCGCGAACAAACCGTAACGATGGCTTTTTCGATTGAGCTGTTTCAAGATGCACCCAGCGCGCCTTTTCCGAGGAGATCTTTCGTGTTCGAATCCGCCCGCCTGCCGCAGAAAATGACCAAGAAAGACTTCAAGAAACTGGAGCCCAAGTTGCGGGAAGCGCTGCTGGAGGCGCAGTTGCCCGTGGTCGAGAAGCAGCCCTTTTCAACTCTCATTCTGGTCGATGGTCTGGATGGCGCCGGCAAGGGCGAGGCCGTGGCCCGGCTTTATGGCTGGATGGACGCGCGCCATCTGGTCTGTAACGCCTATGGAGAGCCGATGGACGAGGCCCGCCTGCGCCCTCCGCTCTGGCGCTACTGGCGGGATCTTCCGGCCAAGGGCGAAACGGCGATTGTCTTCGGCAGCTGGTACCAGTTCGTGCTCCGGGACTGGATCTACAAGAAGATCGACGACGACGCCTTTGAAAAGGCGCTGACGCGCATTCGCCGGTTTGAGGAGATGCTGGCCAACGAGGATGTCCTGATCCTGAAATTCTGGTTCTATCTGCCCAAGAAGGAACAGGAAAAGCGCCTGGAACACATTTCCAAGAAAGACGCGGCCCGGCACGTCCTGGCCGACTGGGCGGCGCTGAAACACCACAAGAAGGCCAGCGAGGCCGGTGAAAAGATCATCCTGGAAACCAGCAAGGGCCACGCGCCCTGGTTCGTGATCCCGTCCCAGGACCCGGAGTACCGGGATTCAGCCCTTGCACAGACGGTTGCCAGTGCCATGAAACTCAAGCTGGAGGATGGCGAGCCGCAATCGATTGCCGCCCCGCCTGTCGTTGGGGGCCTCAAACGGGAAACCGCGGTCGATGCCATCGACCTCACCGAGACGCTGGAAAAGGAAGAATATCACGCGCTCCGGGACCAGTATCAGCATCAGCTGTCCGAACTCTCCGACCGCAAGGCCCTCACCAAAACCGGCGTGGTGCTGGTGTTCCAGGGCAATGATGCAGCCGGCAAGGGCGGCGCGATCCGCCGGGTGATCCGCCCGCTCGATCCGCGCATCTACAAGGTGCACCCGATCTCGGCGCCGACCGACGAAGAAAAGGCCCGCCCCTATCTGTGGCGCTTCTGGCGCCGGCTGCCACGCAAGGGCCATTTCGCCATCTTCGACCGCTCCTGGTACGAGCGGGTGCTGGTCGAACGGGTCGAAGGCTTTGCCGGCCACGAGGACTGGCTGCGCGCCTACAACGAGATCAACGAGTTCGAACAGGAACTGACGGATTTCGGCTTCATCGTCTGCAAGTTCTGGCTGGCGATTTCCGAAGAGGAACAGCTGCGCCGGTTCAAGGCCCGCGAGGACACGGCCTACAAGCAGCACAAGATCACCGACGAGGACTGGCGCAACCGCCTCAAATGGGACCAATACGCCATCGCCGCCGGCGACATGGTCGACCGGACGTCCACCCACTACGCCCCCTGGACCCTGGTGTCGTCAGAGGACAAGCGCCATGCGCGGGTGAAGGTGCTGAAGACGATTTGTGAGCGGTTGGAGGAGGTGCTTTAGGGGGCTTGGGCCTTGGCGCCAACCCATATAGGAACCAATGTGCTTCGGGATATCTCTGCTTCAAGAGACAATCTCCGAAACATTCTTGGTAGGCCTAGCAAGTGAAAGAGCGTATTGCAATTTCTGAAGAGAAACTTGCAGTACCTTCAAACAACGTGTCGCCAATTCATTGATTTTTCGCCAGAATTCGATGTTCTCATACTATCGAATTTTCTCGCACGCGAGCAGTTGAATATATGGCGCGTTGGTGCCTTCTTTCTCTCCCGCATTGCTGATGTTGTGATTATGTGCACCAGCGGCGTCAAGTTGGTGGGTATGATTTCCTCCGCCACCTGATGTTTTTGTGTCCACACGACCAAATCTCATAGCCCCGCCGGCAAAGTTGCTTCTGTTGTCGTTAAGTGTGCCGTTGTCAGTCGATCGATAAGTGTGTGTGTGGTTGCCTGCTACCGCAGCGACATGGGTATGTTCACTTACTCCAGACGCGACATGACTGTGCTGGCCAACGGCGCGTTGTTCCTTGTCTTCCAGAGGGTTACCGACAGTCGCACCCAATACGCCGCCCTGGTTCAAGGCCACGACATATCTACCGCGCGCATTGTCGTAGGGGCGCCAAGCGTCGTTAGGACACTCTGTATCACGGAAAAAGACAATTGAACCGCGGGGTATCGCTGACTTCCTCACGGATTCAATCTCTAACTCAAGTTCTGCCTGCTTGGATGTTAAAGCTTCAACGTTGTTTATTAGAAGGCGAATTGCGGCATCGTTACCGGTCGTCGTCTGTGCGAGAGACGCATTTGAAAATGTGAGGCTAGTTAGAAAGCTCAGCAATCCCGTCGCAATTATTCCGCGCCCTGTAGAGCTTATCTGTTGCACATAAGTAGATGTTAACTCGTTGACTATCCTCATTTGTAGCCTCTTCGGTGCCAAATCTATGTTCCCAAATCAGTCGCAAAGGAGAAGTTTCTAGGCCGAATAGATCCTTGAGCGCATTGTTGAATTCAACGAGAACAAGCAACGCAATTAAGAACGCGCCTATACCACCCCAGCTCTTAAGTAAGTTTATCATTGTGCCAACTTGACTATCAAAAGTTGCAATATTGTTCCACAAAATTCTCACGTACTGCTGTCTTGGAAGGTGGTTTGATCCTTCAACGTCACGTTACCGGCTCATCTGCAATAGGTTAAGCATCGAGTTTGGCAGGATGCATTCATCTAGTAAAAATGGCTCCCTCACCTCCCCCCGCCAGATAGTCCATTGCCGCCTGAATCCGCCCTTGCCATGCGGAATGCCCTGTTTTATCGGCTGCAGCCAAGCGTGAGCGGCCCAAATCCAGAAGATGAAGGGGAAAACGCCACCCAAAAAACCGCGGCCGCCATCGGAGGGCGGGGAAACAATCATGTCCTGAAATTGGTATTGTACAATCGCAATGTCCTAGATAAAGCGACCGCACGCGTTCTTGCGCAGTTTCGCGATGGTTTTCTGGCTGAAACGATTGAATAAAGCTTCGAACAATTTGGGATTGAGGTCCAGTCCGATGGTTAGAATTGCTCTTTTTGTTTTGGTGTGTGCTGTTTTTTCAAGTGCTACTCAAGCAGAAATAGCCCCCGGCCCTTACATCCCGCCAAAGCACGCAGTGGCCGCGTATTTCATTCAGCATTACAGCAGAGATAAAGATTTTAAAAAATGTTTCAGCCTGTGGGGGGCAAGAGAAATATAGTGTTAAGTGCGATAATTATTTAGAAGAAGCAAAATCGTTTTTATCTTATATTCGTTTCGATGAAGAAAAATATCTGAAGATAATGATAAAATCCTATAAGGAATTTTTGTTGCGTTATCCAAACGACTGCGCAGAACTTCAGATGCCGCCGACTGAAAAATATTATGCTCTCAAATGCGATGACACCTTTCGCACGTTGATGCGTGAAATCGGCAGAGAAACAGTTAAATGAATTTTGAATCTGCGAGCTGTAGGCCAAGTAATGAATATGGATTTAGTGAGCGTTGAATACAGTTTTGCCTTCTTCAGATGACGATGGCCGCGCGCTTCGAGATACCTCTAAACCAGCTTTTTGCTGAGCTTGTTTTCTGGATATCGACACCCCCCTCAAACCACCTCCGCCAGATAGTCCATCGCCGCCTGAACTCCGCCCTTGCCATGCGGAATGCCAAGCTTCGTGAGACCCAGCTCGATCGATGACAGCGTCCCGAGCAGCATCACCGCGTTGACATGGCCCATATGGGCAATGCGGATGCCCTTGCCGGAAAGGCCTCCAATGGTACCGCCGATGGTGACGCCGCAGGTTTCCTTGGTGAAGGCGCGCAAGGCTTCTGCTTCGTCCCCGTCAAACAGCGCCACGGTGACACTGTTGGAGCGGGCATGCGGGTCGGTGATGTTGAAGCGGAGCGCGCCGCCCTCGGCCCAGACGGCGACGGCGCGCCGCGTGGCTTCGGCCAGCAGGGCGTGCCGATGCCAGGCCTTTTCGAGGCCTTCGTCGAACAGCAGTTCCATCGCCTTTTTAAAGGCGAACAGCATATGTTCAGGCGGCGTGCCGCAATATTTCTGGTAATGCACTTCGCCCTGGCGGAAGGTCCAGTCGGTATAATGGGTCTTCAGGTTGGCGCTTTCATGAGCCTTGTCGGCCTTCGGGCCCGCAGCGATGAAGGAAAGACCTGGCGGACACATCAGGCCCTTTTGGGAGCCGGTCAGAGAGACATCGACGCCCCAGGCATCCATTTCGAACGGCACACAGCCGAGAGAGGCAATGGTGTCGACCATGAAGAGGGCCGGATGGCCGGCCGCGTCGATGGCCTTGCGGAGCGCGGCAATGTCGTTCCAGACGCCCGAGGCCGTGTCGATCTGCACCACCAGGATGGCGGCAATCTCGTGCGCCGTGTCCGCCCTCAGCCGGGCTTCGAGAGCGGTCGGATCGACCGCCCTGTCATAGCCGCCCGGCAGAATTTCAGCTTCAAGTCCCATGACACCGGCCGCTTCCCCCCATCCGGTGGCGAACAGGCCTGATTCAAGCACAAGGATCTTGTCGCCCCGTTTCAGGGTGTTTGAAAGCGCGGCATCCCAGGCGCCATGGCCGTTGGCGGCGTAGATGTAGGTTTTGCCCTCTGTGCGGAAGAGGTGTTTCAGCCGCGTCAGGCAATAGTCCGTCGTTTCCAGCAGCGGCCCGTCATAGATGTCGATGGCCGGCTTGTGCATGGCTCGCAGAACCTCTTCCGGAACGTTGGTCGGGCCGGGGATCATCAGAAATTCTTTGCCATTGCGGAGCGTCATGGCGGGTCCTCGTTTGAAGGGGCGGTGCGTGAAGGGCCGGAGGCCGGAAGAGGGCGACCCAGGCCAGGGTCAGATCGAAAATTGCCTGCAATTCCACGTTCGTCAAGCCGCCGCAACGGCAGTTGACTTACTGTGAGCCCCGGGGGCGCGGGAGATTGCAATCTCGAATAACTGGTGATTTCTCGAACTTGGCGCGCCACGGCAATTGCCAGGCATTTGCGCGCGACGGTAAGGTTGGCCAAGTCGTTGGAAACTCTGAAATTTGCGATTGCATATGGGTTGCGGCGGTCTGCCCTGTCTCACAGCTGCAAAGAAAATGTCTTGTTTCCGTTAAGTAAATTCTCCAAGTTAGAAATCAGATCTCGTCGTTTAGGCGTTGCTGCATGATCCTGGTTGAAGAAGGTCAAAGCCCGATAGTTCTGTGCCTGCCTCACAGTGGCGCGGACCTGCCGAACGCTGTCGAAAAGCGCCTGAATGCGACCGGCCGCCTGCAGGCGGATCTCGCCTGGCGTCTCGAGCGTGTCTTTGACTTTCACAAAGAGCTCGATGTGACGGTGCTGCGTTCGTCTGTTTCGCGCTATGTGATTGATCTGGACCGCGACCCGGAGACACCGGTCGACAGGGCGATGAACCCGGCGGAAGCGCTGTGTCCGGCGACAACGCTCGACGGCAAGCGCATCTACCAGGACGGCGAAGAGCCCGGGCCGACGGAGATCGAGCAGCGCACGCTGCTGTTTCATGCACCGTTTCACAAGGCGTTGCAGCGCCAGGTCGACCGTCTGCAGCGACAGCATCGCAATGTCATCATTCTCGACTGCCAGTCCATGCGCTCCCACATCAAGGGCGTGACGGAAAATGGTCTGCCGCTTGTCAGCATCGGCACCCTGGGCGGCAGTTCGTGCGATCCGGACCTGCGCAACACCCTGGTTGGATCGTTCAAGGGACAGCAGGGCTATACCGTCAGCGTCGATGAGCAGATGCAGGGCGGTTTCATCAGTCAGAGCTTCGGCCGGCCGGACCGCGGCCTGCATGCGGTCTCGGTGTTGCTGGCGCAGCGGTCCTACCTGCGCCATGAATCGCCCCCCTTCGAGCCGGACAAGACCCGCCTCACGCGGCTGCGCGCCGTGCTGGCGGAGGCCATGACCCGTCTGGTGGACTGGACGGGCATGGGCGGCGCCGGTCCGGTTGAGCCGGATGCGTCGGGAAAAGCAGCGCCATCGGCCGAACATGTTGAGGAGACTTCTCAGGGGGAGGAGGCCTCACCTCCTGAGCAGCTGGATACCACTTCCGCGACCGCCGACGACGTCGAAAAGACGGATATTATTCCGGTTGATCCGATGACGCTGACCAGGGTCAGCCAGTCTCAGGCGGGTAAGGTCGAAGATGGCCCTGTGACGCCGCTGCTTGTTGCCGAATAATTCCAAGGCTTTGCAAAGCCGCGGCCCCCGGCTTCATCAAACGACATTCTTTTCGATGATTGGCCGGTCTGTCGACAGTCGTTCGATGGACAAGGGCGACAGGTCCAGGGTCTGGTAACGGCCGGTCGCGATCATTTCGGCAAGGCCCCTGCCGACCGCCGGGGACTGCTGCAATCCATGACCGGAAAAACCAAGTGCAAGATGGAACCCGGGAAGGTCCGGCACCGGCCCGATGAAAGCGTTGTGATCAAAAAGGTTCATGTCGTAACTGCCCGCCCAGGCCGCGCCCGGCTTGATCGCCTCGAAGGCCGGAACCCGGGCAGCCAGGGTCGGCCAGATGTGGTCTTCAAAGAGGCTGTAGTCGACATCGAAATCAGAGCAGTCCGGGTCCCTGTCCGCTGGGGGAGCCGAACCGCAGATATAGCCCGTCCCTTCCGGACGCGCATAAGTCCCGGTCGGGTCGATCAGCAGGGGGAAGCGCGCCAGTTGGTCCCGGCACTCGAAGGTAAAGACGCAGCGCTTTCTGGAGACGACCGGCACGTCGAGGCCTGCCTGGCGGCAGAGTTCGGCCCCGCCGGACGCGCCGGCGCAGTTGACGACAACGGGTGTGCTGAGCGTGTCTCCGGTTGAAAGCTGCACCTGCCAGTCCTCACCGGTGCGGCGCACCGAGGCCCGGTCGGCCAGATAGTCGACCCCAAGGGAACGGGCCTTCTTGCGGAAGGCCTGCATCAGGCCATAGCCGTCGAACCAGCCTTCACCGGTCAGACCATGGCAACCGGCGGCAAGGTCCGTGACGTCCAGCCATGGAAACTTGGCTTTCAGGCCGCTTGCATCCAGGTAACCGATATCCGCCCCGAGTTCCTGCTGGAGCCGGTGGTTCTCCTGAAGGATCTCGACCTTGTCCGGCGTTGCCAGAAACAGGTAGCCGCCTTCGTGAAGGTCGATCACCGGACGGTCGGTATCGACGGCAAGCGTTGCGCCGATGTCTCTCAGGAAGCGGATGCCGTAGAGCGAAATCTCGATATTGATCGCGCTGGAGAACTGCTGCCGGATCGAGGCTGCAGACCGGGCGGAGGCGCAGGTTTCATAGGCGGGGTCGGCCTCGATGACAACGATACGGCCGTCAAAGTCGTCGCGCATGGCCAGGTGGCAGGCAACGGCGGAGCCCATGACGGCGCCTCCGATAATGACAACATCCGCAGTCCGGTCCGACATGCCACCTCCCAGGTGTTGAAATCGCGCTCTGAATCAAGTGCGGGCGGTCAAGCCGCCCGCAACGAATCTCATGTGCCGTCGTCTCAGAAAAACGCCTGCAGCCCGGTCTGGGCGCGGCCGAGGATCAGCGCGTGAACGTCATGCGTGCCCTCGTAGGTGTTGACCGTTTCCAGGTTCTGGGCGTGCCGCATCACGTGGTATTCCTCCTGGATGCCGTTGCCGCCATGCATGTCGCGGGCCTGGCGGGCAATGTCCAGGGCCTTGCCGCAATTGTTGCGCTTGATCAGCGAGATCATTTCCGGCGCCACCTTGCCGGCATCGAACAGCTGACCAACCCGGAGAGCGGCCTGGAGGCCAAGGGTGATTTCGGTCTGCATGTCGGCCAGTTTCTTCTGGAACAGCTGGGTCTGGGCCAGCGGCCGGCCGAACTGTTCCCGGTCGAGGCCATATTGGCGCGCGCGGGTCCAGCAGTCCTCGGCAGCACCCATCGAGCCCCAGGCAATGCCGTAGCGGGCGCGGTTGAGGCAGCCGAACGGGCCCTTCAGACCGGAGACGTTGGGCAGCAGAGCCTCTTCGCCGACTTCCACGCCGTCCATGACGATTTCACCGGTGATGGAAGCGCGCAGTGACAGCTTGCCGCCGACCTTGGGGGCGGTAAGACCCTTGGTGCCCTTGTCGAGCACGAAGCCGCGAATGGCGCCATCATGCGCTTCGGACTTTGCCCAGACAACGAAGACATCGGCGATCGGCGAGTTGGAGATCCACATTTTCGAGCCGGTCAGCCGGTAGCCGCCGTCGATCTTTTCTGCGCGGGTGCGCATGCCGGCCGGGTCGGAGCCTGCATCGGGTTCGGTCAGGCCGAAGCAGCCAACAAATTCGCCGCTGGCAAGCTTCGGCAGGTATTTCTGGCGCTGTTCTTCCGAGCCATAGGCATAGATCGGATACATGACCAGGGAGGACTGGACGCTCATCATGGAGCGATAGCCACTGTCGACACGCTCGATTTCGCGCGCGACCACACCGTAGGACACATAAGAAGCCCCGGCACAGCCATACTCTTCCGGCAGCGTGACGCCCAGAAGGCCGAGTTCGCCCATCTCGTTGAAGATCGAGCGTTCGGTCTTTTCTTCCCGGTAGGCTTCGATAATGCGTGGCAGCAACTTGTCCTGGGCATAGGCGCGGGCGGTGTCCTGAATCAGCTGCTCGTCTTCGCCAAGCTGGTCGCGCAGGTGAAACGGATCCTGCCAGTCGAATGTGCCGCCGCCGGCAGGCGCGGACTTGATATTGGCGGGTGCATTCATGATCTTGTCTCCCGAAGCCTTATCCGATCCAGGCTCTTGGATTGCAGCCCAAATGGCCGCAGGTCATTCTGTTTCCTCCAATGTTGCCGTAATTTCGTTTGCAGAAAAGCGAAACCTCTTCCATCATTCATGACGAAATGGAATGAACTGAAAGAAAATCGATGAGACGCGCCTTTGTCCCGCCGGCCGACACGCTGATCGCCTTTGAATGTGCTGCCCGGCACCTGTCCTTCACACGGGCCGCCGAAGAACTGCATCTGACACAAGGGGCCGTTTCCAAACAGGTGCGCCATCTGGAGGACCGGCTGGGCGTGGAGCTGTTTCGCCGTGTCCGGCAGCGCATCGTGCTCACCGACGCGGGACGTCTTTACCTGCATGACATTCGGGGCGCCCTGGAACAGATGACGGCGGCGACCCGCCAGGTCATGTCCTATGCCGGCAGCGCCGATGTTCTGAACCTCGCAGTGTTGCCCACCTTCGGCACGCGCTGGCTGGCGCCGCGGCTGGCGGAGTTCGGCCGCCGGTATCCGGACGCCGGCCTGAACCTGAGTGTGCGGCTGCAACCCTTTGACTTCGACGAGGAGCCCTTTGACGGGGCCATCCACCACGGCGACCCTGTGTGGGCGGGCGCGATCGCCGAGCAGCTTTTTGACGAGGAGGTCATTCCGGTCGCTTCGCGCGTTTTTCGGGACCGCCACGAGATCCGCGCACCTGCCGATCTCGCCCGGGTGCCGCGCCTGCAGCTCGCCACCCGGCCTCTGGCCTGGCGGCAATGGTTTGATGCTGCCGGCGTGGAAACGGATTCGGCTTTTCAGGGGGCGCGGTTCGAGCAGTTCGTGATGATCTCGGAAGCCGCCATCCATCATGCGGGTGCAGCCCTGATCCCACGGCTCTTCATCGAGGCGGAACTTGCGTCGGGACGGCTGGTGCGCCTGTTCGACCTGTCTCTGGCGCAGCAGACCGCCTATTACTTCGTTTATCCGGAAGGCCGGACCATGCGGCCGGTCGTGGCAGCCTTTCGTCAGTGGTTGATGGAAGAGGCCCGCACGGCCCGTGCCGACCGAGAGACAATGTTGCCCGGTTGAGAGAATTGAGGACATGACTTTGGACAAGCAGCATCTGCGCCTGATCCTGAATGGCAAATCCGCCTCCCGACGGGACGTCCGTGCCGCCGTCGATGCGGTTCGCGGCATGGGACATGACGTATCCGTTCGCGTCACCTACGAAGCCGGAGATGTTGCCCGGCTTGTCGCCGATGCCCTGGCAGATCAGGCCGAATGTCGGATCGACACATTGGTCAGCGCGGGTGGCGACGGAACCTTGCATGAAGTGGTCGACGCGGTACTTCAGCACGTGCCCGCAGGAGACCGGCCCCCCTTTTCCTTCGCCGTCCTGCCACTCGGTACCGCCAACGATTTTGCCCGGCACATTCGTCTGGATCCGAATGACATTCCGGGCTGCCTGCGCTTTGCCGCAAGGGCGACGGCCAAGCCGATGGATGTTGGCGAGGTCAATGGCTGCATTTTCGTCAATATGGCGACCGGTGGCTTCGGCACGCAGGTCACCGCCCAGACCGATCCCAACCTGAAGAAGGTTCTGGGGGGTGCCGCCTATCTGTTCACAGGCCTGCACCGGTTTTCGGAACTCGCGGCCTGTGAAGCACGCGTAGAGGCAGAAGGGTTTTCCTGGCAGGGGCAGTTCCTGGCCCTCGCCGTCGGCAATGGCCGACGGGCCGGCGGCGGCATCAGGCTTTGCCCGCGGGCGAAGCTCGACGACGGTTTCCTCGACCTGACGATCGTTCCCTCACCCGAAAAGGGCAAGGCGATCGACCTGCTGTCGACCTTGCTCGACAGCGGCGTTGATGGCCTCAACGATCACATCATCCAGCGCAAGGTCCGCAATCTGACAATCGAGACGGCAGACCCGGTGCAGTTCAATCTCGACGGCGAGCCGATGACCGGAACCTCCTGGCAGATCGGCATCCGCCAGCATCAGATCGACATGAAGCGGTGAGGCTTGAAAACCGTCAGCCGATACGTTTCAACCAGCCGTCGGGGGCTGCCGAAATCAGGAGCTTGTTGTTTATCTCCTGATCGATTTCAAACTCCGGATGCGATTTCAGGAATTCATGCACGGCGGTCTTGGCGTTGTTGCCGGGCGCCCAAGGGCGGTCCGGGAAGGTATCCTCAGGCAGATCCTCGATCACGGTGTCGAACACAAGGCAATAGCTGTCTTTTGTCGCCAGCGACGCATATGCGTTGAGTTCGGCGATGACATGGTCATGGGTATGATTGCTGTCCAGGCAAACCAGGATTCGGTCATAGTCTCTGGCATAGTTGTGTACGCGCTGGATCATCTCGTCCTCGATCGAGGAGCCTTCGAACATGTCGATCTTGGCCGACATGGGATGGGCGGTCAGGGCGTCACGGTTATGCGCGCGAATGTCGATATCAATGCCGAGCACACGGCGTCGAGCCGTCTTCGGGTCCACAACACCACCGTTTTCCACGGCCTCGCAATAATCAAGCATGGCCAGCAGGGACGCGCTCATGATCAGAGAGCCACCATGAGCAATTCCGGTTTCGATAATCAGATCGGGCTTGGTTTCCCAAACCACTTCCTGAAACACGGTCATGTCAGTGGGCAGCTGAATGATCGGTCGGCCGCCCCAGGCGAAATTATACATGTACTTCTGGTCAAAGGCGGTTTTCATCCAGTCTCTGGACAGCGCCTGCCAGGCCTCCTGACCGGGATAGGTGGAAATCCGGGCCTCGCGCTCGATCTCGAATTGCCGGATAGGGTCGTTGGTGGTCGTCACTGCTGAGCTCCTGTTTGGGTCCCGCTTCTGATGCCGGCTGTTTCTATCAGCTGCGGCAGGTCCTCAAGCAGGGAACGCGGGGTAAAGTCAAATTCGTCTTGTAGCCTGGTGATATTTATTTTTGGAAAGGCACGGCGCGCACCACCGGGTGAGAAGGTGCAAGTCAAACCGTTTTTCTCAACAGCTTTTGCAATCTCGAAGTGGCTGACGGGCTGGCCGCTGGCAACGTTGTATGTCCGGTGAAGGCCACAACGTGCGATCTTTTCCGCCAGGTTGACAACATCGGAAATGGCAACATAGTCCTTGGCGGATTCCGGGCTCTCCAGGATATTCGCCTGGCCGGTTGTGACCAGATCTTCAAGCAGTGACCCGAGAAACGTCGCCTTGCTCTGGTCTGGACCATAGACGTTGGACAAACGGATAACCTTGACTGAAGGTTGATTTAGCGACAGGCAAAGCGCCTCTCCGAGCATCTTGGAGAGGTCGTAAGTGGTGTCGGCGGACGGCAGGACCTGGACCGGTGCATCCTCGCTGGTCTCTTCAAGGCCTCCGGCCAAAGCGTAGATCCGCGTGCTGGAAAAATAGACGAAAGACTCGAAGTCGGCCTGCTCCAGAAGCCTGGCGAGAAGGCCGGCATGAGCTTCGACGGTCGCCAGCGGATGGGCCCGGAAATTTCCGGTCATCCCAATGCCATAGAAAACACGGCCAAGCGGACCACTGAGACCGGCGAGCTCGCTGCGATCCGGCTCCGCGACCTCGTAGCCTGTGTCCCGAAGAGAACGGACGAGATTGCGCCCAATGAAGCCTTGGGCGCCCAACACCGTCGCCTTCATGTTCGCTCTCCGATCTGGCGCCAGGGATTGCCGGCAATCACCGCAAAGGCTGGAACCTCGTCCTTGACGACCGTACCGGCGGCGATCACGCATCCACTGTTGACGACGGCACCGTCCAGAAAGACGCAGTTGGCGCCGACCCAGACGTCATCGCCGATGGTGATGCCACCCCGGCTTGGCTGGAAACCCTGGTCGACAATCAGCCGGTTTCGGTCTCCGAAGGCATGATTGACCGGCGCAAAGGTGCAATTTGCTGCGACGGCTACATTGTTGCCGATGGAAAGCCCGTGGCCGGTGTAGATCACGCAGCCGGAATTTAGGGTGACATTCTCACCGATGGTTACATCGCCCGCGCCGCCGGCCGGCTTGATCTTGACAAAACTGTCGATGACCGAGCGCGCACCAATACGGATCACGGTGCCGCGCACGCTGTCCTCGATATCGGCCAGCGTGGAAATGCGTGCGGTTGGGTCGATCTGAAGGGTCATGAGGGGTCAGTCGCGGCTTTCGGAAAGTCTCTGCGGCAGATTTCAACGTCAAGGTTAGCCGCCAACGATACGGGTTTCCGGAACAAACGTCACGAACTCGGTTCCCTGTGCCGCGAGCGATGCGTTCTGCTTCCTGACTTCTTCCGCGATGTTCCATGGCAGGATGATCAGGTAATCCGGCCTCGCATTGCCTAGAACTTCCGGCGAGAGGACTGGAATATGGCTTCCAGGCAGAAACTTGTCCTGCTTGGCCTTGGCTGCATCGCAGACGAAGGGCAGAAGGTCTGGCCGCACGCCGGCGAAATTCAACAACGTGTTGCCCTTTGCTGCCGCCCCATAGCCGGCAACTGTTTTTCCATCGCGTCTGGCGTCAAGAAGAAATCTCAGAAACTCGTTCTTGATGTCTTCGGCGCGTTGCTGGAAATCGGCGTAAAACTCCTGCGTTTCCATACCGCGGCGGTTTTCTACGTCAAGCAAAGTGGCGACGGATGCCCGCTCCGTGTGACCGCTGTCCACCCGACAGCCATAGACACGGAGGCTGCCGCCATGGGTCGGCAATTCCTCGACATCGAAGATCCTGAGACCGGCCGCTTCGAAAATGCGCTTCACCGTGCCAAGCGACAGATAGGAAAAATGCTCATGGTAAACCGTATCGAACTGGCAGAATTCGACCAGCCGCATCAGATGCGGAAACTCCAGCGTGACCACGCCCTCCGGCTTCAGCTGCCGGGCGAGACCACACGTGAAATCGTTGATATCGGGCACATGCGCATAGACATTGTTGCCGATGATCAGATCGGCAGACTGTCCGCTCCCGGCAAGTTTTTTGGCCAGGGTTTCGCCGAAGAATTCCTGCAGGACCGGCACGCCGTGGGCTTCAGCCGCCGCGGCGGTGGAAGCCGTCGGTTCAATCCCGAGGCACGGTATGCCGGCTTCGACAAAATTCTTCAGGAGATAGCCGTCATTGGACGCCACTTCGACGACGAAACTGTCGCTTGAGAGATCCAGCCGCTGCCGGATCATCTCCACATAGGCAGCCGCATGCGCCAGCCAACCCTGCGAGGTGGAGGAGAAATAGGCGTAGTCCTTGTCGAACAGGCTGTCGGCTGCCGTGTAGTCCTGCGTCTGAACCAGAAAGCAGCGGTCGCACACCATCAGGCGCAGCGGATAGGTCACTTCAGGTGCTGTCAGGTCTTCAGCTGCCAGATAGGCGTTTGACGGCGGGGCGTAGCCGAGATCGAGAAATTGCCGGGTCAGCTTGGTTCCGCAATGGCGGCAGGTCTGGGTCATGAAACGGGCTCTACCTTGGAAAGAGGCGGCAGGGTCTTGTCGCGGTCGGACAGGCTCGCGATTTCCAGCGGCCAGGTGATGCCGACTTCGACATCAGCGTGATGGAATCCGCCTTCATGTTCCGGGCTGTAGCTGTCGGAGTGAAAATACAGCAGCTGTGCATTCTCTGTCAGCGTCTGGAAACCGTGAGCGAAGCCTTGAGGCACATAAATCATCTCGCCGCCTTCGGAGGTAAGCGTGACGGACACCCATCGGCCATACGTCTCGGAGCTTCGCCGCAGATCGACAATGACGTCGAAGACGGACCCGGCCATGCATTTGACCAGTTTGGCATCGGCTTTGGGCGGGCGCTGAAAATGCATGCCCCGCAATGTACCCTTTTGAACGCTGTGGGAGACATTACATTGGGACCAGACGTCGGTCAGCCCGTGCTGGCGGAACTCTTCCTGGCAAAACAAGCGGGCGAACGACCCGCGATGATCGCCACGGCGTTCCAGGTCGATGCGGTAGGCGCCGTTGAGTGCAAGCGGTGTGAAGATCATTTTGCAGCCTCGAAGGCGGCGATCTGGGCTTGTGTCATGTCAACCGGGTTGGCGCCGAATTCTACCTGGTGATACCAGTGGACCGTCTTTTCGATCGCGTCCTCAAAGCGCCAGACAGGGGCCCAGCCGAGTTCGTTGCGGGCCCTGTCGATGGACAGACTCAGGCGCCCTGCCTCATGTACAGCATCAGGATCGGACGCATCGATCCAGTGTCCCGGCCAATGGTGGATCATGGCATCCGCCAGATCGCCTACCGGGTGAACGTCTGCCGGTTCCGGGCCGAAATTGTAGCCGTCCTGGTAAGCGCCATCCGAGGCGAGATGAACCTTTTCGGCCAGGAGCAGGTACCCTTCAAGCGGATCCAGCACATGTTGCCAGGGACGGATCGACGCCGGGTTGCGAATCTCGATGGCCTTGCCGGTTCTGAGTGCCCGGATGATATCCGGCACCAGACGGTCCTCTGCCCAGTCGCCACCACCAATGACATTACCCGCGCGCGCCGTGGCGATCTTCAGGCGGTCACTGCCGAAGGACCGCCGCCAGCTGGCCGAGACAAGCTCGCAGGCTGCCTTAGAAGCGGAATAGGGATCATGACCACCGAGAGGATCGGTCTCGCGATAGGCAAAATCCCATTCGTTGTTCTCATAGACCTTGTCGGTGGTCACGACCACGGCCGTGACCGGCCTGTCCAGCTGCCGCAAGGCGTCAAGCAGATGCACGGTGCCCATGACATTGGTTGACCAGTTGCCGACCGGATCGCGATAGGACCGGCGCACCAGCGCCTGGGCGGCAAGGTGAAGCACGATATCCGGGGCAAAGGATCTGATTTCAGTGGCCAGGGCTTCAGGATCGCGAATGTCGACAAAAGCGCCTTGCATGCGCTGATCGAGGTTCAATACCTGGAACAGGTTTTGGCCGCCCTCCGGCGGGAGGGCAATTCCGAAGATCTCTGCGCCGCGGGCCATCAACAGCTCGCTGAGCCAGGCACCCTTGAAACCCGTGTGTCCCGTGATCAGGACCCTTTTGCCTTGCCAGAACCCCATCGCGCGCTACCAGATCTTCCAGGGAGCCGTGCCGGCTTGCCAGAGCTTTTCCAGCTGGTTCTTGTCCCTGAGCGTATCCATGGCTGCCCAGAAGCCGTCATGCTGATAGACACCAAGCTGGCCATCCCTGGCCAGGCTCTCCAGCGGGGCGGATTCCCAGGGCATGTCGTCCCCATCAATGCGTGAAAGAACCGACGGTTCGCAGACAAAGTAGCCGCCGTTGATCCACTGGCCGTCGCCCTGGGGTTTTTCCAGGAAACGGGTCACCTGGCCGTCCTTAATCGCCAGCGCACCGTATCGCCCCGGGGGCTGAATGGCCGTGACCGTGGCCTCCAGTCCGCTGGCCCTGTGCTGTTTCACCAGCTCTTCGATCCGCACATTGGCGACACCGTCGCCGTAGGTCAGGCAGAAGGTGCTGTCGATATGGTCTGCCACGCGCTTGATGCGACCGCCGGTCATGGTGGCTTCGCCGGTATCCACCAGGGTCACTTTCCAGGGCTCGGCCTGCTGGCGGTGCACTTCCATCCGGTTTTCGTCCATGTGGAAGGTGACGTCGGACATGTGCAGGAAATAGTTGGCGAAATACTCCTTGATCACGTAGCCCTTGTAGCCGCAGCAAATGACAAAATCGGTAATCCCGTTCGCGGCATAGATCTTCATGATGTGCCAGAGAATAGGCCGGCCGCCAATCTCGATCATCGGCTTGGGTTTCAGGTGGGACTCTTCGCTGATCCGGGTCCCGAGCCCGCCTGCCAGAATGACTGCTTTCATACCACACACCTGAATGGCTCGACTGGATCGGATCTGGGCGGCGGTTGCCGACTTCCTTGAACAGAAACGACCGCGTCAAGCTGTTATGGCGATTGAGACGCCGTTGCCCGGCACACACGTTTGTCGCCATGTCTTGTTGTTTCGGCGTCTATCTAGCAAAGGGTGACCAGTCTGCAAACAGAATTCATTTTGGATCTGCTGCCTGAGCCGAAGAAAGATGCCCTGAAGCTGTCTTGAACAGGTCCAGTAGACGGGGGCGGTGAGGGGCGTGCGAAAGTTTGCTGCAAGGAGGTAATTCGACCGGACGGCACGGCGTTTGGGCAGAACAAATTGTTGCCTGGGTCAAAGGCGGAAGATATGTGGGTGACCCAGACAATGGTCTTGATACGTTGCGCCGGGATTGAAACGGCGATCGTTGATCGTATCAGGCAAAACCGGGTTCAAGTTGGCGTTTGAAATAACATGGATGAATACGACCTGCGCAATTGCCTGAAGTATTTCCCGCAGCTCATCGGGATACGCCCGAAGAAATACCTCTTTGTCCACATTCCAAAGAACGGCGGCATGTCCATTCGCCACGCGGCGCAGCTGAAGAACCGGATAACGATTGCGAACCGACATCGCCTGAAATCGAAAAGATATGCCACCACGCTAAGAAAGACCATGTCTGAAGCCAGGGCCCATCCCGGGTTTGAGCATGCGCGACTGAGAGATATCAACTCCTGGGTGCTTCGGTCGCACATTCCGTTCGCGATCGTCAGAAATCCTTGGTCTCGTGTTTTTTCGCGCTTCATGTTTGCCATCCAGACACGGAATTGGGACTTCGAAGAGACCTGCAACAAGGCAGGCTTCGAGGCGTTTCTGGAGGAACGCCACACCTGGGGCGACATGGACTTCGCCTGGCACAGGGCAGTCAGAGGCTGGCACCAGCAAGTGGATTATTTACGGACTGACGACGGTGGCATCATTCCCAACATACTGCGCCAGGAGGCGTTGTCAGAGGACGTGAAGCGGTTTTTCGATCTCAGGGACGAGCTCGAAAAGGTAAATGTCACCAAGGGTCCGAGAATGAATTACAGGGACTTCTACACCGACAGCACAATCCAGGTTGTCGCGGACTGGTACGAAGCGGATGTTGCCACCTTCGGATTCGATTTCGACACGATGGCGACACGAAACACGCTGTTCGGCGCGGAGGCTGGCTGAAGAACCTGCGGTCATTTGCGAATTCTGAGGCGCCGCAAGATATGATCTTCCAGATCGTAACGCGTCTTGACGCGGGAATCCCGCCAGAGCCTGCGAAACAGCTTGATTTTTGTAGAGAGCGAAACGCCGGGGATCTTTCTGACGACCTTGTAGCAGCCATAGGTATAGCTGAATCTCTGGCGGAACTTGTTGTACAAGCTCTTGGCGCCGTATTTTTCGAAAGAACCGGACCCTTCAATGAAGATGTATTCGGCGTTTTCGGCCCAGACCGCCTTGTCCCGCATGACCAGTTCGGCAACGGCGTAGGAAGCAACGCACCAGGCAAAGGGATATTCATTCCAGCGCTGCATGATGACGTCCGCGCCGCCGTCCGATCTGATCAGCCCATAGCACCACTCGGCGGGGTAAGCCAGGCTTCTGGGGACAACGCCATCAGACAGGCTCTTTGAATATCCGAAGATAACCGGATCAGGGTGCAGAACCCTGCTGTTTTCACCTTTCACACGGCGAACGGTCGGTCCCGCGAGCAGTTTGTCGGGGTGGGCGTCCAGAGCAGCAGACAGCGCGGACAGGAAATTCTCGCTGGAGAAATCGTCACAGGCGCGGAGGCAAAAATACTCTGCTCTGGTCTTTCCGATTTCCATGCAATGCAGAAAATTCTCGACAGCAGACAGATGCTTTTCGTTGCTGAACAACTCAAAGCGGCTGTCCTTGGCGCAATAGTCCTGCGCGATCGCTTTGGTTTCATCCGTGGACTTGTTGTCCACGATGATGGCCTTGAAATCGGCAAGGTCCTGTCTGGCGATGCAGTCCAGGCTTTCCCTCATGGTTTTCGCGCCGTTGTAGATCGGAAATACCACGGCAACTTTTGCTCTTTGCACAGGGACACCTTGAGATAGTTGGAGAAAACGAACTGCTCTGCCGCGCATTGTCCTGACGTCTTGCGGCCCGCTCACGTTTCTGCCGGTTCAGAATTCAGCGCTCTTTTAGACGCTATTGTCCCGAAAAGTCGAGTGATATAAGAGCGCCGAACCGGGGCGTTCCGCCAAAACGAACCTCATCAATGCAAGTGCACTCAAGGTCTACTGATGACGACAGGTGAAGCCGATTTTTTGTCCACGTTTGGTTTGTCCAGCCCTCCCGTCGTCCAGGTTGAGCCAGATCAGGTCGTCGTCGTGGTGCTGGTCTACAACGAGATGCTGCGGCTCCCGGCGTTTTTGAAACACTATCGAAGCATCGGGATTGAAAAATTCATTTTTGTCGACAACGCATCGGTGGATGGCACCGCGGGATACCTGGAAGCCCAGCCGGATGTGGTCGTGATATCCACACAGAAGCCTTTCAAAAGCTACAAGTCGACGGGACGAGAGCTCATCGCCGACACCTATCTTGCGGGACATTGGGTCATGTTTCCGGATGCGGACGAGCTGCTGGTCTATCCCGGGTGGCCGGACCTGAGTGTGCCGGAACTGGTTGAGTATCTCCAGGGGCACGGGTTCGAGGCTCTGTTCACCACGATGGTGGACATGTATGCCGAAGGTGGCCTCTCGGAAATGAACTATGCTTCAGGGGATGACCTGATCGAGGCCTGTCCCAATTTTGATCCGAACGGATATCGCTTTAACCCGCTGAAGGGCAGTCACGGCAAGAGGTTCGAGACGCCGGTGCGCCATGTCTTCGGCGGGACGCGCGAACGCATCTTTCACACCGAAGCCAAGCGCAGCAGGACCGCGCTGGACAACCTGATCATTCGCCTCTTCTTCTCCATTCGCTCAAAGGCGCCGGAAACCGGCCTTCGGCGCAAACTGGACCGGCTGGTACTCAAGCTGGTCAAGAATTCACTCCCGGATCCTGCCGCGGTTCAGAGCAAGGTCCAGTTCCTCAAATGGAAAAAGGGGCTGAAGTTTTCCGGAAGCGTTCACAATGTGCGCCAGAAACTTGCATTGGCACCCGACTGGGCGGCCCTGTTGCACTTCAAATACCTGAACGACTACGCATTGAAGGTTGCCGAAGCGCTGGAGCGAAAACAGCACACGGACAATTCGGGCCATTACCTAGACTACCACAAGCAACTCGAAACGCTTCAGGCGCAGGGACTGTCCTTTGAGGAAAGTCAGCGATTTGAAGGGGAGCAGTCCCTGCTGGCGTGTGGCCTGATGCGTGAAAGCCAGTTGCTGAAAACCTGGCGCAGGAACGCCAAATCTTAGGTCTCTGCCAGGGCCCTAACGCGCTGTCGGGCTTGAGAGAAGGCGGTCATAGGCTTTCACCACACCGGCCTCCGAATATTGGTCCGCCAGCTTTGCCGTACCACCTTGTACCAGTGCCTGTTTTAAATCCGGACTTGCGAGGATCCGGGAGACAGAATTGGTCAACGCGCCCACATCACCGCACGGCGACAACAGGCCGTTGACGCCGTCATCGATGAGCCAGCTTGGGCCCGGCGACGCCGTTGCCACCACGGGCAGCCCCGCGTTCCAGCCTTCCAGCACGATATTGCCGAGCGGTTCTTCGTCAGTCGGGCAGAACAGGATGTCGGCTGCTTTCAGGAACGGCGATGGGTCGCGCTGCCAGCCCAGAAAGTGGACCCGGTCTGAAACACCAAGCGACTGGGCGAGAGCCCGGGTGTCGTTCATCAGCTCTCCGTCGCCGATCAGCCAGGCATGAACATGCGTCGGAAGGCCGGCAATGGCCTGAACGGCCAGGTCGAAGCGCTTGCGCCTGACGAAGCGTCCGAGATGAATCAGCACGGTGGCGTCTTCCGGGGTGTCGAAATCGGCCCGGTTGACCGGGGTCAGATCCGCAGGCAACGGATCGACGAAGTTGCTGATGACATGGGCCCTGGCTTCGGGCCAGCCCATTTCGACGGCCTGGTGGATGATGTCCGGGGTGTTGCCGATCAGGTCCTGAACATTGCCATAGGTGTGAAACCCGTCCGGCCAGTCGCCAAGACGCAGGAACGTGCGCATGTCCGGTCCCGGTGCCGGCAGCCACTTGCTGGCCGGGCTCATCCAGCCCATGGTCGCGGTGGCGCCGAATTTGCGGATCTCCCGGGAAATGCCCCAGCGCACGAAATGACGTTTCAAGTGGGAGCGGCTGAAGCGCAACTCCCGCACGTCGCAGTGTTTGGCCAATTCGTCCCGCCAGGGCCGGTCCGGACGGATGAAGGCGATCTGGTCCACGCCCTTGCGGGCGAGCGCGCCGGCAAGGCGCACGAAGAACTTCTCCGCGCCGCCATCCACGCCCAGGTGAATATGCGCCAGCTTTTTCAGCTGCATCGGCTGATCAGTTGCCATCGATCACGTCGTAGTAATTATGGGCGCGTCCCATCAGGCCGCGCAGGTTGCCGGAGCCCTTCATCAGGCGGATCAGGCCGTAGTAGTAGAGCTTCTCACCGCGTTTGCGGACGAATGGTTTCAGCACAAAGCCGATGATCGTTGCCAGCGCGCCGAAAAACATGCGCCGGAAGCTCTTGGGAATGAAATGCAGCGCTGCCTTGAGCCGGCCCTCACGCAACACGATGTTGAAGGCGCCGGAGGTTGCCGCCATGTGCATGCGGCTGAGCAGGCGGCCCGTGGTCACGCGCGTCGCCGGGATGTCTTCCTCGACAATGGCATCATCGACCCAGATCATTTTGACGCCTGCTGCATGGGTGCGGCGGAAGAAGTCGATGTCTTCACTGCCGAAGGTCAGCCGCTCGTCGAAGCGCAGGCCAAGGCCGTCCCTTGCGACGATCCGGCCGCTCAGGATCACATTGTTGGTTGGCGCTTCGGTGATCACCGTTCCCGTCGGGCGGGGTTTCAATAGCTGCGACTTCCACCAATGCGGTGCCGGTTTTTCGTAGATCCGGCGCACGGGACCGTTGCCGACCTCGGCCTTGTGGTCGCGGCAGGCCGAAATCAGCTTTTCGATCCAGTCCGGTTCAGCGCGTTCATCGTCGTCGATCAGCGCGATCCAGTCCGGCTTGTGTTCAAGGGCAGCTTCCAGGGCGGTGTTGCGGGCAAAGGGAATGCCGCGGCGCTTTTCATGATGGAAGAAGACGGGCAGGGACAGGCGATCGTTGACGGCTGCAGCCGCCTCGCCGGTGAAATGCGGCTCCGGATCATTTTCCACAACCACGATCGACATTTCCATATTGTCGGGTTCGATCAGGTTGTCGAGGCTTTCCAGGCAAGCCTGCAGCATCTTCGGCCGCTGCGCGGTGCAGACGGCGATGACCAGTTTCTGGGTCATGCGGGGATCTCAATCCTTCCATTCGGCTGGGCAGGGTTTGGCGCAAGAGCCCGCCGCTGTCAAAGGGTTTCCTGCCTCGCCGGGAACAACCTGCAAGAACAGATTGAGCAGATTAACCTTTCCAGCGTGTGACGCGCGCGTTAGGTTTTTGGTTCGACCCTCAAAAAGGACCGTAACAACGGCCGTGTTCTGGGAGGAACCACATGAAGGGATTGATGATGCACCGTCCGCTGAAAATCGCGGACCTCATCACGTTTGCGCGCGACACCTATCCCACAAGCGAACTCGTTTCTGTCCGCACCGAAGGCGATGTCCATCGGGCGACCTACCGGGAAACAGCCGGACGGATCGCCCAGCTCGCTCACGGACTGCGTCGGCTCGGCGTTCAGGAAGGAGATCGCATCGCGACCCTTGCTTGGAACGGCTACCGCCATTTCGAGCTTTATTACGCCATTTCCGGGATTGGGGCTGTCTGCCATACGATCAATCCGCGCCTGTCTGCCGAGCAGATGATCTACATCGTCAATCACGCCCAGGACCGGCTCCTTTTCACCGACGTCACCTTCGTTCCGATCCTGGAAAAACTGAGACCGCATTTTCCGGAGGGTCTTCGGGTCGTCATCATGACCGACCGGGCGCACATGCCCGAAACGGCACTTGAAGGCGCTCTTTGCTACGAGGAGATCCTCGAAGGGCAATCCGAAGAGATGGACTGGCCAGACTTTCCCGAGGAGACCGCCGCCGGGCTTTGCTACACGTCTGGCACCACGGGCAATCCCAAGGGCACGCTCTATTCGCACCGCTCCACGGTGCTCCATGCCTACAGCCTGTGTGTGACCATTCCGAAGGTCCTTCAGGAAGGCTCCCGCATCCTGCCGGTGGTGCCGCTGTTTCATGTCAATGCCTGGGGTTTGCCCTATGCCGCACCGCTGTCCGGATCGAGCCTGATCTTCCCGGGCGGTGCGCTGGACGGCGCCAGCCTGTTCGACCTGATGGACCGCGAGAAGGTTTTTTCCGCCTGGGGTGTGCCGACGGTGTGGATGGGGCTGATGAATGAAATCCGGCAGCGCGGCCGACTGCCGGACGGCTTTGGCGACATTGTCGTCGGCGGTTCGGCGGCCTCCCGTTCGCTCATCGAAGGTTTTGAAAAGGAAGGGGTCAATGTCTGTCACGCCTGGGGCATGACAGAAATGAGCCCGCTCGGAACCCAGTGCAATCTGCCCCCCGATATGGCGGATCTGCCGTTCGAGGACCGTATCGACCGCAAGCAGTCCCAGGGGCGCCGTGTCTTCGGTGTTGACATGAAAGTGGTGAACGACGCCGGGCAGCGTCTGCCTCACGACGGCAAGACCCCGGGGCATCTTTATGTGCGCGGCAATGCGATCACCGCCGGCTATTTCGAGGATAAGGAGGCTTCAAAACCGGTGTTTGATGCCGAGGGCTGGTTCTGCACCGGCGACATCGCCACCATCAGCGCCGACGGGTTCCTGACGATCACCGACAGGTCGAAGGATCTGATCAAGTCGGGCGGCGAATGGATCAGCTCACTCGATCTGGAAAACATCGTCATGTCGCATCCGGGCGTCGCAGCGTGTGCCGTGATCGCGGTGCCCGATGAAAAATGGGACGAGCGCCCACTGCTGATCGTGCAGGCACGCGACGATGCCCAGCCGCAAAAGGAAGAGCTCCTTGGGCTTCTGGCCGAGCGCGTTGCCAAGTGGCAGGTACCGGATGACGTTGTCTTCGTGGATGCCCTGCCGCTGACGGCAACCGGCAAGGTTTCGAAACTCACGCTCAGAAAAAACTATTCGGAGGGCGCCGAATGACGCCGGAACACCTGTTCGGTCTTGCCGGAAAAACCGCCCTTGTGACAGGCGGCGCCACCGGTGTCGGCCGCATGGCCGCTGAGGGGCTCATCGCGGCAGGGGCCCATGTCCTGATCGCCAGCCGGAAGGCGGACGCCTGCAAGGCGGCGGCAGAGGAACTCAATGGCTTAGGGTTCCCCGGCAAGGCTGACGGCTTTGCCGGCGACGTTTCCACCGAAGAGGGTGTCGATGCCCTTGCCGAGGAGGTCGGCCGGCGTACGGAAAAGCTCGCCATCCTGATGAACAACGCCGGCACCAGCTGGGGCATGCCGCTGGGGTCCTTTCCCTATCATGCCTGGGAGCGGGTCATGCGCGTCAACGTCACCGGCCTTTTCCAGCTGACCCAGTCCCTTCTGCCGCGTCTGGAAGCGGCAGCCAGTGATGGCGACCCGGCACGGGTGGTCAATGTCGGCTCGGTGATGGGCGAAACCGCCCATGGGGACCGCGCCTACAGTTATGCCGCGTCCAAGGCGGCAGTCCATCACCTGACCCGGATCCTCGCCAAGGAACTGGCCGAAAAACGGATCACCGTGAACGCGCTGGCGCCCGGCCCCTTCGTCAGCAACATGACGGCCTTCGCCACGGCGGATGAAGATATCCGCTCTCGTGTCGGGGCCCAGGTGCCGCTCGGCCGCGTCGGCCGCCCGGAAGACATTGCAGCTGCAATGCAGTTCCTGTGCGGCTATGGCGGCGCCTATGTCACGGGCGCGATTCTGCCGATCAGTGGCGGCATCAATGTCGAGACCGGGCCGGATCTCTTCCAGGAGGCTTACTGAGTGTCTGTTGAGGCTTCGCCCGGACCGGTCACCGTCGACACGTTGAAAGCGATGATTGGCACCGAGGTCGGTGTGTCGTCCTGGGTCCTGGTGGACCAGGCCCGGATCGACGCCTTTGCCGATGTCACCGGTGATCACCAGTTCATCCATGTTGACCCGGTCCGGGCCGCACAAACGCCTTTTGGCGGCACCATTGCGCACGGGTTTCTGACCCTGTCACTGCTGTCGGCATTGGCGCTGGAGGCCCAGCCGAAAATTGCCGGGGCCGAAATGGGCATCAATTACGGTTTCGACAAGGTGCGCTTCCTGGCACCGGTCAAGGCCGGGGACAGGGTACGCGGCCGGTTCAGTCTGGCGGCCCTGTCGCAACCCGGACCGAAGGAGGTCGACATCACCTGGGCCTCGACCATCGAGATCGACGGTGGCAAGCGGCCCGCGCTCGCTGCCGACTGGCTGAACCGCTTTTATCTGAACGAAGGGGAGCAAACCTGATGCTCAAGGCACGCCCATTGCCAAAGGCGCTGCAGGGCCTGAGACTGCCGGCGGTTGCCGCCCCGCTTTTCATCGTCTCCTGTCCGGATCTGGTGATTGCCCAGTGCAAGGCCGGCATCATCGGCAGCTTTCCGGCGCTCAACGCCCGGGACGAGCCAGATGGACCAGTGCAGCTGGAAGCCTGGCTGCAGCAGATCACCGAAGCGCTCGACCGGCACAATCAGGCGAATCCCGACAGCCCGGCCGCGCCCTTTGCGGTCAACCAGATCGTGCATCGTTCCAACGAGCGCCTGGAACGCGACATCGAGATCTGTGCGCGTTGGAAGGTGCCGATCTGGATCACCTCCATGGGCGCCCGGGTGGAGGTGAACGAGGCCGCTCATGCCTGCGGCGGCATCGCGCTGCATGATGTCATCAACAACACCTATGCCAGGAAGGCAGTCGAAAAAGGCGCCGACGGGCTGATTGCGGTCGCGGCAGGTGCCGGCGGTCATGGTGGCCCGCAATCACCCTTTGCCCTGGTGCGCGAGATCCGCGAATGGTTCGACGGGCCCCTGCTTCTCGGCGGGGCGGTCTCTACCGGCGAAGCGCTGCTGGCCGCACGGGTGCTCGGTGCCGATTTCGGTTATGTCGGTTCGCCCTTCGTGGCCACCGAAGAGGCGAATGCGGATCGCGCCTACAAGGACATGATGGTGGCCGGTGGCGCGGAAGATGTTCTGACCTCGTCGCTCTTTACTGGGCACCCGGCCAACTACCTGAAAGGTTCGATTGCCAAGGTTGGACTGGATCCCAATGACCTGCCAACGGACTGGGATGTCAGCGTCATGCCGGACGACAGCCCGAAGCCCAAAGCCTGGCGCGAGATCTGGGGCGCCGGGCAAGGCATTGGTGCGATCAAATCCGTTGGCCCGGCGGCCCATGTGGTCGATCGCCTGGAAACGGAATACCGCGCCGCCATAAAGCGCCTGCGCGACGACATCTGCTAGGGGGAACTTATGGATCTTGGAATTTCCGAAAAGGTTGCACCGTTGATCGCCGAGGTGCGCCAGATGGTGGAAACGGAGATCGCGCCGCTCGACAGGGAATATCACGAAGAGGTCGGGCGGCATCCTTCCGGTGACCGGTTTCAGATGACGGCCCGCCAGCTTGAGATCCTGGACAGTCTGAAAGCCAGGGCAAAGGAACGAGGTCTCTGGAATTTCTGGCTGACGGACAGCGAGAAAGGGTTCGGCCTGACAACGGTCGAATACGCCTATCTGGCGGAGGAAATGGGCAAGGTCGGCATTGCCGCCGAGGTTTTCAACTGCAATGCGCCCGACACCGGCAACATGGAAGTTCTGGAGCGCTATGGCACCGAGGCCCACAAGCAACGCTGGCTGAAACCGCTTTTGAACGGAGACATCCGGTCCGCCTATCTGATGACCGAACCGGATGTGGCCTCGTCCGATGCGACCAACATTGCGCTCACGGCCCGAAAGGATGGCACCGACTGGGTCCTCAACGGCGACAAGTGGTGGGCGACAGGCGCCGGTGACCCGCGCTGCGCGCTTTACATCGTCATGGCCGCAACGGACCCGGAGGCACACAAGCACAGCCGCCATTCCATGTTCCTGATCCCGGTCGATGCGCCGGGCATCGAGGTGCTTCGGCCGATGCATGTCTTCGGCGCCGACGATGCGCCCCACGGCCACATGCATATCCGCTTCACGGATGTGCGTGTGCCGCAGGAAGATCTTGTCCTGGGAGAAGGGCGTGGGTTCGAGGTTGCCCAGGGACGGCTGGGCCCGGGCCGAATCCACCACTGCATGCGCGCCATCGGCCAGGCGGAAAAGGCGCTGGAGATGCTCTGCCAGCGCGCCATGTCGCGCGAAGCCTTCGGCAGGAAGCTGATGGACCTCGGTGCCAATTACGACATCATCGCCAATGCGCGCATGGAAATCGAGATGGCCCGGCTGCTCTGCCTGAAGGCCGCCTGGGTCATGGACACGCAAGGCACGCGCGCCGCCCAGGCCTGGATCAGTCAGATCAAGGTGGTGGCGCCTTTGATGGCATTGAAGGTCGTCGACGAGGCCATGCAGGTCCACGGCGCGGCCGGCATCAGCCAGGATTTTCCATTGGCTGCCATGTGGACGCATTTGAGGACACTGCGGTTCGCCGACGGTCCGGATGCCGTGCATCGGCGCCAGGTGGCGCGCACGGAGCTGCGGAAATACTCCAACGGGAAGCTTTGAAGGTGGCGTTCGCCCCTTATTTGCTTGGCGGAGGGCAGCCATGAGCACGCTATCCCTACCCATAGACCTCATCCTGAGGAAGCGCAGAGCGCTGTCTCGAAGGACCGGCGGCATATTGAAGAGCAAGAGGCCGATCCTTCGAGACGCGAGCAAGCTCGCTCCTCAGGATGAGGGCTGTGGGTGGGGTTGCGTCCAGACGGCGTGTGATCGTGGGGCCGGCAACGAAGGTCTGCGCCCATGACCACCCCTCAACAGGATCTTGACCTCAGATCGCTCGCCACCTGGCTGGAAACACACCTGCCCGGCTTTGAAGGCCCGCTTGATGCAGAAAAATTCACCCGCGGCCAGTCCAACCCGACCTTCCGGCTGAAAGCTGCCTCCGGCGACTATGTGCTCAGGCGCAAGCCGCCGGGCGTGCTTCTGAAATCCGCCCATGCCGTCGACCGGGAATTCCGGGTCCAACAGGCGCTCGCAGGGTCAGAGGTGCCGGTCGCGCAGATGCATGTGCTGTGCGAGGATGACAGCGTCATCGGCTCGGCCTTCTACATCATGCAGCTTGTCCGGGGGCGCAACTTTGACGACCCGCGCGTGCCGGGTGTCGATACCGACACGAGACGCGGTCTTTATGACGAGATGAACCGGGTGCTTGCAGCGATCCATGCCATAGACCTGGACGCGCGCGGTCTCGCGGACTTCGGACCGTCAGGGAACTACTACCGCCGCCAGATTGACCGCTGGACCAGGCAGTACCGGGCCAGCGAAACCGGGACCATTCCGGCCATGGACGAGCTGATGGACTGGCTCGACGGCAATGTGCCGGAAGAGGACGGCCGGCGCACGCTGGTCCATGGCGACTACCGTATCGACAACCTGCTCTTCGCGGAGGACGGGCCGGCCTGCGTTGCCGTGCTCGACTGGGAGCTTTCCACCATCGGCCATCCTTTTGCCGATCTCGCCGCACTCGTCATGCAGTGGCAGCGGCCGCCCGGTACCGAGGGCCGGGGGCTTGCCGGTGTCGACCGGAAGACGCTTGGCATTCCGGAGGATCAGGCTTTCATTGACGCCTATTGCAGCCGAATGGGCCTTGCCGGCATTCCGGGCTTCGGCTTCTACCTCGCCTTTGCCTTCTTCCGGATGGGCGCAATCCTGCAGGGCGTCAAAAAGCGCGCCCTTAACGGCAATGCCTCCAACCCGGAGCTCGGACTGAAGCTGGGCGCCAGCGTGCCGGACTATGCCGCCGGCGGGCTGGCGGCGGCGAAAAAAGGGGTAACAGTTGGTCTTAGGGCAAATCGCGTTTAACCGAGGATCGTTGGATCTTGTTAAACGCGACACGTTCTAGGTGTCACCCCGGACAAGCGCAGCGCGATCCGGGGCCTACTCGCCTGCCTGTTTGCAGTCAGCCCCTGAAGTTGGGGGCAAACTCTCACGTTACTTCGGACCAACTCGAAGGCTCTGGAAACGAGTGGGCCCCGGATCGTCGCTTTGCTCCGTCCGGGGTGACACCATCCAAGGTGCTTTGCCCGAAAACGCAGCAGCCCGGACAACTATCCCGTTTGTCATCCCGGGCGAAGCGCAGCGCAGACCCGGGACCCAGTAATCACTGGCGCTCGAAAAACACGCCCTGACACTGCGGCGTACTGGATCCCGGTCTTGGCGCGATGCGCCAAACCGGGATGACAAGTGGAAGCTGGTTTCAACGCTATTGAGGGGACATGCATTGGCGGAGCCACCGTTTCGGCGCCGACTGGTCAATCGAAATAAATATCAATCCGTTTGGCTCGAACGTGAACCCGGTATGTCTCCGCCACAATCAGAAGACCGCCGTCCGGATCTATTGTAATATCCTCGAGCTCGGCAACATCCACGTACTCCGGCAATTCCGCGCTCCATTTCGGGGGAAGTTGCTCCTGCGGCAATCCGGAGATCGTCTGCGGTTCCGAGGCGACCATCCTGCCCACCCGGAAACAACCGACTTCGGACTTGCCCGATTCTACATAGGCAGGATGGTTCTTGGCCAGCAAGAACTCGAAATAGAAAATGACCTCGGAGGCTGAGGTTTCCCAGCCCAGGAGGTGGGAGTCCAAGAGTTCAATATCCTCAAGCAACTTGTCAAACACTCAGGTTTGTCCTTCACCCCCGCGTATTCATCTCCGCGAAGGTCTCGCCGCTTTCAGCCATCTTCCGCAGGAGCTCGGGAACCTGCCAGTAATAGCTGTCTTCCTGCGCGTATGCCTCGATCCGCCGGACCAGCTCGCCTGCGCCAATCACATCTGCCGTGTGCATCGGGCCGCCGCGGAACCGCGGGAAGCCGTAGCCGTTCAGGAAGACGGCGTCGATGTCGATGGGCCTGAGGGCGATGCCTTCCTCCAGCACACGGACACCTTCCAAGATCATTGCCGTCATGAAGCGCTCGACAATCTCTTCAGATGTAAAACTGCGCGGTGTCACTCCGGCGTTTTCCCGTTCCGCGTCAATGATGGAAAGGGCTTCCGGATTGGGGCGGGGACCGTTGTCGTCATAGATGTAGAAACCCTGACCGGTCTTGCGGCCGAACCAGCTGTTCTCGCAGATCCGGTCGGCAATCGGGATGTATCGCTCTTCTTTGGGCCTTGTTGCCGCCCGGCGCTTGTTGGCGGCCCAGCTGATGTCGAGACCGGCCAGATCGGCAACCTGGTAGGGGCCCATGGCAAAGCCGAAGCCGCGCATCGCCGTGTCGATCTCCTCTGGCGACGCACCGTCCATCATCATGTAATCGGCGGCCTTCTTGTAGAAGGTCATGATGCGGTTGCCGATAAAGCCGTCGCAGACGCCGGAGCGCACGGCGATCTTTTTCAGCTTCTTGGCCAGTGCAAAGCCGGTGGCAACCACCTCGGGGGAGGTCTTGTCGGCGACCACCACTTCCAGAAGCCGCATCACATGGGCAGGGGAAAAGAAGTGCAGACCGATCACGTCTTCCGGCCGCCCGGTGGTCGCGGCGATGTCGTTGATGTCGAGATAGGACGTGTTGGAAGCCAGCACGGCACCCGGCTTGCAGACCGTGTCGAGGGTGCCGAAGATCTCGCGTTTGACGCTCATCTCCTCGAACACCGCCTCGATGACCAGGTCGACATCGGCCAGGGCCTTCAGGTCCGTTGAGGTGCTCAGTCGGTCACTCAGGATCTTCTCGCGCCCCTCTGCGCTCAATTTGCCGCGTTTGACCGCGCCATCCAGGTTCCCGGCGATCGTGTCGGTGCCTCGCTCAAGTCCTGCCTGATCGCGCTCGGTCAGGGTCACCGGCAGGCCCGCAAGCAGCACCGCAGTCGCAATGCCGGAGCCCATGGTGCCGCCGCCGATGACGCCGACAGACCGGATCTCGCGTGGCTCCGCCGCAGCCTCGGGAACCTTTGTGACCGCCCGTTCGGAGAAGAAGGCATGGATCAGGCCGGCGCGTTGCGGGCTTTCCATGCAGGCGTTGTAAAGCCGGCGTTCCTCCGCCATGCCGTCCCTGATCGGCAGATGGCAGGCCTCGACCGCGTCGACGCATTTGTGGGGCGAGAACAATTGTGCCTGGGTCTTGGCAAGTTTCGTCCGCATGGCATCGATTGCGGCCTGATCGGGTGTGGCGGCAAGTTCGCCGGTCTTGCGGCGGGGCAAGGCTCCGGACACAAGATCCTGCGCTGCCTGCAAGGCAACCTCGCGCGGTTCGCCTTCTCCTATCCGGTCAACCAGGCCGTGTTCGAGCGCAACCTCTGCGGAAACCGGCTTGCCGGAGGTGATCATGTCGAGGGCAAAGGCGACACCGGCAAGGCGCGGTGCACGCTGGGTGCCGCCGGCGCCGGGCAGAATGCCGAGCGTGACTTCAGGCAGGCCCACCCTGGTGCCCGGGAGTGCGACGCGGGCGTGGCAGGACATGGCAACTTCCAGCCCGCCGCCCAATGTCGTGCCGTGCAGGAGGCAGACAATGGGCTTTTCTGTGTCCTCGATGAAATTGCACAGGTCCGGTAGCCACGGATCCTGCGGCGGCTTGCCGAATTCCCGAATGTCCGCACCGGCAATGAAGGTCCGGCCCTTGCCGTAAAGCGCGATTACCTGAACGCCGTCATCCTGCTGCAGGGTTTCGAGCGCTTGCCACAATCCCGTGCGGACCGCGTGCGACGCCGCGTTGACCGGCGGATTGTCAAGGGCGATCAGGCCGGTGTTGCCGATGATCTCGATGGAAACGACATCGTTGATGGCGGACGTGCCCGTCGGCATTCCAGAGTGCATTGAGTTCCTCCCAGGCCGCTTCGGATGAGCGGATTCGTGCCCGGATTGTCAATTGTAAGGAGGGCTTGTCAAGCTGTCCCAAAAGCGCAAGTTGCGTTCGTCAGTCCTTTGGCGGTGCCTTCGGCGTAAACGAACAGCGATCCGGTTTCACATCGACAAGCGGCGTGCCGTCCAGACAGTCGAGCCCGCGCACCGTCAGAACAGGTCCGTCGACAGAGACAAGTTTGACAAGGGATGTTCCGATCAGGTTGGGACGCACCGGCGAGCGCAGCGCAAACGTGCCGAACGTGCCGTCATTATGCCCCGGATTCTGGATCACCAGGTCGCGCCGGGCCTGATTCAGCCAGTAAAGCAGTTCGATCCGGGCATAGTCCTCGATGCCCTGGAGCGCCGGGACCCAGGGCTCGAAGATCTCGACCTGGCAGTCCGGTCCGTCCTCTTTGCCCTGGCGCGGACAGGCTTTGCGATCGGTCCACGGCGTGCGGATGCGGCCGATGAAATAGAGCCGGGCATCCTCCGGGTCCGGAACGGAAATCTGAACTTCGTGCGGACGAATATCGCTCATCTTGGTCCTGCGTTTGATCCTGCGGAGGTGATTGTCAGGCAGACAGCCAGCGAACGGTGCCGTGATCGCTGAGATCGTAGCCACCGAGGGCAGCGGCCTTGTCCTTGAAGGCGGAAGAGCGCGCAAATGCAAAAAGCGTCTGCAACGGTTCGGTGAAATAGGCGCGCCGGTTGACCAGCAGATCGAAACGTTCGTCGGCCAGCGGCAGAAAGGTGAGCTTGAAGGGTTTTGCCATGGCCTCGATCCCAAGCGCGGCATCCGCTTCGCCGGCCGCGACTGCAACAGCGGCATCGTTCTCGCTATGGGCTGGGCCCTGGGCACAGACAAGGTCTGTCTCCGTCAGGCCGGCGTCGTCAAGCAACCTGGAAAACAGGAGCGCGGCGCCGGCACCGGGCTGGCGCAGGGCAACACGTTTGCCCTTCAGATCGGCAACGGACCCGATCTCACCGGCAGCGTCGTCCGAGATCAGCAGACCGCGCTTGCGCGTCGCAAAGGCGAGCAGAACGGCATTTTGCACGCCCGTCTTTTGAACGGTGTCGACGTTCCAGCCATCGTCTTCTGGAAGGTGCAACCCTGCGAGTGCCGCGGTCGCCTCCTGAAACCGTGCCAATCCATCGCCACTGCCATTGCACAGGACGGCGAGCCCGCAGCCCGATGCGTGGATCGCCCAGTCCAGCAGCGGATCGTGAGAGCCGACCAGAACGTCCGGCAGGGTGTCCTGCGCGGGCAGTGGCGTGCCTTCCAGCCAGGCTTCGATCTCGTCGGAAGGAAACAGCAGCTTGCCCGTGATGCGCCGATGGGGAATTTCGTCGGCCGCCGCCAGGTCATAGACCTTGCGCTCCTTGACCCGGAGCAGGTCGGCCACCTCCTTGGTGGTCAGGAACTTGGGCTGGTTGGGATCTGAGTGCTTCAACATGTGTCCTGCCGTTTGGCGTGAACTTAGCGGAGGTGCGCGCTTCAGGACA
The DNA here is from genome assembly GCF_002237595.1 of Labrenzia sp. VG12. Classification (NCBI taxonomy): domain Bacteria; kingdom Pseudomonadati; phylum Pseudomonadota; class Alphaproteobacteria; order Hyphomicrobiales; family Stappiaceae; genus Labrenzia; species Labrenzia sp. VG12. Next base: position 4,523,415 of record NZ_CP022529.1, read on the forward strand.
AGATCAATGCTGCACGGTCCGGGGACAAGGCGATCCGTAGGTGACGTAACGACTCAAGTATGTGACGCAACGGCGCAACAACGCGCTGTTAAACTGCGACACTCTTTTTGGTCTAGGCAAATGTGAACGAAACTGTGCACGAAAACTACTGCGCCTTGGGGAAGATAATCTTTTCCCCGAGGCGTTTGTGTTGAGTAAAAATTTCCTTGTCATACCGCATTGCAAAATATTAAGCCGGTAGCTGACTAAAAAATATACATTTTTTTGCATTGCCCCCTTTCCATGTGCAGGCAATTTTGTTTTTCTATCGGCAACTGCGCTGACCGACTGCTCGACGAGGCGAAGGCTTCCTGGGCGGTAACTGGTTGGACGCTTAATAATAATGAACCAGATTTGGGGACAAAATGGCGAACACACGGGGCGCTGCTGTTAAGTATGACAGCGTTCAAAAGAGCTATGACGGCGAAAGCCTGGTCGTAAAGAACCTCAATCTCGATATCCCGCCGGGCGAATTCCTGACCATGTTGGGGCCGTCCGGATCCGGCAAGACAACCTGCCTGATGATGCTGGCGGGGTTTGAGCCCGCCACCCACGGCGAGATCTATCTTAATGATCGCCCGATCAACAATGTGCCGCCGCACAAGCGTGGCATCGGCATGGTGTTCCAGAACTACGCCCTGTTCCCGCACATGACGGTCGCGGAGAACCTCGCGTTTCCGCTTCAGGTCCGCAATGTGAACAAGGCGGACCAGCAGGCAAAGGTGCAGCGGGCACTGGAGATGGTCGAACTCGGCAGCTTCGGCAATCGCCGCCCGGCACAGCTCTCCGGCGGCCAACAGCAGCGCGTCGCCGTTGCCCGCGCCCTCGTGTTCGACCCGGAACTCGTTCTGATGGATGAGCCGCTTGGTGCGCTCGACAAGCAGCTGCGCGAGCAGATGCAGTATGAAATCAAGCACATCCATGAAAATCTGGGCGTCACGGTGGTCTACGTGACCCACGACCAGACCGAGGCTCTGACCATGTCGGACCGGGTGGCCGTGTTCAACGACGGCGTCATCCAGCAGCTGTCGACACCCGATGACCTCTATGAAGATCCGCAGAATTCCTTCGTGGCCCAGTTTATCGGCGAGAACAACAAGCTGAGCGGCAAGGTCGTGGACATCCAGGGCGAGGAGTGCCTGGTTGAACTCGACGATGGCACCAAGCTGAAGGCCGACAAGGTCAATGTCGCCGCCGTCGGCGACAGGACCACCCTGTCGCTTCGGCCGGAACGTGTCGAATTCGACACCCATGATGCGATGGACAATCTGGTCGATGGCCGGATTGAGGAACTCATCTATCTTGGCGACCACATTCGTGTGCGCATGAATGTGGCCGGCAATGACGAGTTCATCGTCAAGGTTCGCAACCGCGGAGAGAAGCGCAAGCTGCATGTCGGTGAAACGGTCCCTGTGGGCTGGGCACTGAATGACTGCAAAGCGCTCGACGCTGTTGTCTGAAATCGCCCGGCGGCCGGGTCGCGGCCGCCAGCGACAACAACGGAAGCAATCCGTTACATCCTAAAAGAGGGAGCTAACTCACATGAAGCTCAAGACTGTTATTCTTGCAGGCACCGCTCTGGCTTTTGCCGGCAGCACGGCACTTGCAACAGACCTGACGCTCGTCTCCTGGGGCGGCGCCTACCAGGCGTCCCAGAAGAATGCCTATACCGATCCGTATATGGCCGAGAACCCGGGCATCAACGTGATCTGGGATGAGTCCTCCGCTGAAGCCGTGGCCAAGCTGCGCGCCATGAACGAAGCCGGTAACATCACCTGGGACCTGGTTGACGTGGTGGCCTCCGACGCCATCCGTCTGTGCGACGAAGGTCTGGCGATGGAAATCGACGCGGACGCCGACCTGGCAGCTGCTCCGGACGGAACGCCGGCGTCTGAAGACTTCGGTGACCTGCTCGTTTCCGAGTGCTTCATTCCGCAGATCGTCTATTCCACCACCTTCGGCTACCGCACCGACGTTGCCGACTGGGGTGGCAAGGAGCCGGACGACATCTGTGATGTCTTCGATCTGGAAACCTTCCCGGGCAAGCGCTCGCTGGAAAAGCGTCCGATCAACAACATGGAATGGGCTCTTCTGTGCGACGGCGTTGCCAAGGAAGACGTCTATGACGTTCTGGAAACCGAAGAAGGTCAGAACCGTGCATTTGCCAAGCTCGACACCATCAAGGACAACGTGATCTGGTGGTCGGCCGGTGCGGAAACCCCGCAGCTTCTTGCCGACAGCGAAGTCGTGATCGGCTCCACCTATAACGGTCGCCTGTTCGCTCTGATCGAAGAGCAGAAGCAGCCGGTGAAAATGCTCTGGGACGCCCAGGTGTTCGATCTGGACGGCTGGATCATCCCGGCAGGTCTGCCGGAAGATCGTCTGGCTGAAGTGAAGAAACTGGTCAAATACGCCACCGACACCCAGCGTCTGGCGGATCAGGCCAAGTTCATCTCCTACGGTCCGGCCCGTAAGTCGTCTGCTCCGCTGGTCGGTCAGCACGCGACCCTCGGCATCGACATGGCTCCGCACATGCCGACCGATCCGAACAACGCCAAGAACACCTTCCTCTATAACTACGAGTGGTGGGCGGATTACCGCGACGACATCGACGCCAAGTTCCAGGCCTGGCTCGCGCAGTAAGCCTTAACGGCACGCTTTGGACCGGGTGGGGCATCGCCTCACCCGGACCTTCTCTCTGATTCTCGGAAGACATTTATGAGCGACACCACCCAAGACGGTCAGGTCCTGACGACGCAGGACGGCAAGCCGCTGAAGGCTGCGCTGGCAAAGGCCCTGCGCCGGGAAAAGCTGCGCGCCCTGATGCTGATCGCGCCGCTGCTGATCTTTGTGCTGATCACCTTCGTCGCCCCGATCGTGGACATGCTGTTCCGGTCCGTGGAAAACGGCATCGTTTCGGAAACCCTGCCCAAGACCGTGGTCGCTCTGGAAACCTGGGATCCCAATTCCGGCGCAGTGCCGGATGAGGTCGTCTTCGCCGCACTTTATGACGACATGGTCGTCGCGGTCGACGCAAAGACCCACACCCGCCTCGGTTCGCGTCTCAATTACGAACAGAGCGGTATCTCCAGCCTGTTCCGCAAAACCGGCCGGCGCATCAAGCGCATGGAGGAGGGCGGTCCCTTCAAGGATCAGTTCCTCGACGCGGACAAGAAATGGGGCCAGGTCGAAACCTGGCAGGTGCTGAAGCGCTTCTCTCCGACCATCACGGACGGATACTTCCTGAATTCCTTCGATGCCCATCGCACCTCAGATGGCATTGAAATGAAACCGGCAGACGAACGGATCTACATGTTCCTGTTCGGCCGAACCCTGTTCCTGTCGATCGTGATCACCGTGTCGTGTCTGTTGCTCGGGTACCCGATCGCCTTCCTGCTGGCGGCCTTGCCGTTGCGCACATCGAACCTCTTGATGATCCTCGTGCTTCTGCCCTTCTGGACGTCGCTTCTGGTGCGCACGTCCGCCTGGAAGGTGCTGCTCCAGCAACAGGGGGTGATCAACGATTTCCTTGTCTGGACGGGCATTGTCAGCGAGGCAGGGCGCCTCGTGATGATCAACAACCAGACCGGCACGATCATCGCCATGACGCATATTCTGCTGCCCTTCATGATCCTGCCGCTCTATTCGGTGATGAAGACCATTTCGCCTTCTTACGTGCGCGCCGCCAAGAGCCTCGGGGCCAATGACTGGATCGCGTTCTGGCGGGTCTATTTCCCGCAATCGGTGCCGGGCATCGGCGCGGGCGCGGTGCTCGTCTTCATCCTATCGATCGGCTACTACATCACGCCGGAACTGGTTGGCGGCACGTCGGGCATCTTCATTTCCAACCGGATCGCCTATCACATCTCGTCGTCGCTCAACTGGGGCCTTGCGGCTGCCCTCGGGACCCTGCTCCTGGTCGCCGTCCTGATGCTCTTCGTGGTCTATGACAAGATTGTCGGCATCGATAACGTGAAGCTCGGATAGGAGGACGATATGAGCGCACTTCCCCCATATGCGTCCCCCTTGCAGCGGACCTGGTTCTACTCCTTCCGGATCATTTGCGGACTGATCTTCTTCTTCCTGATCTTTCCGATCCTTGTGATCCTGCCGCTGAGCTTCAACGCACAGGACTTTTTCACCTTCACCAAGGAAATGCTGGCGCTGGATCCGGCCGGCTATTCCTTCAAGCACTACAACGACTTCTTCACCAATCCGGATTGGCAGCAGGCACTGACCAACTCGGTGCTGATTGCCCCCGTGGCCACCATCCTGGCAACAGGCTTTGGCACGCTTGCTGCCATCGGCCTGTCCCAGTCTCACGTGCCTTACAAGTCCGCGATCATGGCGGTCCTGATCTCGCCGATGATCGTGCCGCTGATCATCTCGGCCGCCGGCATGTATTTCTTCTATTCGCGCATCGGCCTGCAGGGCACCTACTGGGGTGTGGTACTGGCCCATGCCGCGCTCGGCACGCCTTTCGTGATCATCACGGTGACGGCGACCCTGGTCGGCTTTGACCGTTCGCTGGTACGTGCGGCGGCAAGCCTCGGCGCTAATCCGGTAACGACCTTCTTCAAGGTGCAGATGCCTCTGATCATTCCGGGCGTCGTTTCCGGAGCATTGTTTGCCTTTATCACGTCTTTCGACGAGGTCGTGGTGGTGCTATTCTTGGGCTCTGCAGGTCAGAAGACCCTGCCGTGGCAGATGTTCACCGGCCTGCGCGAACAGATTTCACCGACCATCTTGGCGGTGGCTTCGCTGATGGTGGCAATCTCGATCTGCCTCCTGACGGTTCTGGAGCTGCTGCGCCGCCGGTCGGAACGCTTGAGAGGTATGACGCCGGGCTGATCCGGCCAGAGCTGCTTTCGATGTGAACCGGTGGCGGAACGCCAGTCGCCGGGTGGAGACCGGATCCGGATCTCCCGGTAGCAAGACAATCAGACATTGGGCCTGGCGGGCCGGCTTCTTTCAGGAAGCCGGCCCGTTTTGCGTTTCAGGCCCCGGACTTTGAAACATCTGGATCTGAAAGGAGACCATGACATGAGCAGCGACATGATCCGCATTTACGAAATGAACAATGGTGAAAAGGCGTTTTCACCCTTCTCGGCCGGGGAAATGGGCAGCCGGCAGAACAGGTTGCGCAAGCTGATGGCGGATCGCGGCATCGACGCGGCGCTGTTCACCTCCTATCACAACATCTGCTACTACTCCGGCTTCCTCTATTGCTACTTCGGCCGCAAATACGGCTTTCTGGTCACCAAGGACAAGGCAACGACGATTGCGGCCGGCATCGATGGCGGCCAGCCCTGGCGCCGCACCCATGGCGACACGGTCATCTATACCGACTGGCGCCGGGACAACTACTTCCACGCCATCCAGTCCCTTTTGGGCATGCCGAACCCGGCCATCAAGCGGATCGGCATCGAGTTCGACCATGTGTCGCTCGATCTGAAGAAACAGCTGGAGGAGGCGCTGCCGGGTGTCGAGCTGGTCGACATTGCGGCCGACGCGATGGCGCAGCGGACCATCAAGAGTGCGGAAGAGCATGTGCTGATCCGGGAAGGTGCCCGGATCTGTGATGTCGGCGGTGCGGCGCTGGTGGACGCTGTCCAGGCAGGTGTCACGGAACACGAAGTTGCCATCGCTTCAACCAATGCCATGATCCGGGAGATTGCCAAATCCTTCCCGTTTGTGGAGCTGATGGACACCTGGACCTGGTTCCAGTCCGGCATCAACACCGATGGTGCGCATAATCCGGTCACCAACAAGGTCGTCGAGGCCGGCGACATCCTCAGCCTCAATTGTTTTCCGATGATCTTCGGCTATTACACCGCCCTGGAGCGCACGCTCTTTTGCGAACATGCGTCCGATGAGCATCTGCGCCTGTGGGAGATCAACTGCCATGTCCACCGCGAAGGCCTGAAGCTGATCAAGCCGGGCGCGCGCTGCTGCGACATTGCCACCGAACTCAACGACATCTATCGCAGCCACGACCTGCTCAAGTATCGCAGCTTCGGCTACGGCCACTCCTTCGGCGTGCTCAGCCATTATTACGGCCGCGAAGCCTCGGTCGAACTGCGCGAGGATGTCGAAACGGTGCTGGAACCTGGCATGGTGGTGTCGATGGAACCGATGATCATGATCCCGGAAGGCGAAGCGGGAGCGGGCGGCTACCGCGAGCACGACATCCTGATCGTGACGGAAAACGGTGCCGACAACATCACCGGTTTCCCCTTCGGTCCGGAGCACAACATCATCCCGAAGCGCTGAGGCGGCGAAACGAAACGGGAAGGGACGGGGCGGCCACTATGTGCCGGCCCGTCACACGACGGCGCGGTCTTTCACCGGCTGGCCGCGGGCGAGGCGCGAAGGCCGGAAAGACCACGACCTTTCGTGCCAGGCGGCTGCACCAGACCGTCAAGTTATTGAACCATTAGCTGAATTTAGACCTCGGTCGCGAAATCAGAAAAAGACTTTGATCCCTTCGAACCGGGACGAGTGGCTGAGACCGGACGACGGGGCTGAGACAAACAGAGACATGTGCAGAAACAGAGCGCACGCACATTTGCGGTGTAGCGTTCGCAAGATGTCATCCTGCTGAAACATAGTCGACATCTATATTGGCGGAACTTCGGGGACCGTCATGCCTGACCTGTATAAACCGCACAAATTATCCTGCATTCAAAATATTCAGGCCATTGGCGGTCAGAATTACCTCTACGCAACCGTGTTCTATGGCTTTGACCTGACCGACCCGGAAGTGATCCTGAGTGAAGCGGTCTATACGGAGACGGCCATGTCGAACCTGCCGATGGGCGGGTTTCTCGACATGGGATTTCCAAAGGCGCAGGCGGAAGTGCTGATTGCCGGTGAAGCCCGCGCGCCGGAAGGCGGCAGCGTTCAGGCGCAGGAGGTGGGTGTTGCCGTCGGACCGGTGACGAAGCGGGCCGTGGTTTTCGGCGACCGCCACTGGGTCAAGGACAGCAACAACGACATCCGGCTTTCCCATGCCGTTCCCTACGAGACCATGCCGCTGACGCCCGACCAGGCTTTTGGCAACGAGACCCATCCGGTCAATCCAGAAGGCAGGGGCTGCAATCCGCACCATGTCCTGGAGCATTTCGGTTACGCGCAGCTGCCGAATGTCGAAAACCCGGACGCATTGATCAAGACCCTGACCGATCAGCCGGATCCGATCCTGTTCGGTCCCTTGAGCCACGATCACCCGTCGCGCAAGACAAAGGTTGGCCAGCCGAGCTGGGACTGGATCAGGACGACGTTTCCGGAGCCCCCTCCGGGGTTCGACAGCGCCTTTTTCAATGTGGCCCCGGCGGATCAGCGATTTGCCTCGGCTCCGGAAGGCAACGAGGCGATCTCCGTCTGGGGCATGTCGGCGCGCCACCCCGTGATCCGGTCGCACCTGCCGGGTTTGCGCGTCCGGCTGTTTGCCATCCATGATCACAAGGCCGAGCGCCTGACCGAGATCACCACACGGATCGAGACCGTCTGGGTCTTTGGCTCCTCCGAGATCGGCGGCATCTATCATCGCGGTATTCTGAAACTGGCAGATGAAAAGGCGTCCGACGTGGTGGCGCTTATCTTCGGCGCCGAGCGCATGACCGATGCGCCGCGTCCGGCCTCCTATTACGCGGAAATCTACCGGCTGCGAACGCACCCGACCGAAGGCGCCATGCATACGCTGAACGACAGCCAGTTGATGCCGGACCTGCCGGATGCCGAGGTCGAGGCGATGGAGGCGCGCTCACAGGCCTATAGCGAGGAAATCGCGCAGAAATTCGAGAAGAAAATCCAGTTCGAACATGCCGACATGCTCAGGAAGGCGAACATGCCCGCCATGATGCGGCCGGATACAAGCCTTCCGCCGATCCCGCGCCTGCCCCTGCCGGCCCCGGAAGACATCGTTGCCGGCAATGTCGACATCGCCGGCATGTTCAGGAATCTGGCCTCGGCCGGCGACCAGCTGGAAGCCGACCTGATGAAGGGGCCTGCGGCGGCCGTCGCCCGGCACAAGGCGGCGGGAATGCCATTGCCGGACGATCTGTTTGCGCTGCATGACACAATGAAAGCGGCGATCAAGGCGGGAGATCCCGGCGCGGCCAATGCCTTGAAAGACGTGGCAAAGACCAAGTCGGTAACCGATGATTTTTCCAAGTTTGCCAAGGCCACCGTGGACCTCGGCAATAGGTCAACGGATGGACTGACACCGCCGGTTGAAGACGTCATGCCTGGAGAACTTGACGCGGCACTTGCAAAGATCGACGCAATTGTCGGCAAACTGGATGGCGCTGGCGCAGGCGGTGAGGAAGAGCTTTGGGCGCTGGTGCGGGCGCGTGCCCTTGCGCTCCCCGAAGCCGATCCATTCTACGAGATGAAACAGAACCTGGAAGCCATGGCCAGGGATCTGAAGGAGACCAGCGGCCGTCCCAAATCCGGCGAGATGGTCACCATCGAAGACGCGCTAAGCGGCGCTCATCTGAAAGACCCGAAGCCAACCGACTTCGACGCAGTGCTCGCCGAGCTCGCCACCATGCCGGACAAGAACAGGGCCAATCTCGACAAGATGGAAGCCATGCTGGCGGAAAGGCTTCCGAAAACGGCGGGCCAGGACCTGCCGCCGAGCCTGGCGCTGGCGCGGGAAGTGGAGAAGATCCCCGTTCCCGAACTGGATGTGAAATCCATCGATGACATCATCGCGAAGGCCGAAGAGGCAACGTCGATGGACGCCGACACGTTCTTCAGCAACCTGGACGAAGAGGCCCGGGAATTCATGCTGGACAAGGAGCATGCCCGTTCGGCGGCACTGGAAGCTGTCCATCCGATCGAAACCTATACGCCAGGCATCCGGCGCAAGCTCGGCGAACTGGTCGTTGACGAGGTTGCAAGGGGGGAGAGCTTTGCCCGCAGGGACATTGCCGATGCGTATCTCGCCGGCGCCGACCTGTCTCATCTCGACATGAATGGCGTGTTCCTGGAAAAGGCCAACCTGACCGGCGCGAGGCTCCGGAACGCAGATTTCTCGGCGGCGGGCATGGCGGAGGCCGTGCTGACGGGCGCAGATGCCACCGGAACTGACTTTTCCCGCGCCACGCTCTCCGGCGTGATTGCCGAACGGGCCATCCTGGACCAGACCCGGTTTTCCGAACGCACCTGGTCGAAGTCGCATTTCAGCGGCTCGACCTTTCGCGGGGCGGTCTTCGATACGATGACCTTTCTGGAATGCGATTTTTCCGGAACGAACTTCGAAGCCGCGCAATTCACCAACTGCCTGTTCCTGAAGTGCGACTTTCGGGGAGCCGCACTCCGCAAGGCACGGTTTGAAAAGACCATGGTGGTCGAGGGCGACCTGTCCTATTCCGACTGGTCCGGCGCGCAATTCGATCGCCAATTGATGACCAAGGTCGTTGCGCAGGACAGTCGCTGGAGCAATGCCAGTTTCAGCAAGTCCACCTTCGTCGGGAAGTCCGACCTGAAGGGCAGCTATTTCGATGGCGTGCGCGGCCACTATTCCAGTTTCCTGGAGGCCAATCTCGACGAGACCTGCTTCATGCGGGCGCAAGTTCGCGAATGCCTGTTTTTGAATTGCGAGATGACGGCTGTTGATTTTCGGGCCGCCCGCGCTCGCAAGGCCGTCTTCAACGAGTCGAGTCTCGTCCATTCCGACTTCTTTGCCGCCGATCTGATGGAAGCGCATCTCAGCCAGTGCGATGCCCGTTACACCAGTTTCAGGGACGCCAATCTTTACGCCGCCAATTTCATGGATGCCGACGTGAAGTGGACGGATTTCAGCCGGGCCAATCTCGGCCAGACCATCCTGGAGCTGCCGTCCAATGACGCTTGAGGAAATCTATCACGCAATAGAATACAGCCAGACAATCTCCGACCGGGATTTCTCCAGGCGCACGTTTTCGGACGCGACCTTCAGGTCGGCCAACTTCGTCATGTGCGATTTCGGCGGCGCACGTTTTGTCCGGTGCAATTTCGACAAGAGCATGCTGATCCGGTGCGATTTCCGCGGTGCGCGGTTCGAAGACTGCACTTTTGCCGGCAGCCAGTTGATGATGGGGCGCTTCGAAGGCGCGGCCTTCCCGGGGTGCGCCTTCGAGACGACGGGTTTCCTGCAAGGCAAACTGCAGGGAGCCGATTTCTCTCACGCCCGCCTCTACGACACCGGGCTGCTCTGCAACGATCTGACGGAGGCGCGGTTCTGCGAAACGTCTTTCGAGAAAGTCGGGCTGCTGGAAAACACGCTTGACCGTGTCGACTTCGCCAGGGCGCATATCTACCGCACGATGATCTCCAGGGCCGATCTGCGGACGGCCTTCCTGGACGGAGCGATCTTCCATCAGGTGTTGCTGGTTGATGGCAACCTCTCAAACCGGGACCTCTCCGGTCACACGTTCCGGGAATGCACCATGGTCGATGGGGACCTCCAGAAAGTGGCGTTTCGCGGTTCGGAACTGACCCAGACCTCCTTCGTCAATTGCAACATGCGTCTCAGCGATTTTTGCGAAGCGAACATGCCGCAGGCGATGCTGGCCGGTTCCATCCTGGCGGGATCGAAGTTCGAGCGCACGACCCTGACCAACGGCGTGTTTGCGAATGCGGATGTTTCAGCAGTGTCCTTTGCCGGATCGCAGATGCAGATGGCCGTGTTCGACAACGCCAATTGCGGGGCGGCCCGTTTCGAGGGCTGCGACCTTCAATATGGTGACTTCACCAACGCCAATTGCCAGGCCGGGAATTTCGCCAATGCCAGGTTCAACATCACCAGGTTCCACGGCGCCAATCTGAAGGGCGCACTGCTCGACGGCTCGACGGGATCGACCGTTCCGACCGATGACAGGCGGCTGATCGCGCAGGCCTATAACCCACAAAATGTGATCCTCGACACAGAATTGTAGTTTCCCGTTCCGTTCGGGGAATTGAGCCGAAATATCGTTGATTGTGACAATCACAATATGCACCGTGTGCACCTGAAAAGTTCAGTTTTCAGGAGCCGACAAAGGAAGAAACGATGCCGACAGTGAATGCATCCGGACCGATACCCAGTTTCGACGTCTCTCCCGTCGATCCGTTCATCATGCCGTCCGTGCCGCCGGTTCCCGCGGTCATGCCAGCGATCGGGTTCCGGATGATGACCATCCCCAGCCAGTTCTCCTTTTTCTCCATCTGTTTCTTCTTTCACACGATGCTCTCGATGATTGCCTCCTGCGTCGCCGGCCCCGGCCCCGGTGTGATCTCGGGACTGCCGATGAGCGCCAGCAAGTCCGGCAAGGGCTCGGCCAGGCTGCTCATTCAGGGCCAGCCGGCCGGTCGGGCGCTGATGGATCCGCCGCTCGAAAACGGTCTCACCGTCAATTCCGTCGGCATTTCTTCGCCGGGTCAATGCACCCTGATCAACCCGGTCGGCTAGGAAGGGTCCACAATCATGGCCACGACCAAACCATCAGCAGACGACCGGACTTCGGCGCATATCTATTTTGCCGTGCCGCTCACCGGCAACGCTGACGAGTTCAGCGGCCAGTATTTGCGCATGGAAGAATATATCGGCACCAATGAGGACAGCCATCTGCCCTCTTCCGTGTCGGCGGGTGGCCTGACCGGCATTTCGATGTCCGCCAACGGCGTCTTCCTTCTCAATGCGGATCAGAAGAAGGTGGAAACCTTCGGCAAGGCGCTGACCGAAAAGGTGCTGGGCGGCGATCACACGGTGACGGTCGACAAGGGTGACTGGAAACTGAAGGCGAAAGACGGCTCGATCACCATTGAAGCCAGGAACACCACAGCCGACGCCAACATCACGCTGCAGTCGGAAGGCCACGATCTTCATCTTTATGCGGTCTGGGGCAAGTGCACCACGTCGGACAGCCGGGACATCAAGGAAAGCTCGTCCAAGAAGGTCACCTACGTGCAACTTTTCGAGTATTCGTCCGTCTTCGGCGCATCGATCACGGACCGATCGGCGTTCTCGTTCAGTCTCAACGTGGTAGGCGATGCCTATTTCAAACTGGCGGAAGCCAAGGCGTCGATCACCTCCCTGAAGATCATTTTCCAGAAATATTCCGGCTACTACGCCTGTTTCAACATCCTGCAGGTCCTGTCTTTCAAGATGGCGCAGAACTACAGAAAGACGATGGTTCTCTACAACAAGATGACCGTTTTGCAGATCTACGTCGAAATGCTGAAGAGCCAGAACGACATCGTCAAATCGAAGATCAAGGGCGGTGTGACGGAAACCTATGCCGCCGAGATGCGCTCGAAAATGGCCGGTTGCGGTGTTTTCCAGCGGATCAAGTTCTAGCCGGCGCGGGAGGATAGCCACATGACGACCCTTTACATGGGTGTCTCGCCGGCAAGTGACGACACGCTCGGCATTGAAAACGGGGTCTATATGCGCCTCGGCTCCTATGTGAGCGATCCGGCGGAAGTCGACGAGGCCAGCCACTTGCCGACGTCGGTCTATTCCGGCGGCCTGGCGGCGAGCGACGGCATTTTCATCACCACGGCCGGTTCCTACATCGTTGAAGCGAGCAAGGAAGGCCATATCGAGATCGGCGGCAGCCTGACCCAGAAGAACAGGGACGGCCATTGCAACACGACCGTTGGAGCCGGCGACGTCACGATCACGACCGACACCAAGGGCTTTTCGCTGACGGCTCGGGGCAATTCAAAATTCAATGTCACATCCCATCATGTCGACGGGATCTTCATTGAGGCGCCGGACGGCAAGGTCTCCAGCAAGGGTGATGCGATCTACAACCACACCTTCGGAGCCTATCTGAAGCAGGTCGTCGGATCGACGAAGAAGATCATCCAGAAAGAAAGCACGAATGTCAGCCTGGCGCTTGTGCTGCCCGTTTATCTGTCAGGCGCGGTCGGCTGGAAAATGTGCTCGATGAACCTGAAAGTGTTCGATGCGAGCGAGACCGATCTGAAGATCTCCTCTGGAGGCATCAAGCTTGGGTTCGTTTATCTGAGCAACAACGTCATCACCCACGATATGGGCTATTCGATCCTCTACTACAAAAAGCGCGGCATCCAGCTCGAATATGCCGTGAAGAAGAACGATCTGAAGGGCTGGTCGGATTTCTTCAGCACGGCCAAGATGAAGACAGCTCTCGCCCAATCGCAATATACCAGCAGTGTCGAGGCGCATATCGGCATTGAATCCAAGATGCCGGCATAGCGGGGGCGACATGGCTTATCTCTACTACTGGAGCCCCGCGGGCGGCACGAACACCTTCACCGATGGTCATTACCTGCGCCTCGGTACATATGAAAGCCGATGGGAACCGGGCAGTGCCAACATCCAGGACCCAAGCGGCCATGCGCAAGGGATCTATTTCTACACCGACGGCAAATACACGCTGAAAACCGCAAATACCGGCAATGCCTATGAGGAGATCGGCACCCATGTGGAGCGGACGGTCAAGTCCGGCGGCTATGCCTATACCAACACGACAGGCAATTACACGATCGAGGAAAAGGACGGCGAAGTGGTGATCGAGGCCGAGGGCAAGATCCGCCTGAAATCCTCTCACGGCGATACGGACAGCGATTCCATCCTGATCCAGGCCAAGAACCACGATCTCTATTTCCAGCAAGCCGGCTACGCCAAGTTCGTCGACACTTACAAGGAGACGACGGTCAACGGGTTCACGCACAAGACCAATATCGGGATCGTTTTCAAACTCTATGCAGGCGCCAATATCGGCACCTATTCCCACATCGGACTGAGCCTCAAGACCTTCACCGTCGGCGTCAAGGAAATCACCTGCAGCGCCACGGGCGTTTCGTTGTCCTTGAACGGCAACACCTACAAGGACGTGCTCGGCATCAAGTTCGGCTTCACCATCTTCGCGCTGCAGATCGTCTGGCTGCACGAGGAATACGAATATTACAAGAACGAACTCAAGGTCTATGAGCGCATCACCAAGCTTGCGGCATCCGATGCGCAGGTGGTCGATTCCGAAGGCGCCGTCATCGGCACGAGAACAAGGGCAGCCGCACTCGACGGCGGCCTGGAAGTGCAATGCTGACGCGGCTTTCGTGCCCGCACGACAACGGACGGATTTCATGAACAAGACAAGCAGCAATTCCGGCGCAGCAGAAGAGAGCAATGTGCCGGACGAAAGGCAACCGGGTCTCGCGGCGCCGTCCCTTGTCCTGACCGTTGACACCTGCGACGAGGGCAAACTGTTCCTGTTCAGTGCGGACGGTGCCCGGATCGCTGCCCGGCGTGCCGTCAGCTGCCTGATCGAGCCGGTGAGCGGCGACAGCGTTTTGACTGCGGAGGTCGAAGGGCGCCTTTATGTCCTTGCCGTTCTGGAACGGCAGAACGTCGAAGCACCGCTCTCGATCGAAACGCCGGGTGAGCTGGTTGTCTCGGCGAGGCGGGTCTCCATCAAGGCCGGTGTCTTTGATCTTGTAACGGAAGCCGCCAATCTGGTCGGCAACGCGTTCAACAGCCTGTTCCGGACTTCCAAGCGGGTGTCGGGAACAGACGAGATGATCGCGGAATCCTCTTCGGTCAGCGCGCATCAACGGGTGTCCATCATCGAAGGCGCGGATGTGCACAAGGCGGGTGTGTTCAGCCAGAGCATTGAAAGCGCAATGACCCAGAGCGCACATGCGGCCGTGGTCACGGCAAAAACCGATATCCGTCTGAATGCCGAACGGATCAATGTGGGCTGACCGGATCGGCCAACAACACATCGCCGCCATTGTTCTCAAGGCGTTGTTTCACGCTCACCGGTAGGTAACGGGTCATCATGTCGAATTTGAACGCGCTGCTTGATGCGGCCAATCAGCATCTGGAAAACGGGTCGATCGAGGACGCGGAAGAGCTTTGCCGGCAGGCCCTCAGCCGCGCGCCCAGCTCCATTCGCGCGCTCAAGACCTATGGCAGATGCCAGATCGCGACCGGCGATCTGGAGGCCGCGATCAAGAGTTTCGAATTTGTGCTGCAGATGGATCCGCAAGATGCCTCGGCCAGTTACAATCTCGCTCTGGCGCATAATGCGCAGGGCAATCTCGACCTTGCCTGCGTCAACTTCGAACGGGCGCTGAGCCTTGACCCGGAAAACCCGACCTTTCACGAGGCCATGGCAACGGTGCATGCCTTCAAGGGCGAGATCGAGGATTCCCTGCGCCATCTTCTGATCGCCCAGGAGCTGAAACCGGACGACCCGAACGTGATGTCCAATCTGGGGTCCGTACTGGCGCAGATCGGCGCCTACTACGATGCCCGCAGATATTTCGAACAGGTGCTGGCGCTTCAGCCCGAAAACGGCCCCGTGGCCATTCAGCTGGCGCATATTCTCCAGGAACAGGGCGATACGGGAAGGGCTCTGGAGCTGACGGAAGCACTTTACCTGAAACGGCCCCGGGAACCGATGGTGCTGTCGGCCTTTGCGCGTTCTCTTGCGCTGGTCGGGGAGCTGGACCGGGCGGCGGATCTCCTGGACCTCGCGCTCAAGATTGCCCCCGACATGGTCAATGCGCTCGAGGAATACGCCCTGGTGTCGGCCTATCGCGGCGACCCGGACCGCGGGCTCGCCAAACTGGCGGCGCTCCTGAAAACGCAGAAGGACAATCCGCATCTCTGCCTCTTGCTGGCCACCGCGATGTCGCGGGCCGGCAAACACGCCGAAAGCGTGACGCTGGCACAGCCGGCGCTCAAGGACATCACAACCGGCGCCAATGGTCTGGCCCTGGTCCGG
This sequence comes from Labrenzia sp. VG12, assembly GCF_002237595.1. NCBI lineage: Bacteria > Pseudomonadati > Pseudomonadota > Alphaproteobacteria > Hyphomicrobiales > Stappiaceae > Labrenzia > Labrenzia sp. VG12. The sequence continues at coordinate 4,539,200 of NZ_CP022529.1, forward strand.
CAGGGCCTGTTTCATCAGGGCAAGTTTGCCGAGGCACGCGAGTTGGCTGCTCAGGTCGGGCTTGGCACCGCCGGTCTGAACGGTGGCCTGGCCGGTGCGCTTGAAAAGGTGATCATCCCGCTGGAAACCAAGCCGCTGGAGGCCATCCTGTTTGCGCGGTTCCTGTCCGGGGCTGGTGAGACCGGGGACGCAGCCGAGCGGATTGTCTATGCGCATGAACCTCTTGTTCCGCTGCTGCAACGCATGGATCTCGGCTTCCGTCTGGAGCCCCTTGAGGGCAAGAGCCTCTTTGAAATTGCGGAAACCGGCAACGCCTGTTTCATGGCCAGTTTTTCCGCAAGGCCGGAAGTTGCGGATTATGATCCGGCCGGTTTCAGGCCCTATCTGAAAACGGATCCGCGTGCCGATGACTTCTGGCGAGGGTCGCTGGCGCCATTGAAGGGACCGCTGGTTGGTGTCACCTGGGGGAAACACGCTCCGGCGCCCCTGCTGCACCATGTGCAAGCCGGCCTGGCGGACTGGCCAGGTGCGGTGCTCAGCCTGATGTGGGACGACCAGCGGGCTGAGCTGGAGGGCAACAGGAAAATCATTGATGCCGGTGCGCATCTGAAATCGCTGGAGATGCTGGTCGATCTTGTCGGTAAACTTGATCTTGTGGTTGGGCCAGACGGTCTCGTGACCCATATAGCCGGCGCGCTTGGTATCCCGACCATCGTTTTGGCCACACCTGACAAGCAATGGTACTGGTATGCACCGGAAGGCCGCTCACACTGGTATCCTTCCGTGCAGGTGCTTGAGCGGCCCTGGGCGGAACCGATGGAGCACTTCACCCAGAGGCTTTCGAACAAGCTTGCGGAAATGACCGGTGTTCAGGCCGCCTGAGATTTCCTGGCCGGCCTGAGCGTGACGCAACGTCCCGGGCGACCGCTGCCAGATAAATTCCCTAAACCGCACGCCGCTGTCTTATCGGACCATCAACAAACATGTGGTACCGTTAGGAAATCGCGGCACGTCAGACGGGTGCCCGGAAAGGCAAACAGCCAGTGTTGTCGCCGGTTGCCGTTGAATAAGGGTGGCAGTGATTCGCAGGCAGGAGACGAAGTGACTTTCGAACCGGAACGCATACGATGAAAAAATTCGTTCCCTATGTGGTGATCACCGCTGTGTTTCTGATTGCGCTGGTTTTTCTCCAGTTCCGCGACCGGTCCTATCTGGACGATCTTGCGCGCGCCGCCAATCCGCCACCCGCGCCCTCCCGGGTCATTCTGCCACCGCCTCAGCAAGCGCAGGGGCCGCTGCTCTATGTCAGCGGCAACCGTGTCGCGTTCAGGACGGGCCCAGATCTGCAGCAAAGCGTGATCGACCGGTTCGACCGCGGCAGAACCGTTCGGCAGACCGAGGTGGAAGGGGGCTGGGTGCATGCCCGAGATGTCGACACGGGCCGCATGGGCTGGATCTCCAGCAGATATCTGACGCAGACCAATCCACTGCAAACCACCGTCTCGAATTGAAGGATCTTAGTTGACAGCTGATGCATTTCCCTTGGCTTACAGACACAAATTGCTTGGGGACCGGAAAGTGGCGTGTTTAATGGCATGGGGAGGCCGGAAATGAGTTCACCCGACACGATGAAGCCCGCCCTGGCCAGTCTGGCGCGGACCTGCGAAGCGATTGCCAACGGCCGTTTCGATGATGTCGAAGATCTTTTCCAGGTGATCACGGATACATCCGTGGAAGAGGATATCCGGGCCCTGGCGGAGACCTTCTCCGGGATGGTGGTGCAGGTGGAAGCCAGGGAGTTTCACTCCAGTCAGCTGATTGCCGAACTGACTGAAACCAAGCGCCAGCTCGAGGCCGCCGAAGCCAAACTGCGCAAGGAAAACGCGGAGCTGAAAACCCGGCTGGACAAGTTCGAAGTCACGTATGACGAGGAACAGGCTCGCCAGGAGATTGAAGAGGTCAGCGATACGGACTATTTCCGATCCCTGCAATCGCGTGCCAAGGATCTCAGATCCCGCTACAAGTCCTGACCCGCTGACCTGACGAGCCGAGATATTCCGTGACAAAAATCATCTCCACCCACTCCTATCGCGGCGGCACCGGCAAATCCAATGTCACCGCGAATCTGGCTTCGGCGCTGGCGCTGCGCGGCCACCGGGTCGGCATTGTCGACACCGATATCCAGTCGCCCGGCATCCACACGCTGTTCAAGGTTGACCTCAACACTGTCAGCCAGACCCTGAACAATTATCTCTGGGGCCATTGCAAGGTTGGCGACACGGCACTCGACGTGACCGCGAATGTGGTCGATGCATCGGGACAGTCGATGGTGCCGGAAAACGGCAAGGTCTTCCTGGTGCCGTCTTCCATCAAGACCGGTGAAATTGCCCGGATCCTGAAGGAAAAATACGATGTCGAGGACCTGAACCGCGGCTTTATCGATCTGTGCCAGGAACTGGAACTGGATTATCTTCTGATTGACACCCATCCGGGCGTCAACGAGGAGACGCTGCTGTCGATTGCCATTTCAGACACGCTGCTTCTGATCCTGAGACCGGATATCCAGGACTACCAGGGCACGGCGGTGACCTTGGAGCTGGCGCGCAAGCTGGAAGTGCCGCAATTGTTCCTGGTGGTCAACAAGGCGCTGGAAACCTTCGACTTCACCGAGCTGGCCCAGCGGATCTTCTCCAACTACCGGACGCCTGTGGCAGCTGTCCTGCCCTTGTCGACGGACCTCATCCAGATCGGCAGCACCGGCCTGATCCGCACGCTGCAGCCTGAGCACAGTTTCACCCTGGCGATTGAATCGATTGTCGATTCGATCGAGTGAGTTTGGCGGCGCCGCAGTGCGCACCATGTCTTCTCAATCAGCCACCCATTCGACGTCATCCTGAGGAAGCGCGTCAGCGCTGTCTCGAAGGATACGCCACTTGCGCCTGTGCAAGGCCTAGCCTTTGAGGCGGACCTGGCGGCCCTCCTGAGGATGACGCATTGAAAAAGTGCGTTTGTTCGGAATTTGCTTCAAAAGGCGCTTGAGGCAACGCGCCCTAACCCGCGTCTTCGAACAGGCCCGACAGGAATGCGTCGACGCTCTCAAGACGGTTTGAACGCTCGAAGTCGAGCGCCTTCCTGACCGTCTCCCAGCCTTGCTGCTCCAGTCCTTCGATGGGCTCGGGCTTGAGGCCGTCGCGTGCGGCCTGGTCGATCGGCTGGGACTGAAACGGATGCCGGCCGGTCAGCACCTGATAGGCAATGCAGCCCAAGGCGAAGATGTCGTCGCGCGGGTCGCGTTCGGCGCGCTGAAACTGTTCCGGGCTGGCATAGGCGGCCGTCAGACTGTCCTGGATCGGATGATCGGAACTGGCGCTGGCGGCAGCCGCAAGACCAAAATCCAGGAGCTTGATCGTACCGTCCGACAGAAGGTAGATGTTGCCCGGTTTCAGATCCGAATGCACCACGCCCCGGCTGTGCGCATAGCTGAGCCCGGCGCAGGTGCCTTTCAGGACGCGGGCACATTCCCCGGGCGAAAGCGGCTGGCCCATTGTCTGGCCGAGGCGCCGGTCGAGGCCGACCCCCTTCAAGAGCTCCATGACGATGAAGACATCGGCCTTGTCCCGGTCGAAATCATAGACAGTGGTGATGTTGGGATGGGCGAGTGCCTGCGACTTGCGCGCTTCCGCCTCCAGAAGCCGAAGGGCTTCGGAGTCGTTCTGGAAACTCTCGTTCAGCAGCTTCACGGCCACATAGGGCTGATCGTGCCCGGCTTCCAGGCGACGGCGGTCGACGGCGGAATAGACATAACCCATGCCGCCACGCCCGATTTCCGCATCGAGAATGAAGCGGTCCCGAAGGATGGAGCCGACACCTGCGCGCTTGGTATGCGGCGAGGACAGCTTGTTGAGATCAAGCCCGTCCCGCTGCCCGCCGCCGGAGACCTTGCGGGCATCGGACCGGAACCGTGCACTTTTGAAATCGGTCAGGAACTTGTCCAGCTTGCCGCTCTCGGCATCGTGGCCGGGGGTGTCCGAATTGTCCGTCCGCCGGCTGCGATAATCGGTATAGCCGGAGACAAGCGAGGTCAGGATTGCGTCATCAACCTTGCCCTGGGTGTCGTCGACGGGTCCGGCCACCGGCTGCTCGAGAAAAGGCAGCGGCGGCAGGTTGGGAGATTGGGCGGAGATGGCATCCGGCGGCGTTTCAACAGCAACCGCTGCGTCCGGTGCCTGGCCGTCGGAACCTGCCCAGGCAGGCTGGAGGGCATGCGGCAGCGTCGGTTCTTCGAACTCTTCGGTATCTTCCCCGGCTTCGGCACTCAGGCGACCGGGCTCTGTCGGATCGGGATCCACCTCGCCCGCGTCGTCAGCCTGCGGCAGGTCCCTGGCGTCAGGCAGTTGAGCCAGCAGGATCTGGCCGAGATCCGGAGGCAGCCGGCCGGCCTCGACGAAGTCGTGGATGGTCTGGCGCGCAGCCAGCGCTGAATTGCCGGACGTCTGGGCCTCTGCGCGCAGATCCTTGGACAACTTGTCATAGGACAGCCGTCCCGACACGAAGTCGGTGATCAGTGCATGCGCGGCAGCGGACATTTCGGTCGGCAAGTCTGCGGGGCCCTTGTTCCTCAGCCGGCGGCCTTGTCAGCCCTCGATCGGATCAGGGGCGGTCCATGCCGTCGGGCCGTGTGATATTGTACCGGTTGAGTTTATCTATAATGGTCCGGCGACTAACATTCAGTATGCGCGCTGCATTTGTTTTGTTCCAGTTGGCTTCGCGCATTTTTGCTTCGATCACCATCGCCTCATATAGACCAACAATGGTCTTCAGGTCGCCTTCCGGGATCAGCGAGGGCATCCGGTTGCTCGGGTCGTGCTGCGCGCCGGCAATTTCCGGCGGCAGGTGGTCGAGTTCGATCGGATAGCCGTCTTCCGCCATCAGGCGCGCCCGATCCAGGATGTTCTTGAGTTCCCGGACATTGCCCGGATAGCCCCAGCACATCAGCGCGTCGAGCGCGTCGGATGCCAGCACCGGCACCTGTTGCCCCGACTTCTCAGCGGCCGCACGCAGGAAAAAGTCGATCAGAAGCGGAATGTCGGACGGACGTTCGCGCAGAGGGGGCAGGTTGATCGGAAAAACGTTCAGCCGGTAGAACAGATCCTGGCGAAACTCGCCGGCAGAGATCTTTTCTTCCAAGTTGATGTTGGTCGCCCCTACAATGCGTACGTCGACCTTCTCGGTCTTGGTCGAGCCGACACGCCGGACCTCGCCTTCCTGCAGCAGGCGCAGAACCTTGGCCTGCAAGGCCAACGGCATGTCGCCGATCTCGTCCAGGAACAGTGTGCCGCCATTGGCCTCATGCGCGAGGCCGAGCTTGGTGGTGTTGGCACCGGTGAAGGCACCTTTCACATGGCCGAAAAGTTCGCTCTCCAGAAGCGCTTCCGGCAGGGCCGCACAGTTCTGAACCACAAAGGGCTTGTTGGCGCGATCGCTCGACATGTGAATGAACGCCGCCATCATTTCCTTGCCGGTTCCGGTCTCGCCGCGCACGAGAATCGGAACATTCGACCAGGCTGCCTTGCCGACCAGCTTGATGGCGTGTTCGATCGGCGGACTTTCGCCGATCAGCCCCTTCGGCCGCTGCGCAATGGCTTCCTTTTTCGGCTGGCTTTTGCGGATCTGTTTTGGCAGTTCCGCAAGATGCCGGTCGAACTGGCGCTTCAGGCGGACATTGTCCTCATAGAGACGGGCGTTCCACATATACTGAGCGACCAGTCCGGCGAGGGTTTGCAATTCGACAACCGTTTCCTCGGAAAGCGCGGCAATGGCTTTTTGCGACGCGCCCGGATTGATGATCTGCAGGATGCCGATGGTGCGATTGGACTGGATCGTCAGCGGCAGGATAACCAGCGCCCGTGTGGTCAGCCCGCCATACTTGTCTTCTTCCCGAACCCGCTCGAAATCGTAGCCGATCACCTTGTCGATATCGCCGAAATTGAGCGTGGTACCGGTCGAGACCACAAACGCCGCGGGCTCTTTCAGGTTGGGTAACATGTCGGCGCCGTAAAGCACGACCTGTTTGCCGGCCGGCATCGCCTTGATGTAGCCCCGGTGACGGGAACAGGCGCGGTGAAGCGTCTGGCCGAACGTGTCCAGCATGAAGATGGACGCTTCCTCGGCGCCGGTCAGATTGAGGGCAGCCTCAATGACCTGGTCCATCACCGCCTCAACCTTGGCACCCGCCGTCATGGCTTTTGCCAGTTCTATCAAATCGCCCAAAATCATAGCGTCCGCACCCGTCTTTGTTGGACGTCACTTGGAGGCCGGCCGGCTGGTATGCCGGACAAACCGCGATTGTGCCCTGCGCTGATCAGGAGAGAGCGTAACTGAATGTACCGCCTTCTCCCATCCCAATATCGACCCGTGTGAAGTCGGTGTCTTCCGCACCCATCTGGGTGAGCAGTTCGGTGGACAGTTCCGGCAGAACCGTCCGGTTGATGATGTGATCGATGTTGCGCGCGCCGGTTTCCACTTCGGTGCAGCGTGCTGCGATCGAAGTGACCACGTCGTCGGAGTAACCGAGTTCCAGTTTCTGGTTCTCCACCAGCCGTTTGCCGATCTTGTTCAGTTTCAGGCGCACGATCTTCTCAAGCGGGTCACCGATCAGCGGATAGAATGGCACGATCTGCATGCGGGCCAAAAGGGCGGGCTTGAAATGCGCGCTCAGGATCGGCCGGCAGCCGGCAATCATTTCGTCTGTGCCGGGTTTTTCCGGCAGGCTGCCCATCTCCGTGATGACATCCGTCGCCAGGTTGCTTGTCAGAACAACGATGGTGTTCTTGAAATCGATCTGGCGGCCTTCACCATCCGACAGGACGCCCTTGTCGAAGACCTGGTAGAACAGGTTCATCACTTCCAGATCGGCTTTCTCGACCTCATCCAGAAGCACCACCGAATAGGGCCGCTGGCGCACGGCTTCCGTCAGAACGCCGCCTTCGCCATAACCGACATACCCCGGAGGCGATCCCACCAGCTTGGAAACCGTGTGCTTTTCCTGGAATTCCGACATGTTTATCGAGATCAGGAAGCGCTCGCCGCCGAAGAGCTGGTCCGCGATTGCGGTTGCCAGCTCGGTCTTGCCGACGCCGCTCGGGCCGACAAACAGGAAAACACCCATCGGTGCATCCGGGTTCTGGACACCGGCCTTGGCGGTCCGGAGTGCCTGGTCGACTGCATCAATGGCATGATCCTGGCCGATCACCCGGCCTTTCAGGTTGTTGCCCAGGGCAAGAATGCTTTCCGCGTCGTCCTGCACCATCCGGCCGAGCGGCACGCCGGTCCAGTCGGAAATCACCTGGCCGATGGCCTCTTCGGTAACCTCGAAGGAAATCAGCGGATCGCCCGCCTGGACGGCTTTGAGATCGGCCGCGATCTTGGCGTAGTCCTCCGGTGAGATCTCTGCGATATCGGCATCGGCTGCGCTACCCTCGGAGGCATCTTCTGCTGCTGCGGCATCGCCCTCAGTCGCGTCAGGGGCAGCCTCGTCCGTTTCCGGCGCCCGGTCGTCCTCCAGGCTAAGACCGAGGTCGTGCCGGATCTTCAGAAGCTGGTCCACCAGCTCCTTTTCACGGTTCCAGCGGTCGGTCAGCTCTGCAATGGCCGCTTCCTCGGAGGCGACTTCCGCCTCGATTTCCGAAACTTCCAGTTCGCTGGACGCAAAGTCGGCCTTGTGGTCCCGCTTGAGCGACTCAAGCGCCCGCTGCAGCTCGCCGAGGCGTTTTTCTTTCAGCTCGATGACAAACGGCTTGGAGGAAAGGGAAAGTTTCACACGGGCACAGGCCGTGTCGAGCACGTCGACCGCCTTGTCCGGCAGCTGGCGGCCGGAGATGTAGCGGGCCGAGAGCTTGGCGGCCGCGACAACGGCGTTGTCGCGAATGTAAACACCGTGGTTCTTTTCATAGGCGCCGCGCAGGCCGCGCATGATGGTGATCGCCTGGTCCGGGCTCGGTTCGTCCAGCTTGATCAGCTGGAAGCGCCGCTCCAGGGCCGGATCCTTTTCGATGTATTTCTTGTATTCGCTCCAGGTGGTGGCTGCGATTGTGCGCAGCTCGCCGCGGGCGAGCGCCGGCTTCAGGAGGTTGGCAGCATCTGCGCCGCCGGCAGAGCCACCGGCTCCGATCAGCATATGGGCTTCGTCGATGAACAGGATGATCGGCTTGGCCGATCCCTTGACCTCGTCGATGATGCCCTTGAGCCGGTTTTCAAACTCGCCCTTGACGCCGGCGCCGGCCTGCAACATGCCGAGATCGAGACCGATCAGCTCGACATTCTTCAGAAGGTCCGGCACGTCGTTTTCTGCGATCTTGCGCGCCAGGCCCTCGACCACGGCCGTCTTGCCGACACCCGGTTCGCCGACACAGATCGGGTTGTTCTTCCGGCGGCGGCCCAATACGTCGATCATCTGCTGGATTTCTCGGTCCCGGCAGAACACCTGGTCGATCTTGCCGTCGCGGGCGAGTTGGGTGAAGTTGGTACAGAACCGGGCGAGCGCACTGTCCGGGTCCATGCCGGGTGCCACCGAACGGCCTTCGGCCGGCGTTTCGCCTGCAGCAGCAGGTCTCGACGCGACGCCCGCAGTGGTTTCTTCCGACTGGCTGACGATGTCCTTGAAGTTCTTCTTGAGCTCTGAGAAGGACATGGCGTCGAGCTGGCTGAGCCAGCGCTCGTCGCCGAAACGGTTGGGCTTGGCAAAGACCGTTGCCAGCAGGCTGCCGGACCGGACCTGATCGAGATCCAGCTCGACGGAACTGACCAGCCAGGCATCGGAAATCCACTCGATCAGGAGCGGCGAGAAGGCCGGCCGCCCCTGGTTGCCGCGTTTCAGGCTTTCCAGCGTCGAATCGATTGCTTTTTTGAGCGAGGCAGGGTCGATCTCGAAATGGCGGCAGGCGCTTTGCAGGTCATGCTGGCTGTCTTCGGCGAAAACATGCAGCAGATGCTCGATTGTGACCTCGAAATGTCCCCGGGTGACTGCCAGACCGGCGGCGCCTTCAAGAGACCGCCGGGAATACGTGTTCAACCGTCCGATCAGACGACGGAGATCGAGATCAATCAAGAGGCCACCCCACTGCTTGACTTATGCTTGTCCGGCATGATCTGGCGTGGCCAAATACATGGCTGGACTGCTTGGTCTTCAGGTCTCTCGTTTGCCTGAAAAACCTTGATAAAAATGAAACGAACCGCCCCGGTTGCCCGGAACGGTTCTGATTTCAACAGGTTATCGCGATCAGGTGACCGGCTTGCGATAGTCGTCGGATGCATTGGTGCCCGCGACTTCATGGGTCCAGACAGCCTTGCGGAAAGTGAAGGACCACTTGTCGGTGTCGCCGCGGGAGGCGTTGGCTTCGTCATTGACATCCGGCAGGATCGTCTTGCCTTCGACCAGCACGGCATCGGTGAACTCGATGGTGAAGTAGTGTTCCTGGACGCCGGTCGTCGACGTGCGCCAGAACTGGACTTCGATTTCCAGAGCTTCACCGGTGGCCAGAGCCTGCCACAGGAGCGGGGTGGCCTTGTCGACCGGCTTCATGAAAGTGGTCGGCATGTGGCGGCGGGTGGCAATGATGGAGCCGGACTGCGGGTCGCGCGGCACGACGGCGTTCTGCTCGAAGTGATAGACGAGAGATTCGCCCTCATGGCCTTCCTGCCACAGATTGCCGATGCTGTCGGCGGTGGTCGCGTCGGACGTGATGTCGCCCTGGGTTGCGCCCTTGATGGTGATGTAAGCGATGTTGGACATGAGAACCTCACTATAAAAAAATCTGGTTTCCGACCCACCGGCGCGGACCGCGACGGGTTGCCCTTCCAATGGCAAACCGCGTGCCAATTAACGGTTTTCATTGAAATATCAAGGAAATCAGAATTTTGGTTGGTTAAGACCAAAGTCTACGAAATGTGACATTGTGCAGAAAACTTCACACTTCAGCTGTGAGTGCGCAAAAGACTGCCGAGCGATTTTGTGATCTGCATCACAAATACATCCGCCTGGCTGGCAAGTGCGCGCAAAACTGGTCCGAATCGAAGGAGAATTCCGCAAAATCCGGGTCGTTAACGGGCTGCTGTGAAGAAACTGGAGAATTGACCCGGTCGGTCGGGCCACCCAATTTCACGATACTTGAACGACCCGCAGCTAAATTTGCCGAAGCGTCACATTTTTCCGGCAACTTCGCTAAACTGCCTTGAGCAGTCCGGTCAGGCCAGCCCAGGAGGAATTCTCAATGAGTGCTGATACATCGCAAGGCCACATGACGATCAAGCTGCCCGGAGACCCGGGTGAGGAGATATATGTTGAGAGCATGACCGGTCAGGAGGCTCTCGGTCAGACCTACCGCTTTGACATTTCCCTCCTTTCCAAAAAGACGATCGACCTTGAAAACCTGCTCGGCAAATCCGCCAAGCTCACCCTGGAGCGTGCCGGTGAGAAACTGGAGATCGCGGGTGTCGTCGGCAGCGCGCGGACCGGCGATCCGACGCCGAACCGGGAATTCAGCTACTCGCTGGTCCTGGAGCCGGAACTGGCGATGCTTCGGTACAGCGCACAGAACCAGGTCTACGGCACCGACAAGGACGTGACGGTGGTCGACATCATCCAGGGCGAATTGTCCGATGCCAACAAGTCGGGCTCCAACACGGCGTCAGACCGGGTTGCGCGTCAGATCGATTCCAACCTTCTGGTCTCCGCCTCGGACTATCCGAAACTGGATTTTGTCTATCAGTACTGCGAAACCGACCTGAATTTCATCTGCCGCATGTGCGAGCGGTTCGGCATCTACTTTGCCTTCGATCATTCAGGCGACCGCGAAAAGATCATTTTCGGCGATCGGAAGGAGCATTTCACCAAGCTCAGTGGCAGTCAGATCACCGACGAGTTGCCCTATCGCAGCAAGAACCAGATCCTTGGCTCCGACAGTTTCGGCGTCTGGTCCTTCAACGCGCAGTATGAGACCCAGAGCGGTACCATCGCGCTGCGAGAATACAACGAGATCACGCCCAAGGTGGACTTGTCCGTTTCCGAAAACGCCTCTTTCACTGGCCAGGGTGTCACCACGCTCTATGGCGAAAACTATCCGACGGTCTCGGACGGACAATTCATCGCCAAGCGCCGGGTCGATCAGGTCGAAGGCCAGCGGCTCCAGTTCGTTGGTGAGAGCAACGTTCCCAATCTCCGGCCCGGGCTGTTTTTCCGACTAAAGGATCACCCGATCTCCGATCTCGACGGGCTTTACACGATCATCGCCGTGGAACATGCCTGCACCGTGTCGACACCGATCGGCTTCAGTTCTTCCGACAAGGAGCCGGTGCCCTACACCAACAGATTTGTCTGCGTGCCCTTCGACAAGGGATATCGTCCTCCGGTGATGACACCAAAGCCGGTCATCTCCGGCTACATGGTTGCCTTTATCGACGGCGAGTCGGACGGCAGCCGTGCCGAACTCGACGATTACGGCCGGTACAAGGTCAGGATCGTCGATGAGGAAAGCGGTCTGCTCAACGGCAAGGCCAGTCACGAGGTCCGCAAGATGGAGCCTTATGGTGGCGGGGACGGATACGGCTCCCATTCCACGTTGCTGAAGGGCACTGAAGTGCTGATTGGCTTCCTGCAGGGCGATCCGGATCGCCCGGTGGTCCTGGGCGCGGTGTCCAACGGGGAACAGATGAATCCGGTGACATCGAGCAACCAGAATGTCGCCCATCGCACGAAAACCGCATCGGGGATCGTGTTCCAGATCAGCGACGGATCAGCGTAACGCAAGAGAGCATCAAGGGCAGGCGGGGCCTGGCGGGCCCGGCTGCCCAACGGGGCAAAAACCGTCGGCTGAGCCGCGGTACATGGAATGAAGAGGGCAGGAATGGCAACCTGGAAACCGGCACAGCGGGAACCCGATGCGCTGCGCAGCTGCGTCTATGACTATCTCAGGACACGGTCGCCGCAGGTCTATGCGGAGGGCAACAACACGGCGACGCGTCTCGGGCGTTCCCAGGAGACCATGTGCAATGGCGAACCGCTGACTATCGACCTGACGGTGACGCCGGTCGGGCTGACCACCATCAATTCGCGCAGCGCGCTCGTGTTCGGTGTTTCCGGACACGCGGCTGACCGAAAGACCGGATACGAAGTGGACGGCAAGGTGGTGATCGACAGGGCCACGCTGGCGTTCCTGTCGATCGAAGCAGACCTAACCGTACTCAACAGGGGGTAAGCGTCATGAGCGGGCAGGACGACAACAAGGGTGGAATTGCAAGTTTCTCCATTGGCCTTGGCAACAGCGGTCCCCAGGCGGTGCCGATTGCGCCCGCTCCTCCCTTCCGTGTGCTGATTGCCGGAGATTTCGGTCTGAAGGCGTCCCGCTCTGCGCTCAACATTACCGGTCTGGACATTGCGGAGATCCTGGAACCCAACGCACCGGCTTTCTCCGTCACCGTGGACAATCTGCTCGGCTCCCTTCCGGCGCAGCTGGAAGAACAGATCCGGTTTGCCAGCCTGAAGGATCTGCGCCCCGCGAAAATCCTGAGCGGCTTCCGCTTCACCCGGGACCTGGAAGCGGCGGCTGGCGATCCGGACCGTCTTGCTGCAAGCGGACAGCTTTACGACAAGGCCGCGGAGGCCCTGCGAATTGGCGGCAATGCACCTGCCGAAAAGGATCCCTCATCGCCTCTGCCGAGCTATGACGACGGCCCGGCAGAGCAAAAGCCGACCGGAGCCGGAACCGATGGTCTGGACTCCCTGTTTTCCATGATCGACATGTCCGGCGGCAAGGATGAGCCGAAGGACAGCAGCAGCCTGGCCAAGGCCGCGGTCGATGCGTTTATCCAGGATACGTTGCGTGAAGAAGGCGGTGTTCAGCGAGCTTCTTCGGCCACCACCGAAACCTCGCCGGCCGTGGGCCTTCAGCTTGCCCAGTCAGCCCTGTTCTTTGCCGACGCAAAACTGAGCACCGTCCTGCAGAACTGGCACAGTCTGAAACTGCTTCTGAGCGAGCTTGAGACCGATCTGCCGCTGGAACTGCACCTGTTGCAGGTCGATCAGGATCTGGACGCCGAGACCCTCGGCGATCTTCTGGACGGCCCATCCGGTGCCCTTCAGGCCGAGCTGTATGACATCGTGCTCCTTGCCGATCCCACTGGCATCGCCGGCAGGGAGGCCGCGAAGGTCAAGGTTCTGACCAACGCCTGCGCCGACAGCGACACGGTCGGCCTGCTCAACCTGACGCCGGATTTTTCCGGAATGCCAGGTGAAGAGCTCGGCGGCCTGGATGCCGCGCACCAGTTCCTGGACACGCCCGGCTATGAAGGCTTTGAAGGCCTGCGGGAGAGCGAACAGGCGTCTCATCTGGCGCTGTTCTGGAACGAGGCCCGGCTCAGCGCACCTGGCGACGGCTATCCCGGTCTTTATGCCGCCGGTGCATGGGTTGCCCTGGCCATGGTCCTGACGCAGCTCCAGAGCGAAGCCTTCCCGAAACTTCCGGTCGGCACGCCGGTTGATTTTGATGCTCTAGAAGTCGCCGAAGGCCAGTCAAAAGGGCGCGTGGTGGCGACGGCTGCGCGGTTCATCACCGGGCATGGTCTTGCCCCGTCGCTCGCCCAATGTGGCATCAATGTCCTGGAAGGTGTTGCCAACCGCACCGACCTGGTGTTCCGCCGCGGTGTGACCGTAAAGCCCGGCAAGGAGGGCCGCGGCTCTCTTGATCAGGCACTGCTCGTGTCGCGCCTGTTCTCCCTTTTCCAGGAAGCGCTGGGGGGCGCTGTTACGGGCGGTCAGAGCGCGGAAGACAGGGAGGCCGCCGTGACACGAAACCTGAACGAGCTGAGCGCAGCGCTGTCCGGCCAGGTTGCCTTCGAAGTTCGGCGCGTAACGGCGGAGGATCAGGACCTGATTGGCGTGACGGCCGTGATCCGCTCCGGCTGGGCAACCGGACAGCAGCATTCGTTCTATTTACCGGCCTCCGACGGCTGATCGCCTGAAGTCCGGGTTTCCGGTTTTTGCCCGGGCGGCGCGGCGTCCTTCAGAAGGTCTTCGCCCGCCTCGTTCTGTGAAACCTCTGCTTGAGCCGGTTCGGGTGTCTCCTGCGGTGGCTCTGCATTTGAAACCTGCGGGCGGGCCTCTTCCGGCGCGTTCAGATAGTCGCTGATCAGATGCCGGGCGAAGGACAGCGGGTCAGGCGTGCAGAACGTTTCTGCAAAACGCCGGACCGATGCCGTCCGCCCGACGTCATCCAGAGTGAGACCGGCCTTGAGCGCTTGCCAGCGCAGGAAGGACAGCCCCTCCGGACGGCTGGGCTTCTGGCCATCGCTTTGCGCTTCCAGGGCATTCATCTTGCCGAATGGACGTGCACCGCAGGAGGCAAGGTAGGCGATCATGGCGAGTGAAAAGACATCGTCGCCTTCGCAGGGTTCGGCACCTGTGAGGCGTTGCGGCGAAGCGTAAGCCGGTGTCACCGCGCCAAACCGTGCAAGAATGACGACTGTGTCCTCTTCCCGGGTCTTGATCGGCCGTGCAATCGGGAAGGCGATGTTGAAGTCGATCAGCTTGGCAATGCCGTTGTTCTGGACAAACACGTTGCCGGGTTTCAGATCGGCATGAATGATACCGCTGGCATGGGCATGGCCGAGCGCCGCGGCAAGGTCCGTGATCAGGCGGTAGAGCTGGGCTGCGGGCAGGCGGCGGTCCGGAGCCTTGCGCAGCAGCTGTGCCAGGGTCTGCCCTTCCAGAAGCTCCATCACCATGAAATGGACGTCACCCTGACGGTCCATGTCATAGACACGAACGATGTTGGGATGGACCAGGTCGCGCAGGCGTCTTGCTTCGCGGTGCATCAAGGCAATCACGTCCGCGTCGACATTCGGCGCGGCGCGAATGGTCTTGATGGCGACGTTCGGGTCGGCGAGGCCCGCCTTGGCGGCCACGAGGTCACGAGCCTTGTAAACGGTCGACAGGCCACCCTTGCCGATTTCCTTCAAGAGCAGAAATCGGTCCTTGAGCACCGTCCCCGCCTTGAGTTCGACAGAGCCGTTTGTCTCTCGCCCGCCGTCAGCCGGCTGCTCGCTCTGGATATCAGCCGCCTTGTCCATGTGCCTCAGCCCAGACCGTGATCACGGTGATGTCGTCGGAAGAGCCACCGGCAACGGCCCGGGCAATCAACCGGTCCGCCAGGCCGAATGTGCCTTCGGCCGCCATGTTGGCGAGCGCGGTTTCGTCCATGCCTTTCATGAGGCCGTCGGTGCACAGGATGAAGACATCGCCCGGGATCAGTTCCAGCGTTCTGCGCCCGAAACCGACGGTCTCGTCGATGCCGACCGCTGCTGTCAGCCGGCCGGCTTCGTCCGCGTGATCTTCGGAAATCAGGAACAGATGATGCTGGCGCAGCAGGTAAAGCCGGGAGTCACCGGCCCAGACGCAGCTGGCGTAAGGACCGCTAATGACAAGGCTTAGGCTGGTCGTGCCGGAGATGTCGTTTTCCGGAGCGGCCAGATATCCGGCAAACAGCTCGCGGTTCACGCCGGCAACGGCGGCTTCCAGCGCGACAAGCTGGCTGTCATGGCTGGCCGCGGGCTGGTTGACGAGTTGAGCAACCGCCTGAACCGTTGCCTTGCTGGCCTGGTCTCCGTCCCTGTGTCCGCCCATGCCATCTGCGACCGTGAACAGGCCACAGGCAGGATCGGCAAAAAAGCTGTCCTGGTTCACAGGATGGTTCGGCCCCTGCCGGGTGACAGCCTCGCAGCGCAACAGCGGTATGGCGGTGGCAGCGGTGAACGTGTCCAAGCATGTCTCCCTGGAAGGGCGTTGGGGTCATGCGCGCACAAGCGGGCGCGCTCAGGGCCTCAATATCAGGTTCGGGTCGATCTGGCTGCCCTGCCAGCCGAAACGGTCCCATTCTCCGGAAAAGAATCCACCAGTTTCCAGCCCCTTTGGCAAGCCTCTCCAGAGGCACAATTCGGGCGGACGCGTCGAACCGCCATCCTGCCACCAATAGGACAAGGGTATCTCCGGTGCCGGGGTTTGCGCCGCAGGGCAGCTGAGCGGGTCATCGGGAATGATCGCTTCACCGTCGGTGCGGGCAAAACTGATCCTGAGGGCCTTGTCCCCTGGGCCAAGTTCCATCGCCGGCCGGGAGCTTGCACCCTTTGCCAGGCGGGTCAGCGTGTGGCTCTGCGCAGTGATGGCGCTCACGAAGTCTTCGCGGGACAGATGACCTTCGATGAAGGCCATGGTCTGGATTTCGATCGTGTCCAGCGTGATTTCGACCGCTGCCCGAAACACAAGGTGATCGACGGCACCTTCCAGCGGGATCAGGACCGCGAGCGGAAAGCAGCGGCCGACGGCATCGGCCGAGGCAGACAGAAGACCGCACCATCCGGTCGGCCCGAGCAGGCCGGGGGAGATGGCAAATCGCCAGGCAGGAGCCTCGAAATAAAGCTGTTGCCACGACTGCGGCAAGACGGTCCGCACATTGTGCAACCAGTCGGACATCAGTCCCGCCCAGGCATCCGTCATGCCGGCGGCGAGACCGTCATAGACAAAGTCGCGCTCGTGCGGTCTTTTTCCGAAATATCCGCAAGGCTCCATTTTGTTTCCTAGAGCGACGGCGGACAGCGGAAGGCCGTGTAAAGACCTAGGTTGAACGGGTTTGTGATGCTGCCGGCGTTCAGGGCGTACCGGGCCTTCACCTTGTCCTTGGAAATGCCGAAGTCGAACTGGTCCCGTCCGCGCACCGCCGACAGGCCGGATTTGGTCAGAAGCCGGAAAATGGCCCAGGTGCCGCTTGTTTTTTCGGTGCTGGTGGAATTGTCCAACAGCGTGATGGAAAGTTCCGCGCTGCTGCCATCGGCCTGGCTGGGCCAGGTGAAGTCCTTTCCGCGCACCGGACCGTGCCGGTAGATGGTGGTGTCGGCGTCGATCTTCAGCGTGGATTTGAGCGCGCCGGGGTCAAGCAGGCTCGGCCGGATGGTGAACTTGGCCGTCGGGCTCGACGCGCCCTTGGGGAAGAAGGCATCGCGGATCGTCTGCGCCGTTGCCAGTTGGGCAAGACCTTCCTGCGACAGGCCGAGATTGGTGCCCTGGTTGTCGATTTCAACCAGTTGACGGCCGCGCTTGTTGACGAAGGTCGAAATATATTCCGTGAAGAAGGCGTCGACGACACCGGCCGGGCCGAGCAGGTCGGTAAAGTCCTGCAGGGAGATGTCGTCTTCGGATTCCTGGAAGAACGGATAGCGCTGCGCCATGATGCTGGTGCAGGCCGGCACCACTTCGTTCTGCCAGGTCCGGTTGATATAGACATAGGCGGACTTGTTCAGCAGGTCGCGTGTGTTCGTGACTGTCGACAGAACCAGCGAGCGCACCGGTTCCGGCTTGGTGGCCGCTTCCGCCTGCAGGGCCGAGAAACTGTCGCTCTGCGGATCCTGTGCCCGTTTTTTCACATAGTCGAAGGCCGCCT
Source organism: Labrenzia sp. VG12 (assembly GCF_002237595.1). Classification (NCBI taxonomy): domain Bacteria; kingdom Pseudomonadati; phylum Pseudomonadota; class Alphaproteobacteria; order Hyphomicrobiales; family Stappiaceae; genus Labrenzia; species Labrenzia sp. VG12. The sequence goes on from NZ_CP022529.1 coordinate 4,556,683, forward strand.
TGTTGGGGTCGGGCGCGGAATTGATCCCGGCAACATTGCCGTAAAGATCGCCGAACAGCTGCAGTACCCGGTCGATCGAATTCTGGCTGTTGGGATCGACAAGACTGTTGAGCGGCTTGAAGGCGTCCCCGATGGCGACACCCGGCCACGGGCTGTCGCCGAAGGCGGCCTGGACGGCAGCCTTCGCAGAAGCTTGCTGGGCGGAAGCGACCAGTCCGCCGACCGGTCCGGCGGCTTGAGCGCCAGAGGCACCGGCAGCATTGGCCGCCGCTCCGGCTGCGGCATTGGCAGCGCCTGCGGCAGCCTGGCTCTGTTCGTCGCCGGGCAGTGGCAGCTGTGTGTTCTCGCTGACGATGTTGAGAATGTTGGTCAGCGGCGAATCGGGTGCCGACAGCTGTTCCAGCACTGTTTGCGCCCGGCCAAGCGAGCCGATTTCAACCACCTTGATATGGGCGGTGCCTTCCTTCCAGATCTTGATGTAGTCGTCGGTGTATTGCTTGACGACCTTGTTGGCGATCTGGTTGTAGGTGGTCCGGTTGACCGAGCTGCCCATCACCCAGTCGCTGCCCATGGAATCTCGAACATATTCCGGCAGGCGGGCCAGGAAGAAATTGTAGAAGCCGTTCTTGGTGTAAAGGCCCGGAATGATCGACCGGCCGCCCGACGTGGCCGTGTCGACATAAAGCGTCGTCGAGCCGAGCGTGCGCACCAGGTTGATCGGCGGCAACCTGTAACGCTGCGCCGCGTCGCGGACCATGCGCGTATAGATGTCAGTCGATTGCGGTGCCTTTTGAACACTGTTCCTGGCCCCTTGTACAATCGACTGTTCCGTTGGCGACAGCGTGCCCTTGATGGGCAACAGCTTCATCAGGTTGTTCATGTGGCCCTGCATCTGCCGGCTTTCGCTCGGATCCGTGATGAAGGCCATGTTGGACATTTCCGTCAGCGTGCTGCGCACCTTGCTGGCGTCGTAATTGTCTCCCGTGGCCAGCATTAACATCGGTCCCAGCTGCTCTCTGACGAGGCTGCTGTCACTGCCGGATGCAGATTGAACCAGTTGAAGTTGTGCCGTCAGCTGGGCTCTGATCGACGGCAGAAGATATTCGGTCAGCAGATTGTCGTAGGTCCGGTTCGCCGGCGGGTAGAGAACGGATTGTGCATCGAGCCCGAACAGGAACGGCGAGGACAGCCAGTTGCTTTCCTGGGTGATGTCGTCGCGCATCTTCTCCGCGGCATCGAGTGTCGGCAGCAGGCTGACCAGCGACCGGTTGCGGTCGGCTTCAGTCTTGAGCAAACGCACCTGGTCCGCATTGGTGGTCGTCTGCTCCGCCATGTCGACCGCGTGGTCGTAACCGGCCACCCAATAGAGCGCCATCGACAACACAAAGGCGACCAGCGCAGCAAGAGCCCCGCCATAGACGGCTGCCAGCCGGCGTTCGAGACGGCGGTTCTTGCCGACGAGATTCTGTTCCGGAAAAACGATATCCGTCAGCAGCTTCTTGATGAAATAGGCCTTCGACTGGCCACTGAGCGCCGGTTGCTGGCTGGCAGCAAGCGAGAAGCTGCGTCCCATGGCGCCGAGCAGTCGGTCGAACGGCGTGCCTTCCTGCGTGCCGGAGGTGAAATAGACCCCGCGCAACAGCGGCTGGGCTTCATAGCGCGTCGGGCGGAACACGTCGGTCAGGAAGTCGCGCAGCACATTGCCGAGACTGCCGAATTCATGCGGAAAGCCGAAAATGCGGCAGCGGCGACCGTTGTTGCGTTCTTCGGCGAGTTTCTCCGGCAGGTGGCGCTCGAGCCGGGAGACCAGATCGACAAACCCTGTCTCGAAAGTCGGACCGACGGTGACCTGCTGGGAATCATACGGGAAGGTCACGCCCCAGACCTGCTGCCTTTCGGCTTCGCGTAGCATGTCGAAATACTCGTCGAAGCCGGCAATCAGGTCACATTTGGTGAACATCAGATAGACCGGCAGGCGCAGGCCGAAGGCGCGGTGCAACTCGCGCAGCCGCTGGCGCAGGATCTCCGCCTGCTGCTTGCGTTCCGCCTCGCTGGCAAGCGCGACTTCCTCGATGCTGACCGCCAGAAGAACACCGTTGATCGGCCGACGCTGACGGTGTTTCAGAAGCAGTTCGAGGAACCCGCTCCAGGCGGCGGAATCGATGCCCTGATTGACATCCTGTGTGGTGTAGCGGCCGGCCGTGTCGATCATCACGGCTTCATTGGAAATCCACCAGTCGCAATTGCGAGTGCCGCCGACGCCCTGAATGGCTTCATGTCCGCCCTCGGCCAGCGGAAAGTCGAGGCCGGAATTGCGCAGGATGGTGGTTTTGCCGGTGCCCGGCGGCCCGATGATGATGTACCAGGGCAATTCGAACAGGTAATTCTTGGATCCGGCGCCCTCGACCGGGTTGTCGCGCAGGGTTTTCAGCGCGTCCTCGAACCGTTCCCGGATCAGCTCGACTTCATCCGCGGACATGTCGCCGCCCATGGAGACCAGCTCGTCATTGGCAAGCATGGAGTTGATCAGCTTGGCATTGGCGCGCCGGGTCAGCAGATGTCGCAGGAACGTGAAGATAAAAAACAGCGCGATCGGGGTGAGACCGACAAGCAACTGCACCATCAGGCTGTCCAGCGGGCTGACCCCGTTGACGGTCAGCAGAGAACCGAACAGCACGACACAGATCGCGAAGACGATCAGGAGAAACAGAATGAAGAGGGGAGCGAACCGCAGAAGAGACGCGAAGTAGGTACGAAACATCCCGCCTCCTAGGACCTGTTGAGAGATTCAATGGCGATCAACGCCGGTTCAAGTTCGCCGCTCAGCCAGAAGTCGAGCCCGGCGCGGACAACAAAGGCCAGCAGGAACAATACCAGCATCCACAGCCAGAACGGCGGCAGTGTCCGGACATTCTTGCCCTTCTCCGCACCCTTGGCATTCCTGGACAAGGGTTCGTCCGCCTGCAGGCGGCTGCTTCGGCGGATCAGGCGCGACAGCTCGTTGCGCAGGTCCTCAAGCTGGTTGCGGCCACCCTCCAGCACCCGGTAGCGCCCTTCGAAGCCCAGCATCAGGCAGGTATGCACCAGGATCAGCAGCGGCAGCTTGTTGATGGCGTCGCCACGAATGCGGTCGAGGATGCTGAAGACTTTCTCGCCGCCCCAGGTCTCGTTGTGAAACTGGTTCAAAAGCGAGTTCGAGCTCCATTCGCTGCGGCTGCCCCAGGGCGTCATCAGCACGGTCTCGTCGATGGTTGAACAGAGGATGTAACGCGCGGCAATGATGTCGCCGGCCTGGACGCCGTTGCGCTGCGCCAGTTGCTCGAAACGGTCGATTTCATCGACAACTTCCTGTCGCAGGGCATGCACGTCGGCCTGTTCGATGGAATTGCGCAGCTGAGAGATGATCAGAAGCAGCGGTGTTGCTGCCCGGACAATGACCCGTTCAGGATCGACTTCCAGCTTCCGGACAATGCCGGAGGCCGACTGAAGATTGGCACCGTTTTGCGGTTTCGGGGCGGCTGCCGGGGTGGCCGGTCCGCTCGCCGGCGAGACAAAGGCGACCGTTGGTTCGTCTTCCTCGAGGCCAGCCGTACCCTGTGCCTCGGCCATGGAGGTCCGGGCTCTGGGGCTCAATCTTTGAGCGACGGTCGGCTGGTCAAGGTCATCATCCGTCATGATTCGGATTATTGTCCTTTGTGAACGGCCCACAATTCAAGGCCGAGACCCGGATAATCCCCGCTTAGGTGCAGCGCAAAGGCGGCCGAACTCTGCATTTGCGGCCAGAGTTCATTCTCAACATCGAGTTCAAAATAAACGGCATTTTGAACATAGGGGATTTGCCGGGGTGCGACCGACAGCGGCTTGATAGCGACACCCGGCAGCTGCAGGTTGACGAGTTCGCGGATTTTCTCGACCGGGCCGACCTTGATCTGGATCGGCATTTGCGTGCGCAGCACTTCCAGGCTGACATTGGCATGGGCGATCAGGACGAAGCTGCGGCCTTCGGAATAGACCATCTTGTTGGTGGTCTCGCCGAGCCAGACGCCGTAGTCGCGCTTCGACAGCGGAATGCTGATGGCGTTCTGTTCCACAACGAAGCTCAGGAGGCCTTCCAGAATGGTGACCAGTTTCTGGAAAGTCAGCCGCAGGTCAAGATGGTCATAGGCCGGCAATTCCGGCGGCCGGCGGTTGTCGGCGCCGAAGGCGGCAAAGGCGCCGATGAGGCCGATGAAATCCCGGTAGACCTGTTCAGGCGCGTGGCGCCCGGAAGCCGCGATGTGGCCAAACAGCACTTCATAGTGATTGGTGACGCTGAGCGCCATCAGGTCGACAATTCCCGACCGGGTGCTTTCGCCCTGCCCGGACGTGTTGGAGGCCAGCATCTCGCCGCGTTTGCGCAAGAGGCTGCGCACCTGGTCGACCTGCGAAATCAGATGCGCATTGGCGCCGGCCGTCAGCAGCGGCGGAATGAACGTGTCCGACAGCTTGATCTCGCCCTGGGTCGACACGGTGTCGATTTCCGCAATTGGCAGATGGGCGGTTTCATCCAGGTTTTCACCTTCCAGGAGCAGACGGCCGGTCAGGGCACCGACGCCGATGCTGGCTTCCGGCTTGTCTGCTTCGTTTGTGTTGCGCACGTTGGTGGCGCGCCTGGAATAGCGGCGCAGGTCGGTCTCGCTGTCGCCGAGTTCGATCTGGCCGGCGGAACGCAGGGGCAGGGCAAGAAAGACTTTCTTGCCCTGGTCGTCGACCGTGATCTGCCGGGCCTTGGCGACAAGGCCGTTCCGGGCGGTCGAAAACACCGTGCCGTCCGGCAGGACCGCCTCGATGGCCGTCACCTGGAACTGACCGACCGCGAGCGCGTCTGTGTCGATCTCGACGCTGCGCAGGCCCCAGGAATAGGGCTCCAGATCCTGGACGCGCTGTTCCAGCGTGGTTTCGACCCAGCGGTCGTGCTGTTGCAAATGCTGTGGCCGGAGAAACATTCCCTCAAGCCAGAGTGGTTTCAGGCTCTCATTCAAGGCCAATCTCCGCTGAAAACTGACGAATCATCATTCGGCATCCACTGCAATCTGCCAATTGCATCGCAATTGGTAGCACAATTTTCAATCTTGCAAGCCGTGGTGACGTTATTGCCGCTAGAATACACCGAGCCGCCGGTTGCGAAGTTTCTGTATTCGTACGGCAAGACTTGTCAGATAAATGACAAACTCGTTCTTCTTTTCTTGCTGCAGTTCGATCGTGTCACGCCACTGCGCGGACTCAATGTCCCTGAAACTTGCAATGACACCGATATGGGTTGCCTCGGAAGAGACATCCCGATTGTAGTCCTGGCTCTTGCCGGGGGTCATTTCGTATTCCTGGACGCCGATCAGGTCCCCGCCCAGAACCTTCTTGTCATTGTCGGCAAGGTCGAAATACTCGGCATTCTGAAAGGCGGTCACTTCTTTAAGCTGGTAGACACGCACGACGACAGGTGACGGCTCGCCGTTTTCGTTCGGGTTGGTGTATTCGTCTGCCTGCAGCTGAACCTTGATCGGGGTCGGCGGAGGTGTTCTTGAGCAAGCCGCGAGGCTTGCCAGCAGGCTCAGACCCGAGACTTCAAGAAAATGCCGCCGGGATATTCTCATTTTTTTCTGTTCTCCCAGAATGACTTGGACTGCTGGCGCGCCTGTTCTTCCTCGACCTGGACAAAAGCTTCCGCAATGGTCTGCCGGACCACCGCGTCGAAGTCGGCCCGCAGCTTGTCGTGCCGCTCCTTGGCCGCTTCAAACTTGCCGCGTTTGGAGCCAAGGCCGCGCAAGCGCAGGCCGCCGTCGTCTTCTTCCCCCGCAAGGGTTTCCGGCGCCAGGCTCTCGAACAGGAGCCGCATGGCGCGCTGTGTTGCGGCAACCGTCAGCATGGTGTGGCTCTGCAGGTCCTTGAATGCTTCCCGGGTAGCCTCGGGTGGCGTCAGAAAACCGCCCTTGCGGGCAAACAGCATCTCGTCGATGGCCAGCTCGCCAACGTTAAAATGCTTGAAGGGGTTGTTTTCTTCCGGCTGGATGCGGGTTTCGTACATCCGGAATTCGGTCTTGAGCGTTTTCCTCGCCTTCAACAGCGCGATCAGGCCGTTGGCGAGTTCCCGCACCATTTCACCTGAAGCCTTGGCAATCTCCGCCCGTTCCTCCGGCGACACGTCGGCATCGGCAAATCCAAGGCCTGACAGAAGCGCTTCAAAGACTTCCGGACTGATCTGTGCATTTCCCGCGCCCGGCGCAGGCGTTGTGGCGGGAGAGGCGGCGCCGGCAGGAACGCCTGTTGTCGGTGCGGTGGATACCTGTTTTGCCGCCGGTTGCTGCACGGGTGTCGAGGAGCTCACCTGCGGCGAGGACATCGGTGTTGCGGCCGGCATGTTCGGAAGCACGACGGGCGGGGTGACCGGCGCGACTGGAGTGGCGGATTTCAGGGCGGGCGGAACTGCTCCGGCTCTTTTGCCGCCAAGAGATGAATCGGCGCGGGATTTTGCCTTTTGTGCCAGCTCTGCCTCGCGCTGCGCCCGACGTTTCTTCAAGGCGTCGAGCGGATTGAGCGCTGCTCCTGAAGATTGTGTTGGTGTTGCTGGCGCTGCCGCAGTTGGCGCTACCGCCGCGCCGGATGTCGGCAGAGGAGGCTGAACGGGACCTGGCGCAGGCGCCGCCGACACGGGTGAGGCCATGGACTGAGAGGTGTCGGTTGCCGGTTTGCTTCCCGGAGCCGGAGCGCCAAGGCCAAAATCGATGTTGTCAGGAATGGTCGAGGCGGGTGCTTGCCCTTGCGTGGGCGGCGGGCTGGCTCCTGCCGATGGCGTTGGCATCAGCCCAGACAGGTCCGGCAAGCCGGATGATTGAGGTGCGGACGGTGCCGGTTGGCTTTCCGTCGGTGCTGCCCCCAGACCGGCCAGGAAATCTTCCGGGATAAGGTTGCCGGAACCGGTTGGTTGGGCCGGAGGTGGCGAAACGGCTGCTCCCGCAGGCGCTGCTGCGGCAGGAGGCATAGCGGCAGGTGTTTGAGGGGCAGCCTGAACAGGCGACGAGACGGCCTGGCTTGTCTCAATCGGCGGGACGGCAGCCCCTTGCGCGGGCGAGGGCATCACCGAGGGTGTGCCCATCGGCATCTGCGGCTGCGAATTGGCCAGCTGGGACGCTGCCGGTCCGCCCTGGAACCGGGTCGTCTCGTGTGCCGACACGGCACCTGCCGGCGCGGAAAAGGCAACGGGTTCCGGAATGACGTTTTGCGGTGTCTGAACCGTTGCCACCGGCGTCAGCGTTTCCGGCGCGCCGCCAAGGTGATCGAGCGGGTCCAGGGAGGTGTTCTGCGGCAGGCTTGCCCCGGAGGTATCGATCCTCAGCGGTGTCGCCATTCCCGTAGAGCGGTTTGCGGCGGTCCCTTGCGTCCCGGAAAAGGGGTTTGTGCTGGTGGCCGGGCTGCTTTCGGCGCTCTCCACCCGGATCTGGTAGGGGCCTGCCAGCAATGTCATGCCGGCGGACAGGCTGACCGCCTTGCCGCGGCCGATCGCAGCGGATTGTCCCTCCAGAAAGGTGCCGTTGGTGCTTTCATCGATCAGGACAAACGTGTCGTTCTGGTAGACGATGCGCGCATGAACGGAGGACAGATGCCGGTCCTGGTCCGGCAGAACCCAGTCGCATTTGCGCGACCGGCCGAACGCACCACCCCCTGGCCCGAACTGGTGCCGGGACCCGATCGTGTCACATACTAGGATTAACGAAGCCGTCATGCCGAAACTGATGTCTTGCCTGAGGACGCCGCCGCTTCAACAACAGAATCACCGGCCAGGCCGCCCAAATCCACCGGTGTTACAAATACCTGATTTTCATCAGCGACGGTACCGCTTGGCTGCGCCGGCGCCAAGTGGACATTGTTTTCAAGTTTGGCGTTTTCACCATCTGAAAGCCAAAGATTGTTTCCCAATCTTGCTGAACCCAACTGACCGGCCTCAATCGTCTCCTGCTGGTAGCTGAATTCCAGGTCCCAGTCGATCGGATCGCGCACGATCATGGCCAGCAGATCGACCAGCACGCCGTGATTCGCGCCGCCCGGCAGGAAATTCTGCAAGGTGTCGTAGGGCGCCGGGCCAATCCGCAGGCGAAACTTGCCAAGATCGTCCTCAACCTGTTCGCCCAGCACCATGTCGCCGCCCAGTAGCGTGTTCTCGATGCCGAGTTCCATCCGGGATTCGGGCGGGATGTCGACGGTGCGCGAGACAAATTCGATGATCACGAAAGGCAGGTCGAAATAGCTGGACAGCATGGCGGCAATGGCATCCGGCGAATTCGAATAATGCGACATCAGCCCGACATGGGGCAGGATGGCCGTGCGCGGCACCTTGCCGAGTTCCGTGCGGTCATCGACCGGGAAGCCGCACAGTGCCAGGAAACACTGGGACGTGGCATCCAGCCCGTGTTCCTCGAAACGCACGAAATGCCGGGATTTCTGCCACATGCTGTAAAGCAGTGTGATGAACCGGTGATTGAACAGGTCAAGCAGGTCTTCCAGCGACGACGGCGTCTCGTCGCGCTCGATGATGCGTTCCGTCACATAGGGCGGCAGCGGTGACGCCGGCCCGTATAGGCCGAAGAAATTGACCCTGACGTCGTAGCGGCCGGTCGCTTCGTCATAATCGATGCTGGAAACGTCACTCGGACCAAAGCTGAGCGACCGGGTGGCACGGAAGCGCAGCACCTCCTGCTCAGGGTCGTGGCCCGGCCCCATCTTGCGGATCTCGGGATGCAGCAGGCTGATCAGGTACAGCGACTGAAAAAACTGCGTGCGCGCCAGCTTGTCGACAAGCGCTGCGTCCGGGGAAAGTTGGTCCGGGGTCGGGTGGGCTTCGTCGCTCATACCAGATGCGCATCCCCCGTGGACGGCTTCCACCGGTGGATGACATTGGCATCCGTTCCGATCACGGTCAGCTGGTGCAGGCTGTTGATGCTGGCATAGGACTTCAGGAACCGGTCGAGCACCGTGCCGAAAAGGTAGATCTCGGCTTCGCCGCCAAGGGCGGTCTCGGAAAGCGACAACACGATCTCGTAGGCTCTGGTCGGCCGCCCATGCCGGAAGATATCGACCGCGCGCCGCTCGAACTTCTGGAAGTTCTGCAGCAGCAACTCCCGCTGCAGGGAAGCCTGCTTGTCGACATAGGCTCTGAAATCATAGGCGCCGACGACGGTTTTCAGGGCCTCCACGTCGATCAGCGAGGCATAGTTTCGCGACAGGTTGGCGATCAGGGTCCAAATCACCTGATTGTCCAATGGTGGCGGCACTTCGGACAGGATCGGCGTGATGTTGCGGAATTCCAGCTTGGCCGGCGTCGACGAGGTTGGCTGCGTGACCGTGCCAAGCCCGAAACGGGAGGCATGCTCTCCGTTGGAGCACAGCAGTTGCAGCGAAACGGTTTCTGTGGGTGGCAGACCGGTTTCGTTCAGCCGGGTGACGAAGGAGACATAGTGATCGACGCCATTTCCAAGAACCGAAGGGCGGATCCCGGTCCGGTAATAGAGCTTGTCCTCTTCCTGCGAGGCGCTGTCGTGGGAAAAGGTCTCGAAGGCCTGATAATTGATCTTCCGGTTCGAGCCCTGCACCCAGCCGGTGACGCCGGTGACATGATGTACGCTGAACACCGACCGGTTGCCGGAGGCGCGCACCGGATATTCCGTCCGGTCATGGGCAACGTGAAGCGCCTGACCCTCGGTTTCGAACAGGTTGATGGCGGGAACGGTGTTGAGGGCAATGGCGTCGCGGGTGATGCGGTCCTGGTTGACGAACTTCTGCCGGAAATTGAAGACCAGCTCAAATTCGTCAACGGCCAGGTCCGCAAAAGCCTCCAATCCATGCAGGCGCACATACATGAACTTGTCCGGGCAGGCGAAATACTCCTGCATGATGCGGAAGCCGTCGAACGACCCGTCCGGATAGGGCAAGGTGGCCTGATCGCGGGCAAAACCGATCGGTTCGACCCGGATGGCAGAGCGTATGGGTTGGCCCTTTGCCGGTATGAAATCCACCGATGCAAGCCGGTCGCACAGCTGCAGGTAAAGCTGCCGGGCCATGTTGACGTCGTTGCTTGCCCCCAGGAACATCTGCAGGGGGGCTTCGGCCAGGGCTTTCAGGTTGTTGCCGGCAACCTTCCGGAACCCGAGGGTCAGCTTGGAACTGTCGCGCCTGTTTTCCAGGTCCGAAGAGGCCAGTTCGATCGGCAGCACGGTCAAGTCGCATCGGGTCTGAAACTTGACGGCCGTGCCGTCCAGCGGACTGGTCTGAACGAAGGTTCCGCGTGGCACGAGGGTCGACAGTTCCGAGGATTCGGCAACCGGCTTGAAGGCTATATGGGTGATCGGCGGAACGGGACGCAGATAGTGCGGCCAGACGAGCTTGAGGAGATTGAGCGCAACCTCCGGCATTTCCGCGTCAAGCCGTTGCCGCAGGCGCCCGACCAGAAACGCAAACCCCTCCATCAACCGCTCGACATCCGGGTCCAGCGGGTCTTCAGACAGGAATTTCGACAGGCGCGGGTTGGCCTTGGCGAAGACCCGGCCCATTTCCTTCAGGTAGTTCAGTTCGTCGCGATAATAGGAATTGATCGCCATGCCCGCTATGTGCCCTTGGTGCCGTCAGCGCGGGTCACGCACTGACCCTGATCTGTCCACTGTTGTCGAGAATGGAATCGAAACGGATCCGTTTGCGGCTGCCGCCCAGATCGAGCTCCGCTTCCACATTGAAGATGAAGTCGAGCGGCCGTTCGGGGTCCTCGACGGCACGCACGATCGGGTTGCGCAGCCGGGGTTCGTAATCCCGGATCTGACGTTCGATGTTGCGGCAGATCTCGGTCGCCGTGTCCTGGTGTGAGCGGGAGATCGAGTTGAAGTCGGTCAACCCGAAGTCGGGGCATGTCTCGCAGCAGCCAGCGGTGCTGTTGAGCAGAATGCGCAGGTCTTCCAGCACGCTTTCCAGAACCGCGGCTTCGAATTCGTCGACATTCCGGTAATGCGTGCCGGTGACGTCGTTCTCAAGTCGCTGGAACAGGCTCACAGCCATCCGGCAAGGCTCCCCATCTGAGCAGAACAAGTGCCGGTCCCGAGAAAATTCCCGGCCGGCACCTGTCAGAGTTTCGTTTCCGTGATCCGGTCAGGATCAGGACTTGTCCAGCTTGCCCTTCAGGGACAGCGTGAAGTCCGCGCCCATATATTTGAAGTGCGGCTGCACGGCCATGGAAACGCTGTACCAGCCCGGTTCGCCCTCAACATCCGAAACGTTGATTTCGGCCTTGCGGAGCGGCCGGCGCGAGCGCACGTCGGCGGACGGGTTGTCCTGGTCGGAGACATACTGCCGGATCCACTTGTTGAGCTCGGATTCGAGCTCGCCGCGGTCCTTCCAGCTGCCGATGTTCTCGCGCTGCAGCACCTTAATGTAATGCGCCAGGCGGTTGATGATCATCATGTAAGGCAGCTGGGTGCCCAGCTTGTAGTTCAGTTCCGCATCCTTGCCTTCCGGCGAGTTGCCGAAGAATTTCGGCTTCTGCACCGAGTTGGCAGAGAAGAACGCAGCATTGTCACTGCCCTTGCGCATGGTCAGCGAGATGAAGCCCTGTTCGGCCAGCTCGTATTCCTTGCGGTCGGACACCAGCACTTCCGTCGGGATCTTGGACTGCAGCTGGCCCATGGATTCGAACGTGTGAACCGGCAGGTCCTCGACGGCGCCGCCGGACTGCGGGCCGATGATGTTCGGGCACCAGCGGTACTTGGCGAAACTGTCTGTCAGCTTGGTTGCCAGAGCGAAGGAGGCGTTGCCCCACAGGTAATTGTCGCTCTTGCCCTCGGCTTCTTCTTCATAGTTGAAGGCCTTGACCGGAGCAGTTTCCGGACCGTAGGGCGTGCGCAGCATGAAGCGAGGCATGGCCAGGGCGAAATAGCGGCTGTCTTCCGATTCGCGGAAGGAATTCCACTTGGCGTATTTCGGACCTTCGAAGATGGATTCCATGTCCTTCAGGTTCGGAATCTCTTCGAAACTGTCCACACCGAACATGGACGGTGCCGCGGCCGCGATGAACGGGGCGTGGGACATGGAGCCAACGCTGGCGCAATACTGAGCCAGTTTGATATCCGGTGCATTCGGGCCGAAATCGTAGTTGGTGACAACAGCACCGACCGGCTGACCGCCGAACTGGCCATATTCAGCGGTGTAGATGTGCTTGTAGAGACCGGATTTGACGACTTCCGGGCTGTCTTCGAAATCTTCCAGAAGCTCGTCTTTCGAGACGCTCATCATCTCGACTTTGATGTTCTGGCGGAAATCGGTCCGGTCGATCACGAATTTCAGGCTGCGCCACGCCGATTCCAGTTTCTTGAAATCGTCGTGATGCAGGATCTGGTCAACCTGCTTGGACAGTTTCTGATCGATTTCGGCGATCATCATGTCGACGGCGGCACCGTTGACCTGACCATCGGCCGACGGCTTGAGCAGCTCGGAAATGAACGCCGCCACGCCTTTGCGGGCAACGTCATAGCCTTCGTCGGCGGGCGTGAGCTTGGTCTCCTGAAGGATCTGATCCAGAAGGGACGCGTCGAGCTCTTCGGTCTGGGCCGCGCCTTGCTGTGCGTCTGTGTCTGTCATGTTTCAATCTCGTCAGCTAGAAAATCGGAATAGGCGGCAAGGGTCCTGTGGACCGTCACTCGGACTTGTCTTCGCCGCCGGTCGCGTTTGTCAGCTCGGCCAGAAGCTTGTCCCGCGCCGCTTCGTCGCCCAGAACGCCCTGAATGGCTTTCCGAAACGCCGGAACGTTGCCCAAGGGGCCCTTGAGAGCGACCAGCGCCTCGCGGAGTTCCAGCAGCTTGTTGAGTTCCGGCGTCTGACGAACGATCGATTCCGGAGTGAAGTCGCTCAGGTTCTGGAAATTCAGCGACACCGACAGGTTGCTCGCCTCCTCGCCTTCCTCGGGCTCGACCAGCTTGTTTTCCGTCGCCAGATCCAGCTTGAGATCATGGCTTTTCATGACCTCGTTGAAATTGTCCTTGTTGATGTTGATGAGCGTGCGGTCTTCAACCGGCGTGTCATCAGGGCGCAAGGTGTAGTCGCCGAGCATGACCATTTTCAGCGGCAGTTCGACTTCCTCTTTGGCATCACCTGTTGCCGGCTTGTATTTGATGTTCACCCGTTCCTTGGGTGCGACCGTAGCTTCTTTTGACATAATGTCCCCCGTGGTCAGACCGGCTAAAAAGCGCTGGGTAGAAACCTGTTTGCGCTCATGGCCTCGAGATCAGTTGATTCCCGTTCAGTTCCTACTTTGACTCTGTGTCAGTTCTGTTTAGATGGCTGAGAATTTTGGTGCATCAACTTAAGGATACGTTAAGACTACTTTCGACCCGTTAGCTCTGCTGCAGCACCGACGTCCAGCAGCGAAAGCGTCTCCATCACGCTGGCCCTTACCTGCAAAGCGTCAGCGTCCGGCAGGAACTGTTTCGCATTTTTATGCCCTAGGCTCTGCCACGAGAGCCGCGCAAGCGCGACCGCAAGCTCCGGGTCCCAGTGTGCCAGATCACGTTCCGCTGCGATAGTCCGCAGCGAACTGAGCAGTGCAAAAAGCGGCTGAATCAATTCAAATTGCAAGCAAAACTCGCCGATTTTGAGCTGTGTCTGGAACCAGTCGCGCCCTGACCCGCGCGCTGAAAGGAAGGTTTTCAGAGAAGCGAGGCCGGCCATGGTCTTGCCTGCTAGGGCCAGCTGCACGGCCTCTGAAAAGGCCCGGTCCAGTTCCGAACTGCCACCGCCGCCGCCTCCGGAGCCGCCGGAGCTCACCTCGGCGCTGATCCAGTCTTTTGTCTCGACACTGGCAAAAGGGGTGCCGTCGCTGAAAGACAGGTCAGAAACATTCGGAAACCGTTTTGTGAAGGAGGACAACTCGCCGATCACGAGCCGTCGGGCAGCATCATAGCTCTCTCCGGCAGCTTCCATGGCCGAAGCAAGATGAAATTGCGCATCCAGCCAGAAGGGCGAAGCCACAAAGGCTGATTCGGCAGACTTGATCAGGCCTTCATTGTTGCCCGCCCCCTTGAGCGCGGCCAGTTCCGTGACCTTGGCCTTCTGGGGGGGAGGCAGTGCGGTCTTGCCGTCATTGCTCGGCGGCAGCTCCTGGACCCGGCCCCAAAGGGCAAACCGGGCGGCATAGTAACCCCGTGCATCTGTCGGGGCTTGCTGGCGGATGGCCGTGGCCGCCTTGGAAGCTGCATTCAGGACCGCCTGCATGGCGGCTGTCGTGTTGGTCGTATCGACCGCGATTTCCGCGACCGGTGCCGCGGTAGCGGCCGCAGGCTTGGGAGCTGGTGCGGCGGCTTGTGGTGCAGGGGCCGGTGTGGCCGGCTCGGCAGGGGCTGCGGCCGGTGAAGCTTCGGTCGCTGCGGTCTCGGCGGCCGGCGCTTCTGCCTCGGCAGGGGCAGCAGCTGCAGCCTCGGCAGCTTTCCTGGCTTCTTCCAGGGCGGCCTTGGCATCCCTGGCATAGGGGCGCAGCGCCCTGACCAGCGGGCCCAGGGCCACCTGCGACTTTGTCATCTTCTGTTCAAGAGCGTTGTCCAGCTCAAGAAGCGCGTCGTGGGCAATGTAGATCTCGCCGTTATAGCTGCCTTCTGGATTTTTCGCCTCGACCATCGGGGCAAGTTTTTCCGCAAGCCAGTCATAGGCCCCTGCGCGGCCGCGTTCGCGGCGCAAGGGTGGAACCATGGTCTCCCAGTGGGTTTCGGTCAGGTCCCGCAAGATCACCAGCCCGGTCGCCAGTCCAGCGTAGCCTTCCTCGACAAACAGGCCGAATGCAAGGCGCGTCGCCAGCACGAGGTCCTTGGAGGTTGTCTGCAGAACCTTGACCGTCTCGTCGTTGAGCTGTTTCCAGTTGACCGCGTTCGGACCGCCGGTTTCCAGTTTGCGGAACTCGGCTTCCAGTTCCTCAAACTCAGGGGAATCGCGAAACTCTTCCTGAGCGTCAGGGTTTTCCAGCGCGGCCTTGCCGACCTCGGCTCTGGGGTCGTCGAGCGTTGCCAATGGGTCTTCGTCGGCCATCAGGGCACTCCGGATCGAGGGGACGGGTGTGACGGTATCCGATCACTGTGAACCGATATCTAAACTGATTCGCAATCCCGTAGCGTTTCAGGTGTGACAGCTTTATAAAATGTACAGGATTCAGAACGATTTTAGTCATCTACAAGCCGATTCGCGTAATTCATACTGAGCACGGTGTATTTCCGCCATCAACGCACCTGTGCCTATACGGGACCTTGCCATGACCGCAGAAGCTGCAGACATCACGATCGACCACGAAACCGACGGCACCATTACAATCGTGCGACCGGTGGGAAAACTCGACACGATGAGCGCAAAGTCCTTTGAAGCCTACCTGAAGGACCTCGTTGGTCAGAAGGCCGGCACGCTCCTGGTCGATATGGAAAAAGTCGACTACGTCACCAGCTTCGGACTGAGGTCCCTGCTCATCATCGCCAAGCTGCTGGCGCCTTCCGGGGACAAGCTGGTTCTGTTTCAGGTGAACCCGTCCGTGCTGGATGTGCTGAAGATCTCCGGTTTCCTGAAAATCCTGACCGTGCAGGACACGCTTGATGCGGCAAAGGAATTCGCAGGACAAGCGGGCTGAGCTGTCCCTTGCCCTGTCCGCCGACACTCGACCCACGAGGCATCTGAACGTGGCCCATGTCGAAACAGCAACGGTTCGGAACGATCTGGCGGATCTTCCAGCGGTCTATGCGACGCTGGAAGCGTTCGCTGCTGCGGCCGACCTGCCGGATTCCGTGCGCCGGACGCTCTTGCTGATTGTCGAGGAACTCTTCAGCAACACTGTGTCCTACGGATATCCGGACGGTAGCGAGGACGAGATCGGGGTTTCGGTCAGGCTCGGTCCGGGCCATGTCGAGCTGATGCTGGTCGACAGGGCGATTCCCTTTGACAGCGGAGCGTTGTCGGAAGACCCGAACGTCGAGGGAACGGTGGAGGAAAGGGATATCGGCGGTCTGGGCCTGTTCCTGGTACACCAGCTGGCCGAGAAGGTCAGTCATGAGCGCGACGGCGACACCAATCGCACGGTCATCCTGATCGCGCTTGACCGTGATGGCGAAGCGGATTGAGTCTGACGCATCCTCTCGCTCGGCTGGCCCCTAGAACGTGAATTCCATCATTGAAAAGTCGTCGGGCAGCGGTGCGTCTTTCTGGAAACCCGCAAGCCAGTCATAGACCGCCTGCGGTATGGGGGCCTCGCAGGCGCGCGCCTTGTCGGCAAGCTGTGCCCAGGTCAGGGTGGCGCCGGTCTCATCCTCGATTTCGTAGGTGCCGTCACTGATGACGAGGAGCTTGTCACCGGGTTGCATCTTGTACGTGCCGCCGTCGAAGGGCACCTCCTCCATGGCGCCAATCACCATGCCGTCGGGTGTTCCAAGGCTGGTCACGTCGAGACGGTCTCCCGCGGGGCGCAGGTGAATGGCCGCGGGATGCCCGCCGGAGGCATAGGACAGAATGCCGGTGGAGCGTTCGAAAACGCCGTACCAGATCGTGAAGAACATGTTGTTCTGCCGTTCCATCGGGAAGGCATTGTTGAGCTTGGCCAGAACATCCGACGGATTGCGGAAATCCGCACCGGCCAGGGCATTGGCGCGCAACACGTTGATGATGGCAACCGACAGGAGTGCAGCGCCGACCCCGTGTCCGCAGACATCGATCAGGTAGATCACGAAATGATCGTCATCCAGGTCGTGGTAGCCGAAGGAATCGCCGCCCAGTTCGGTCGACGGCACCAGAAGCCAGTCGGCCTGCGGGTCGGCCGGACGCTTGCGGGGCAGTATGGAATGCACATAATTGCCGGCGTCGCGCAGCTCTGATTCAAGCCGCTCCTGGGTCCGCTGCAGCAGGATATTATACTCCGCCAGCTGGTCTTCCACAGCTTCGCCGTGTTCGATCGTGGCCTCGTAGAGAAGCTTGAGATCCTCGTGTTCGGCGCGCAGGTCCTCAAGTTCCTTGCGCACAGTGGCAAGGTCCTGGTCGGGATTTTGCGTGGCTGCTGCCACGTCTATTGTGTTGTTATTGGTCATGGTGTGCTCATGATGCCCTTACGGGCGCGCGGAGGAAACCCAAGATTAAGAATGGGTGTGCAACTTAATGCAACGCAAAACAATGCGGCAATCGCTATTGATATAGTCTTGTTAATGAGCGACACCGTATTGTTAAATACATGAAATATCGATGACACGAGTGATATCGGCCGCAATCTCCGTATTCTTTGTATTACTGTGGGACACCGCAACCAAGGTGCGATGGATTACGCCAACGGGGGAATAGAAATGCAGGCAGCTGCTGAAGGTTTGTCACCCAATTCCGATTTGCCTCAGATGATTCACCTGGACCTGGATATCAAGGACTTCTGCTCCGACTGGACGCATTGCGATCTCATGTCCGGGTACGTTGCCCGCATGGTGAGCCATAACCGGCTGGATTCGCTGCTGTTTTCCAACCTTTATTCCTCGGCTCTGAACGAGCTTCTGGAGGCCGTCTACCGGACACACGGTGAAAGCGGCAAGCTGGAATGCGCGGTTCAGCGCAAGGGCCGTCTCGACCGGATCGTGCTGACGTTTCCGGCGGATGATGCCACCTTTGGCATTTACCGCGACGCAATTGACAAGGCGGGTGGCGAAAACGCGGAAGCCCTCTATCTGGAAGCCTTGTTTGCCGATGGAGAACCGGATGCAAGCCTGGGCCTTCTGGAACTGTGCGTTGATTATGGGGCACGGTTGGCTGTCGAGAGATGCGAAGACGGACGGATGCGTCTGGTTGCGGATCTTGCGCTTGAGGAAGAAAAAGAATGATAGCGGACAACATGACCCAGGCGTTTCAGTGGACCTACAACGAGAACGATCAGGAGTTCTCGTTGCATGGCAGCCTGAGGCCGCAGCGCGCCGATGAATTGCACAACTGTATCGCGGCCCTTGAACAATCCGTCGCCAGCGTCAGTGGCCTGTTCTATGTCAACGTGCGCCGTCTCGTGCGCATGAACAACGTTGCTTTCCACGCGATCGGCTGCAAGATCCTCGACCTCGTGCGAACCCGGCCCGATCTGAAGGTCCATGTGACGACGTCGAGCGTTGTCGGCTGGGCCACCCGGAAATTCGCCGTTCTGGAGACGATGTCGGACAAGGTCACGGTCAGTGAATACGACAGTGAATTCTATCCCGGACAGACATTCCTGGAGGAAGGCGGGTTCATTCCGATCCTCAGGACGCAGACAAAACTGACCTGGCGCCATGAGCGCACGATCCTGGCGCGGCACGGCCTGGAGCCAGGCATGCAGGTTGCGGATATCTGCTGCGGTATCGGCGATTTCGCGGTTCTGATGCAAAAGGAATACAAGCCCGACCGCATTGTCGCCCTTGATCACAGCCGGTCCAGCCTGGATTACGCGCGCAAGGTGGCGGCCGATTTCGGTGTGCGCGGCATCGACTATGTGTTCGGCGACGCTTCAGACATGCTCCTGGAAAGCGATCAGTTCGATTTTGTCACCTGCCGCCATTCGCTGCAGGTATTCGACCGGCCGGAGCTGATCCTGAAGGAGCTTATGCGGATCTGTAAGCCGGGCGGCCGGATCTACATCACCAACGAGAAGAACTCGCATTGCCTGGGCGAGCCGAGGTCTGAGTCGATCCAGAAGACCTACACGGAAGTGGCCCGGCTCTGGGCGCATTTCAACATGGACATCGAACTGGGGCCGAAAAGCCGCCGATATCTCATCGAGGCCGGCCTGGAAGACATCCAGATGGAATCCTTCATGGTGACCAACCTGGACGGCAATCCCCAGGATTTCGCGGACATCGTCCAATCCTGGGAAGATGTCTATGCAGGAAAAATGGCGGTGGATCGCGGCGACAGCGAAGACCAGATCCGTGAGTTCCGCCAGGGCTTTCAGGACCACATTTTCGCAGCGCTGCATCCCAAGGGATATGCGGGCTGGCCGATTTGGGTCGCCTCGGGACGGAAACCGAAATGAGTGTAACGCACGTCAATTCAGAACCGCCTCAGGAGCAGGCACCCGAACGGATCGGCCGGTTTTCCAGGCACAGTTTCCGGGCCAAGTTCATTGCGGTCGTCAGTGCGGCCGTGCTGTTCGACCTGATGCTGGCTGGTGGTGTTGCCATCTGGAACGTGCAGCGCCTGTCCAAGGATGCCACACAGAAGGTGGAAACCGGTCTGACGGATGCGACGGAAGAATATCTGCGCACCTATATCGAAACCACCGGCCTGCGGACCGAGTTGTTGCTCGACCAGGTGTTCTCGGAAGTGGAGGCGCTCGGCTCCTCCATGCAGACCCTGATTGACAACCCTGACACCGGCAACCGGGTTGGGCTGGTGGTGGAAGACGATCCCAAGCTCGGCGACAAGCTGGTCTACAATGCCGAAGCCGGATGGTCGCAGAACTCTCCCGGAGAGTCTGTTGTCAGTGTCTGGGGCTATCTTCTGGATGATGAAGGCAATCCGCTGCCGGAAGTGGCCGACCAGATCGCGGACAGCTCTGCCTTCAATCTGATCGCACCCGGCATGATGAAGACGGGCTCGCCGAAGCTGCAGCTCTACTATGTCGGCCCGAAAGACCGGCCGATCATGCGCACGACACCCTATACGGATCAGGCGCAGACCTTCGACAAGCTCTATCCGGGCCACAACGAAGACAATTTCTGGGATTTCTTTTTCCCGGGCGTCTACGAGGGCTGGCAGAGCTGGCTGGCTGATCCCGCCAATCGTCCGGTGCCCCGGGATATTGTCGGGACCGCGCCCTATATCGACGCGATCACCGGCGCGAAGATCGTGAGTTTCTTCTATCCGCTCTGGAACGAGGAACGGACCGATGTGGCCGGCATGACTGCGGTCGACATCACGCTCGATCAGCTGTCCAGCCTCGTTGAAAACGTCAAGATCGCCGAGACGGGTTTCGGCTTCCTGACCTCCTCCAACGGCAACGTGCTGGCGGTCAGTGAGGCAGGTGCACAGGCGCTCGGCCTCGTGTCCGTTGGCGGCGAAGGCCAGGGCGTGACGGGGATCAACAGGTACCTTGCCCAAAGCCGGTTTCCCGCAGTTGCCAACCTGCAGCTGCCGCATGACACCGGAACGGTTGTCGACACGATCGAACTCGGGCCTGAACAGCATGGCGGCGATGGTGCGGCCAACGAAGGCTATATTGTCGTCCTGAAGGAACTGGCGCCGATCAATCTCTGGGACGGTGAGACGATTGTCGCGGAAAACCTGACGCTTGGCTTCATGGTCGCGACCGACGAGATCTATGCTCCGCTCGAAGAGGTTCGCCAGGAGCTGTCTGAAGCAACGGAACGGATCGTCTACTGGCAGATCGCGGCCCTGCTTATCAGTCTCGTGATCGTGACCTTGGCGGTCTATGCCGTGTCGGGACGGATCACCAAGGGCCTGTCCGAACTCGCAAGTGCCGCCCGGGCGCTGCAGCGCAAGGACTATTCGGTCCGGGTTGCCATCCCGACCCGCGACGAGGTCGCAGCCGTGGGGCTGGCCTTCAACAACATGGCCGAGGAAATCAGCTACCATACGGAAAACCTGGAAAACCTCGTCGAGGAGCGGACCTCCAAACTGGAGACGGCAAACAGGGAAATCGTTGCCCTCAACAAGCGTCTGAAGTCGGAGAACCTTCGCCTCGGCGCCGAGCTCGACGTCGCCAAGCGCATCCAGGAAATGGTGCTGCCGCGGCGGAGCGAACTGGAGGGCATTCCGCAGGTCGAGATCGCTGCCTTCATGGAGCCGGCGGACGAGGTTGGCGGCGACTATTACGACGTCCTGTTCGACGGCGATCGCATCAAGGTGGGGATCGGCGACGTGACCGGCCACGGCCTGGAGAGCGGCGTCCTGATGCTGATGGTGCAGTCGGTCGCCCGCGCCTTGCAGGAAAAAGGCGACCGCGACCCGATCGCCTTCCTCGATGTTCTGAACCGCGCGGTCTACAAGAACATCACCCGCACCAAGTCGGACAAGCACCTGACTCTGGCCTTCGTGGATTACGAGGACGGCAATGTCACCCTGTCCGGTCAGCACGAGGAAGTTCTGATCATCCGGGCAAACGGCGACACCGAACGGATCGACACGATGGACCTTGGGTTCCCGGTCGGGCTGGAGGCCGACATTTCTCCCTTCGTCGCGACGATGGATCTCGCCTTCGGTCCGGACGATGTGCTCGTCCTGCACACCGACGGCATCACGGAAGCGGAAAACAACAAGGGCGAGATGTATGGTCTCGACCGGTTGAGCCAGAGCGCGCACGATAATCGTGAGAAGTCTGCCAAGGGGATTGCCGAAGCGGTCATAAATGATGTCAAGTTCCATATCGGGGACTACAAAGTATTTGACGATATCACGCTCGTTGTCTTGAAGCATAGGTAGGGCATGGTCGAGGATTTTGGGGAAACGGCTGCCGCTAATGGTGGCAATGCAACGCGGTTTTGTCTCACGTTAATGGCGGAGCCACTGGAGCTGAGCTGGCATCATTGCGGCGTCACGTCCGATTTCATTGGAGAGTATTTCAGCCGGTCCTGCGGCCGGAACATTGACTCTGTGGATGCGCGCCACAGCATCAGTTACATGATCAATGAAATCCTGGAAAACGCCATCAAGTTCCGCTACGGCGGCGACATAGAGATCAACAGTAGTCTGGATGCCGACATGTTCGAAATCCAGATCATGAACCGTGTTGATCCGGAAACGGCAACACGGTTTCAGGCCCACTTGAAAGACTTGCTGGACCGCGAGCCGGGAGAGCTGTTGCTGGAACGCATTGAGGAAAACGCACTTAACCCGGATTCTTCAGGCTCCGGACTAGGCCTGCTTACACTTATGAGTGACTACGGTGCCAAATTGGGCTGGTCTTTCGCGTCCGAGCGTGTAAGTGAAGGCGTTGAGTTAACGACCTATGCTTCTTTGCGACTGTCCTGATCGCTGACATATTCCGAAGGAAGAGACCAAAATGGAAATCAGCACGAACGATTACCGCGTTTGGACTGAAGGATCCAACATCCACTACGAAGGAACCATGCGGCTGTCCGGGACGGATGCCTATGCACCGATCCTGGAAATCATGCACGGGGTTCTGGAAGCCAAGCCGGAAGTCATCACGCTGGATCTGACCGGTCTTGAATTTCTCAACAGCTCGGGGATCAACCTGCTTGCGAAATTCACCATTGAAATCAGGAAGCAGCCGGACGTCGGCGTCAGGGTCCTGGGCTCCAAGTCCATTCCCTGGCAGTCGAAATCGCTCCGCAACCTGCAGCGCCTGCATCCGGCGCTGGAACTGACCATTTCCTGACGTCTGGGAGGGCTGGCTACGCGCGGCATTTGCGATAGGTGGGACGGGTCCGGGACAGGTGGCCTTGCCTCATTTTGCCGTAACATCGGACGGCACATGCCGTTGTTTGCGCTGGCCCTCATTGCCGCTTCCTGTCAGTCATCCAGCCAGAATCCGAAGCTGAACAGCCAGTATATCGGCCAGAGCTCCGCGGCCTTTTTCGAAGCCTATGGTCCTCCTGAACAGGTGATCGGCCTCGAGCAGAAGATGAAAAAGGATTCGACCGGCAAGATCGTCAAGCAGACCGATCCCAAGCGGCTTGTCTACTACTGGTCCTCGACCAACACGAAGACCTATTCCAAGATCGTCAGGCCAAAGACCGACACCTGCAATCTCGCCATTCTGACAAGCGCGGAAGGCAAGATCCTGCGGATCGAAGTCCAGGATGAAAACGGCGACATCGCCACGATCAAGGCGAATTGCGAAGCCCTCATCAAATAGGCTCAGGCTACTGGTGCTCTGACTTACTGCCCAACCCGGTTGCCCAACTCGTTGCCTGGCCAGGCGGATGTATTCCGGCTGATTGGCACTGCCAGTGACCGCATGTCAGGCTGCGCGTGTCTTGCCTATTCAGGTCGCGTTACATCGGAATTGAAGGCCAGAAAGAAAGACTGAGCAGAGCAAACAGCAGAACCGCGGCAAGAAGCGCGAAACCTGGCAGGCGAGAGGTCCAGGCTGCGCGATTGCCGGATAGTGACGCGTCCGCTCGCGTGCTCGGGGCTGATCCGGGACGGCTGCTGTCGCGGGCTTCAGCCGGCCTGGCCTCACAGCGAACCATGACCAGCGTGGTATTGTCGTGTTCACCACCTTCGTTGACCTTGCCGGTCTCGTCGACGGCCGTGAGGATGGTGTCGAGCGCTTCCGGCTGCCTGGCGCCCTGAAAACACGAAACCAGGCGCCGCAGCAACTCTCCGTCGATCGTGTCCACACCGTCGCTGGCGAAGATATAGAGATCGCCGGGCCGCACATCGCGCGTTGCAACCTGGCAGACCTCGATACCGCTCCCGATGACGGCGGAGGTGATGCTGGAGCGCCCGTATTGCCGCAAGGCCTCCGGCCAGGCCTTCCGGCCGAGACCGGCAAGTTCGTCCTGCTCGCTGCCAAAGCGGTGTTTTTCGTTCATGTAGTGGATTTCATCGTCCCTGAACCGGAACAGGTGGGAATCGCCGACAGACAGAAAGGTCAGGGAACTTTCGTCGAAACAGCCGGCAACAAGGGTGCCGCCCATGGAGCGGCCATATCCCTTGTCCTTTTTGAGCTGGCTGAGGTCCTTGTCCGTTCTGGTGATCGCAGCACGAAGGGCCTCAGGTGAAACGCAGCCGGCCTCCTTCAGGTGGTTCCGGAAACGGGTCACGATAAACTGGCTGGCAACGTCGCCGTGTCCCCCTGACCCGATCCCGTCGGACAGTACCACCAGCAGCGGTGCGCCTGTCTTGCGCGGAGCCCCCGCGTTGTCGTTCAGCACCGCACCGGTGTCCGGTGTCGATACCAGCCAGGAATCCTCCTGGTACTCCCGTCCTCCCTGCGACTGTCGCCCGCAGACCCCAAAGCGCATCACGAATAGTCCTGCCGGTCGAATGACGAACCCATGAGAGCCCGGCATACAGGTGGATGGGTTGATTGGACCCTTTGCCTTGGTGGCCTGACAGTGCTGGTCCTGAAAAGCCACTGGTCAGATCGTATTGGCGACATTCGGCTCGATCAAGACAAAGGCTTTGGGAAGGCCGCAGATACACATGCCGCCTTGGTCGGCAGAACGTCAATCTCGCGGAATTTCTTGCGAACAGCTTCTCCCGCCAAAGGTCAACTGCATAGCCACTCGCCAACCCGCTTGGATTGCTCCGCGGCAGGGCCAGCGCCATTTGATGGGCGATTGGAAATTGAGATGAAATCAATGCGCTGTGTGTAACGATTGATACTGGGGCTCACTAAGTTTCAGAGAAGAGGCGAGGTTCTTTCGAGCTGGAAGTTGTTCATTGCGTATTAGGTCATCAGCGACGGTCCGAATGACGATTGAAAGCTTAGCCTCATGTGAGAACAAACGCTGTGGGGAGGCGGGGTCTCGCTCCTTCCAACGATGTTGCAGCAGAGTTCGGCTCGCGACGGACCTGTCGTAAGGTCATATCCACAACCGAATTTCGGTAATTCGCCACAAAAATACAACCCAAGAGCAGAAAATTGCACGTTAAAGTATATTGATTCAAGGATTCAATTACGTATGGTCACGCGCTGAAAAAAATAACAAGGGTGAAACAGACAAGGCAGTGTATTGCCGCGGGCAGGGATCTGAAACCGGCCGCCTCTCTTTTGTTTGAATATGTAACATTCTCGGTGCCGTTGCGGAATACCCCTGCAGCGACCGGGCACGTGTGTGCGGTTACTTGCCGCAACAGAAAAGATTTGAGCCATGACTTTTCGACATGTTCCCAATCAACGTTCTTTTGTCGCCTGCATCTTGCGGAGGGCAATGCAAATTGCAGCTATGCTGTTTCTGGTTCTAGGTGCGGGCACGGTGTCGGCCCTTTCCAAGGATAGCCCGGACCGGAAAACCACGACGGAACGGTTCAAGGTCTGGACGGTGAGCTGCGTGGAGGCGGCAACGCGCACCTGCCGGATGCACCAGGAGCTGGTCCAGCAGAAAAGCGGGCAGCGGCTGGCGGCGCTGGTCGTCGAAACCGCAAAGGACGGTGCAGCGAGCCTGACCGTGATGACACCTTTCGGACTGTTGTTTGCCGAAGGGCTCGGGATCGGCATCGACGACGTCGAGCTTGCCAGGGCGAACTTCCTGACTTGCCTGCCCACCGGCTGCCTGGTGCCGCTGGCGCTGGACGACACCGCGCTGGAAAAGATCCGGGCGGGCAACACCTTCTCGGCGACAGGCGTGAACACAGCGAATGGCAAGACCGTGCGGATCGAGTTTTCGCTGAAGGGCTCGGCGGCGGCACTGGCGCGCCTGCAGGCGCTCTCCGTGGACGAACCGGCTGAGTGACACCATGCGGGTAATGTCCTTTCTGGCCGGCGGTGCCCGGCATCTTTGCCTTTGCGTGTTGCCGGTTCTGTGCGCCGCGTCGATTGTGTCGGTGGCGCCGGCCCAGGGCCAGGCACCGGCTGGCCTCAACGATATCGTGCGCGAGCAGCGTCAGATCATCGAGCGCGAGGAGCAGCGCCGCCGCCGCGAGCGCGGGGAATTCCTAGGCGGCTCGTCGGAGCCGTCCTTGCGCGAGCCCGACCTGTTGCCGGAAACATCCGGCGGTGACGGGCCGTGCCTCGAGGTCAACCGGATCGTCTTTGACGGCGCGAAACGCATCCCTGCGCGCCGGCTGGAAACGCTTGTCGAGGGCCGGCAGGGCGGTTGTCTGACCCTTGCCGACATCCAGAACGTCCTCAGACTGGCGACAAACTATTACATCGACAAGGGATACGTGACCTCGCGCGCCTATCTGCAGCCGCAGGATATCGGCGCCGGCGAACTGCGTGTCCTCATCGTGGAAGGCGCGGTTTCGGACGTTCGCCTGCTCGAGAACGGCAAGGCGCGCCGGGGAGGCTGGCAGCTTTTTGGCGAGCGGACCGGCCGGATCATGAACATCCGCCATTTCGAGCAGGGTCTGGAACAGATCAACCGGCTCGGCTCGAAACAGGCGACCATCCGCATCGAACCCGGCAGGGGCGTCGGCGAGAGCATCGTCACCATTGAGGTCGAGGACAGCTATGCGATCGAAGCCTCGGCCTCGCTGGACAATGGCGGGTCCACCAGCACGGGCCGGCACCAATGGAACGGCATTGTCGGCTTCGAGGACGTGCTCGGCCTGCACGAGCGGCTGACCGTTTCCGCCCGCAGTTCGCTCGACCGTCTGGACGACCAGATCTATTCGCGTTCGATCAACGGCTACCTGTCCGTCCCGTGGCACTATTTCACGCTCAATCTGAGCGGCTCCTACCTGGAATACTACTCCCGCCTCGACAGCGCCTCGGGCGATTACAGCTATGACGGGCTGAGCTGGGAGGGCCGGGTGGAACTCGACCGGATCCTGCACCGCACCGGACGCTACACCTGGCGTGCCGGCACGGCCTTCACCCTGAAGGAAGCCACCAACTACATCGAAGACATCTTCATCGACGCCTCCAGCCAGAGGCTGGCGGTGGTGGAGGCCTCCACAGGGATCAGCGGACGCATTGCCGGCGGGTTCGGCCAGGCCAGCGTGGCCGTCAAGCGCGGCCTCGACGCCTTTGCCGCCCAGTCCGACACCAACCAGTCCGGCGGAACCCCGGTGGCGCAATTCACGCAGGCGACCCTGTCCGGGTTCTACCAGCGGGTCTGGAAGAACCGGCTCGGCCGCCTGTCGGTACAGGCGACCGGTTACGCGTCCTGGTCGCCGGATACGCTGTTTGCCTCCGAGCGCGTCAACATCGGCGGGCCCTATTCGGTGCGCGGGTTCCGGGATGTCAGCCTGTCCGGGGACGCCGGCGGCTATGGCCAGTTCGAGCTCTCCCTCGTGCCAGCCTTTGCGGCGAAGACACCGGAAAGTCTGCAACGAGTGATTGGCACGCCGCAGGTCTTCGCAGCGCTCGATGCCGGCGCGGTCGTCGAGGATGCGGACGATCCCCTGGAAGGCGGCGAGCTGATGGGCGGCGTGGTCGGCCTGCGGCTGAGCGGCGGCATTCTGAGCGGCGAGGTGGCCTATGAGAAAGCCCTCGTCCATCCAAGTTTTCTAAAGCCTGCGGACGACGGTTTCCTGCGTTTCCGCATCGGCATCTCCCATAGGTTCTAGGCACGTTTCACGATGATCAAGTCGGTTCTGAACAGTGTTTTCTGTGCGGTTTTTCTGGTCCAGTCCTCCCTGCCCGCGGTCGCCGGCGGGCTGACACCCGATGTCAGTGCACCTGCCGGCAACCGGCCAACCATCATCGACGCGCCGAACGGCGTGCCCATCGAGAACATCGCCACCCCCAACGCGCAGGGCCTCTCCCACAACAAGTTCACCGATTTCAATGTCGGGCCGGATGGCCTTGTCATCAACAATTCCAGAACTGTCGGCCAGAGCCGGCTGGGCGGCCTGATCGCCGGCAACCCCAATCTTCAGAATTCTGGTCCCGCGACCACGATCCTGAACGAGGTGACCTCCTCCAACCGCTCGCTGCTGGAGGGCGCGACCGAAATTCACGGCAGCCGGGCCGACTACATTCTCGCCAATCCGAACGGCATCACCTGCAACGGCTGCGGTTTCATCAACATTCCGCGGGCCACCCTGACGACCGGTGTGCCAGTGGTTGATGCCGGCAGGCTGCAGGGGTTTACCGTCGAGCGCGGCACGGTCACCATCGGCGCGGACGGCCTCGCCGCCGAGACCACCGACTATTTCGACATCGTCTCCCGCGCCGTCGAGATCAACGGTCAGATCCATGGCGGCGAGGAACTCGGAATATTCGCCGGGCGCAACAGCTTCAACTATGACGACCGCACCGTCGAGGCCAGCGCCGGGTCCGCCAGCGACAAGCCGGAGTTCGCCATTGATTCCAGTGCGCTCGGTGGCATGTATGCCGGGCGAATCAAGCTGATCGGCACCGAAGACGGCGTCGGCGTGCGCGCACCCGACCAGGCGACCGCGGCCACCGGCGATTTCCAGATCACCGCGGACGGCCGGCTGGTTCTGGGCGGCACGCTCTCCGCCCGCCAGACCCTCCAGGCGCAATCGGTCAATGGCTCCATCGAAGTCGGGCAGGATGCGTCCGTCTATGGCGAGGAGACCCTGATCTTCCGGGCCGGCGACGGGATCGCGGTGGCGGAAAATGCCGTTCTGGGTGCTGCCGGTGATGTGGCCCTCGAGGCCGGCACCATTGACTTTGACGGCGCCGAACTGCTCGCGGGCCTCAACACGGACGGCACGCTGGCTGCAGGTGTCGGCTCGCTGACCGTTTCCACGACGGGCCTTGCCGATTTCTCCGCCGCAACCCGCCTGCGGGCCGGCGCCGCCATGGCCTTGTCCGTCGGCGCGCTGACCCAGCTGGGCACTGCCTACGCGGACACCTATTCGGCCGACGCCGCGGGCGACATGCGCCTTGCCGATGTCAGTGCCGACACCAGCCTGACGCTTGCCGCCGGCGGCGACCTCGGCGTCGCGACCGGGGCGACGCTTTACGGCGCCTCCGGGCTGACGCTTCAGGTCGACGGCAGTCTTCAGACCGAAACGGACGCCGTGATCGCCAGCGGTGGCGACATTGCCCTGACCGCCGGCACGATCGACTACCAGGGGGCGAAACTTCTGGCCGGTCTGTCGGCGGACAACAGCCTGATCGCCGGCGCCGGGGCGCTCGAGATCGAAACCGCGGGCCTGGCGCAGTTCTCGGAGGAAACGAGCCTTCGGGCTGGCTCGGATCTGACGTTGCAGGCGGGGTCTCTCCAGCAGCTCGGCACGGCCTTTGCCGATGTCTACGAGGTCGAGACCACCGGTGACATCGTCATCTCGAACGTGTCTGCCGGCACGCGCGCACAAGTGCGCTCCAGCGGCGGGGCTCTCGCCATCAATGACGATGCGACCCTTTACGCGGGCAGCGGCCTGACGCTTGAGGCGGCGGGCGCTCTCACCGCCGGCACCGGGGCCCTGGTCGGCAGTGGCGGCGACCTTGCGCTGTCCGCTGGCTCCATCGACTATGACGGTTCGGACCTGCTCGCCGGCCTGCAGTCCGACGGCAGCCTTGCCGCAGGCACCGGCGCGATTGAGGTCACGGCAACGGGCCTTGCGGATTTTTCGGAAGACACCCGCCTCGTCGCCGGTGACGCCCTGACGCTCGCCGCCGGCGCTATCGACCAGTCCGGCGCGGCAGTCGCCGGGTCCTACGCGGCGACGGCTGACAGTGACATCACGCTCGGCACCGTCTCCTCGGACACCGGTCTCAGCGTGACCTCCGAAGGCGGTGATGTCACCGTCGGCGGCAGCTCCGTCCTCTACGCGGCGGGCGACATGGCGCTGGATGCGGCCGGAACGCTGCAAACCGAGAGCGGCGCCGTGCTGGGCGCTGCCGGCGATATCAGCCTCAACGCCGGGTCGCTGGACCACCAGGCGGACGAACTCCTCGCCGGGATGCGCTCCGACGGCACGCTGCTCGCCGACACCGGCGCGATCGACATCACCGTGGACGCGGCGGCCAGCCTGTCGGCGGCAAGCCGCGTGCGCGCGGGCGACGCTCTCTCGGTGACCGCCGGGTCGCTGGACCAGGCCGCCGACATTTTTGCCGGGCAGTACACCGTCCGCACCACCGGGGACGCCGTCCTCGGCAACGCCTCGGTCGCCGACAGTCTCGATGTGGCCTCCAGCGACGGCGCGGTCACCGTGTCTTCCGGGGCCATGCTCTATTCCGGGGGCGACCTTGACCTGTCGGGCGGCACGCAAATCACCGTGTCGTCGGGGGCCGAGGTCAATGCCGGCAGCCACATTGGCCTTGGCGCACCGGTGATCGATCTGGCGGGGGACGCAGTTCTGGCCGGTGTCTCCGGCGACGGCGCGGCCCTGGACGGTCTCGGCACCATCACCCTGAGCGCGTCCGACAGGCTCGACATTTCCAGCGGCACACGGGTTCAATCCGGCGACCTGACGCGGATCAGCGCGGGCGACTGGCGCCAATACGGCGAACTGGAAGTTGGCGCCCTGGCGCTCGACCTCGACACCTTGTCGATCAGCGGCGGCAACGCCCTGGTCGAGGCCGGCGACATATCCGGCGACATCTCGGGCACGGCCACCATCGCGGCCTCCTCGCAGGGGTTGAAAGCCGCCAACACGCTCGATCTCTCCGTCAATGACCTCGACATTGCCGGCACCCTGTTCGTGAACGGCAACGGTGTGCTGAGCGTCGCCGGGGCGCTGAGCGTGACCGGCGGCCTGGAGGCAGCCGGGGGGCTGACCGTGCGCGGCGGCACGGCCAGCGTCGCCGACGGCGCCCGGGTGATCGCCAACGGGGCGGCGCTCTTCGACGACATGGACGACCTGACCAACCGGGGCGCCATCTATGCCGGCGACAGCCTGAGCGTGCGCACGTCAACCCTCGACAATGACGGCGGCCTGCTGCTGGCCGCCAACGGCCTGACGCTGGAAGGCCGCACGGCCGGGACCAAGGCCACGGAAATCGTCAACCACAAGGGCGGCGTGATCGAGGCGCTCGGCGGCGATGTCGTCCTCCGGGCGGAGCTACTCCAGAACCTCACCGATGTCACCTTCACCACGTCGACCACCTCTTTCGCCAACGAAATGGTCACCGGCGCCTACCCGCCCGACTGGCTGAAAGGCGGCTTCGACAAGTACTGGGCTGCCGGCGGGATCGGCGACTGGGGCCAGTTCTGGGACTATGGCGGCGGCCCGGGCGGATATGTCTTTGCCCCGCATCCGGACAAGATCGCCGAGATCCTGGAAGACAAGAACGCCTCCGCCGACGACTGGGACCAGAACTGGTGGAAGGAATACGCGCCGACCCGGATCGCCGAATTCGACCCGGACAACGGCACCTATGACGACTGGCTGATGCTGGCACCCGACGAGGACGGGGCGGCGCCGTCCGGCGGCACCGTGACGATCCACGTGACCGAAGACCAGGTGGAATATCTCGACCCGGTCGCCCGCATCGCGGCCTCCGGTGGCAACATGGTCCTGGAGGTCGGCACGCTGCAGAACGAGGCCAGCGAGATCGTCGCCGCCGGCAACCTGACCATCGACGGCGACAATCTGGTCAACACCGGCCAGACGCTGACCCGTGTCATCACCGTCGAGCAGAGCTGGAGTTCCTACGAGAGCCGCACGCTCGGCTTCGCGCCCAATCACCGCTTTCTCGACAACGGCAACCGCCACCGGACCCTCTCCGCCGAGACGATCGGCGCCGCGCCGGGCACGATCCATGCCGGCGGCACGCTCTCGGGCACGCTGACCGGAACGCTCACCAACGAGGCCGGCTCGCCGTCCACGCCCGAAACCCTGCAGCTGTCGAACCTGGACAGCACCATCGTGCAGGTCAACGGCGGCGCCACCGCGGCCTTTGGCGACAACGGACCGTCCTTCACGACCAGCCTGGACGGCACCTCTCCGCTGACCTCCGATGCCGACGGCGCCCCGGTGCCGTTCTTCGACCCGACCACCTACCGCTTCAACAGGCAGCTGTTCGGCGACGCCCCGGAAACGAGCCCGTTCCTGTTTGAAACCCGCTTCGAGTTCATCGATCACGGCTCCTTCTACGGCTCGCAGTATTTCCTCGACACGGTCGGCATTGCCGACATCGGCAGCCACATTCGTTCGCTCGGCGATCCCTTCTTTGAAAGCCGCTACATCGCCGACCAGGTGCGCATGGCAACGGGGCGCCGCTGGCTGACTTCGGACACGGCCAATGACGCGGCCCAGATGAAACAGCTGATCGACAATGCCGCCGTGGCGGCGTCCGATCTCGACCTGACCGCCGGCGTTTCCTTGAGCGCGGACCAGGTGGCTCTGCTGACCAGCGACATCGTCTGGTACGAGCGCAAGGTCGTGAACGGGGTCGAGGTCCTGTCGCCCCGCCTTTACCTGGCCTCCACGTCGGCGCGCAACCGGACCGGCGCGGTCATCGCCGGGCGCAACGTCTCGCTCGATGCCGCCGAAATCAGGAACGTGCGCGGCACGCTCATGGCGGACGAGACCCTGGTCGCCGGGGCCGGCAGCGCGCTGCTGAACCGCTCCGGCACCATCGCCGGGCGCGACGTGACCCTGTCCGGGGAAACGGTGACCATCGAGACCGCGACCCGGCAGACCGGCAACGGCACCACCGCCACCGGCACCTGGGCCTTTGAGCGCGGCGCGGTGGTTGCCGAGGACAGCCTCGACATCCTCAGCGGTCAGGACACGCGCGTGACCGGTGCCGACCTGTCCAGCGGCGGCAGCCTGTCCATCAGGACCGGCCGCGACCTTGTGGTCTCGGGGCTGAAGCTGGACCGGCATTTCGAGGCGAAGGGCCAGGCCGGCAGCAACAGGTACGAAACCAGCCAGAGCGAGACCCGTGTCTCCGGTGCGACCATCCAGGCCG
This sequence comes from Labrenzia sp. VG12, assembly GCF_002237595.1. NCBI lineage: Bacteria > Pseudomonadati > Pseudomonadota > Alphaproteobacteria > Hyphomicrobiales > Stappiaceae > Labrenzia > Labrenzia sp. VG12. The sequence continues at coordinate 4,589,141 of NZ_CP022529.1, forward strand.
GCGAAGCGATCGATCTCGAGGCGGCGCGCGATCTTGAGGTCAAGGGCGGGCTGATCGCCAGCGATGGCACCGCCCGGCTGAACGCCGGCGAGAGCGTCGACATCGGCACCCTGGAGGAAACGGCGCAGACGTTCGATTCCAGGAAGAAGAGCGGGTTCCTGTCGGCCAGTTCCAAGACGCGGGAAACGTCCTCCACCACCAATGTCGGGTCCATGGTGACCGCGCTGGGAGACCTGGAGATCTCGGCGGACAACAAGGACGTCGTCATCAGCGGATCGGCCGTCACCTCGCAGGCCGACGTGACGCTGTCCGCGGGCCGGGACGTGCGCCTGGAAGCGGCCGAGGACACGGCGGAGGATCACCGTGTCGAGAAGAAGCGCGGCTTCTTTGCCGAAACCACAAGCGCGGGCTTTGCCGCGGGGTACCGTTCGGAAGCCCACACCTACGACACCGCCAGCGTGACCCAGGTGACGTCGGCCGTCTCCGGCGAGAACGTGACCATCTCCGCCGGCCGCGACGTGGTGTCCGAGGCCGCCTCGGTGGCTGCCGGCAGCGATCTGCGCCTGGATGCTGGCCGCGATATCCGGCTGGAGGCCGTGCACGATCTCTACGCCCATTCGGAAAGCCACAAGGTCGACACCTTCGCACTCTCCGTCAGCGCCTTCGAGAACGTCTCCGGTCCGCTCAAGACCCTCGCCGACGTGCCGCGCATGGCCACCTCGGGCCGGGGCAATCTCGGCTACCAGGCGCTGTCCGCGGTTTCCGCGGGGCTGAAGGCCGTCGACGCGCTCAACCAGCTGAATGCCATCGCCAGCGGCGGCACGGTGGCGGGCGTGCGTGTCGGCATCGGCGTGTCCAGCGAGAGGAGCAGTTCGTCGGAGTCAAGCGCCATCGCCCGCACCGCGACGCTCTCCGCCGGCAACAATCTCAGCCTGGATGCCGGCCGTGACATCACCGCGAAGGGCGCCCAGATCGATGCCGGCAACGACATCTCGCTGGCGGCCGGCCGGGACATTCGCCTGGAATCGGCGGAAAACCGGATGGCCTTCGAGGGCGACAGCTCCAGCGCCTCGGTCGGTCTCGGGGTGACGTTCGGGGTGGGCGCCGGCGGGGCGTCCCTCGGGGTCGGGCTCGACGTGTCCGGACAGCAGAGTTCCTATGAACATGCCGAGACCTTCCACACCAACACCAATGTCACCGCCGGCGGCCATGTCGCCATTGCCACCGGCCGCGATCTTGCCCTGAAGGGGGCGCGGGTCGAGGCGGACAGCGCCACGCTGGATGTCGGCCGCAACCTGGAAATAGAGAGCCGTCTCGACACCGCCGAGGGCTCCAACCAGAGCAGCGGCTACAGCGCGGGGGTCTCCGTGGGCATCGGACTGGGTCCGAACGGCGCCGGCCCGTCCTTTGGTGTCTCCGGCAGTGTCAACGGCTCTCAAGGCTCCAGCAGCACCGCCTGGGTGGACGCGCCTTCCGGCATTGTCACCGAGAACGGGCTGGACGTCAGGGTCGGCGAGACCACGTCCCTCACCGGCGGCGTCCTGGCCTCGCGCTCCGGCGACATGACGCTCGAAACCGACCGCCTGGAGACGGAAGATCTCGACCTGCACCGCAAGGGGCGCCAGCTCTCCGGCTCGGTCGGCGTCAATGTCGGCCGGGACCCGGAAGGCAAGACCACCCCGGGCCTCACCGTGGAAGGCGCCTATTCCAACTCCGAGACCGAGGGCGTCGCCCGGGCCACGATCGGCGAGGGCACGGTCATCGTCCATGACGGCGACGGCGACGGCGTCAGGGCCGCCGACCTGGAGGCCATGGCCGACGAGGCCGAGGCCGACGGCGACACCGCCCGCGCCGAAGCCCTGCGGGAAGAAGCAGAGCTGGAGGCCGCGGAAGACAACACCACAACGGAAACCCGGCTCGCCAACATAAATCGCGATCCGGACGCGGTCGTGGTCGTCACGTCGCAGAAGGACGAGGGCTTTGAGTTTTACGTCAGCGATACGTCGGTGCGAGAAATTGGGAAGGTTCTCTCAAAAGTTGGCAATGCCATTGGAGACCTGAATATTTCGCCACAGCAACGTGAAATTCTGAGGCGTTTGGCGGCCTGTGGAGGTAGGCAAGGCCAAAATCGATACAACCCGCTCAACTGGTTTGTCTCTACGGCATACGCTGCTGACTGCTCTCAGACCGCGATTGAAGATCTCATGATCGGCGTTAAGCGGGAGACCCTGGCTGAACTTGTAGAGTACTGCGAAAACCTTGATCCGGGTGTTGAAGCCTACGCGAAGGCTGCATTGGCGGCGCGCATTTTTGCAGACTTGCCGGTTGCCGATCGCGCGCAACTGAAATCGATATCAAAATGGGACATCGAAAGTGTCTCAGGGCTGTCCTATGACACGATCTTGATGCTCGAGCTTGCAAATGACGCATTGCACTGCGAGGCAGCAAGCTGCAAGGACACCAAAAACCAGACGGTCCTCAAGCTCTACAACACCATTGGCCAGGAAGAGTTGCATGTTGCAACATTCCTGAAGTTGACACCGCCGACAGAAAGCTCGCTGGGCTTTGATACCACGGGCATGTCCTGGTCTCAGTACATTGCGGTTGTCCAGGCCGAGGAACTGATCGGAAATGCGACAGGGGCGGTAGCAGGAACAGCGCTTGCAAAGGCCATTTCAAATGTTGCTTCCAGAGTAGGTCCTTCGGTTGCAAAGAGGTTTGCAAACTCCTATTCCGCTCCCAAAGGTACGGTCGATCCTGGATCAGTTTACCAAGTTCGATTTGATCCTTCTCACCCAGGCCGGCCGGCGCCGTCGTTTTCGGTCGATACGTCGGCGTTCACTAGCGGGTCAGCGACAGCAAACGGTGGCATTCGAAACAGTCGCCAGTTCTGGACCGCTTGGTTGAGTATGCCGAACAATGGCTTGAGTCTTGCGAACCAGGCCGCAGTTGCCAGCAAGAGAGCGCCTATTGTTGACGATGACTGGTTAAAGGTATTCCCTGAACATAAGGACTTTCGGGGCCAGCAACTCGTGCACCATCACATGGATTACGGGAAATACGCTATTCCTGTTCCACGTGGGGCACACAACAATTCGCCTGGGTTCGCGTATTGGCACCCTCCAAGGTAACGGCTATGATCAAGACAATAAATGAAGCATTAGACTTCTATTCAGGGCAGGAGAAAAAGTTCAGTTCCTTTGGAGCTTCCGTTCTGAAGAAGCGAGCGGTACCAGTGGAGGGACTGAAACAAGTCGCCAGCGATTTAAGTCTTCCAAAAAGCTATGTAGATTTTGTGAATCGGTATTCGGTTGAGGGTGTTACACTGGGTTTCTTTGATTTATGCCCGGGTGACAGCAAGAGCATTTGCAATTCCTTGAAAATGCTGAACGGCGAATTTCAAAATCCGCTGCTTCCCAACAATTTGCTCAATGTGGCTGGCTTTGATGCCGATATTATTGGCGTTGAAAAAGCAACCTCCGAACATGAAGGGGGTTCAGTTTACTTTGTTGATATCACCACAGCGCCTGATGCGAGTGTGAAGTTTCTGGCGAATTCGTTCGAAAGTTTCGTAGTTTTGGCAAGCGCCCTGGATCAAATCGTTCTCGACGAAATCGGTGACCCCACAAATACGATTTTCGAATTGGCTTCAGAAATTGGCTCCTCCGGCCAAGCAGAAAACTGGCGACATATTGCAAGTATGGTTGATTGAAGCGCCCGAAATAGAGAATGAAATAATATTTACTTCGTTCAGATATGTTCAGCGCCAGTAAACGGACGCTGGGTGATGTGCATGATGTGGACAACTGGCTTCTTTGCGACCCCACTCCTTACTTTATGGAGCCGGGGGAATATACAATAGATGTCATTCAAGACGGTGAAGAATTAGATAGCAATGAGAGTGCAGCTTTTGGTGTCCCAGTGCTTAGCATCAAAGCGAAGAATTCTTTGATAGGATTGCCCGAAGTTGACGAGCCCTATTATCACGTGGTTCTGGAACCCGTTAAGATCGAAAACAAACAGGTGGATCAAGATCATTTTGTGATGATCATCGAAACGCAGATCGATTGCGTGGACGAAGAACGATCCGAGTTCCAGAAGTATGAAGAAAACGATCCTGTTCGACCGGACAAGGCGGGACAGTACCGCGGATTCTTCAATTTGGTCATAGACCCGTCGAAAACAGGCGACCATCACATTTTCCGCCTCAAGAACCACCTCGGTTCCATTATCGTGAGCGAGGAAGCTAAAAGGCGTTTTGAAGATGCCGGTGTCACGGGTGCTGTGTTTGACTCTGTGAACGGTGATCAAGCCACAGTTGCATGAACAACTGAACCTGTGGCCTTGGCCACGAAGATCGCTTGCCCGAGCCGAGACCGACTTGGTATTTCCTTGGGAGAATTGTCGCGAATCCCGGATTTTCGTAGATGGTCCGACATTGCAAACACGGTCAAGTCAAGCTGAGTCAAAGTATGCACACAGTCTATCTCGGTTATTCAAACGTGCTGTCAGCTGAGGAGATGAGGGCGTTTTTTGACATCGATCCGGAGCATGAGGAGCGGCTTTCGAAATTCGAACAGGTGTTTGGTTGTGACTATGTGGAACCGGGCAGCTTCGAGATTTATTCGCCTGGCGAATACGAGACTTTTGATTTTGATGCGAAGTTTTTTCGCAAGTTACTGCCCTTCAATCCAGAAGAGAATCTGGTCTCGATGATAGACTTCTCCAAAGTGAAATCGGTGTTTTACGTCGTCAATTCTGGCGTTCGGAAAAGAGCTGCCGAGGGGATTCAATTGCTTGGTCCGATAGAAATTGAAAAATTCGATTTTGAATGAGTTCAAGGAAGGGGTCCCGACCCAGCAAGGCACAGTCAGGTGTCTGGAAAAAGGGGTGGCGATGCCTGCGTTGCTGACGAACTGGAAGAACTTCTGCGAAGGCACTGCCGAATTCGATAAGTCGCATTTTCTGGCTCTTTTTCATCAAGACTATGATGAAGAGGCACTGGCCCAGCTTCTCCGGTTCTTCGATCGCTCAGATCAGCTGATAAAGCGAATTTCGCGTTTCCGCGCAGCCTGGCATAGGAGGCGTAAACGGGAAACACTGCTTTCAGAAATCGAAGCCTGTGCGCTCGCCATGAAAGACCTTGTCGAAAAGTCCGTTGCCTTCGAGGCTTTCGGCGAACGAGATCTGATGGCACTCACCAACCGGGTTACGCCGATTGTTACAGGTTCGGTCGCCGACTTCGAACAGGCAGCTCAGGCGGATTGGCCCAATCGCGAGAAACAGGTCGTGTTGGGCGACTATTTTGATGAGAAATGGTCAGTCCATGGGCCGATCATGGATGCTTTGCTGGAAGCCTTTTACGGCGCCGCAAATTCCTATGACCTTCAGTGGTACCTTGGCGCACCACTCATGGATACAACGGTAGATTTCGAACATTTTCTTCGGCTCTGGGAAGCAGGGTATGACACTGCCTTGACCGAGGTCCATCTGCTTTTGATTCGCGTCTCAGACTAACGTCATAGCGGCATTGGAGTGAGCACCGGGTATGCGCCTCCGGCCCTGTCCGGTGGCGGCAATCCTTTCTTCGCTGTCTCGAAAACGAACGCTCACGTCGACACCTGGCTACATGCCGGCAGGGAAATGCTCGCGTTGCCAGTCGCCTTCCGGCCTCCACCGAGACGGCCCTCATCCTCCACTCCCAAAGGAAAATCCCTTGAAAAAGCTTCTATTTGCATCCCTTTGTCTGATTGTCGGCGCCTGTCAGACGGACACAGGAAACACGCTGAAAACGGTCGACGACACCACGGCGCAAAAGCTTGAAAAGACGCTGCAAAGCGGCAAGACCGTTATCGTTGGCGATGTCTATTTCGAAGACAGGTATTGTGGTGGCAGCTCGATCTCGATGGTGAATGTTGCGACCAAGGAGCATCAGCTGATTGCCAACGGCGCAGTTGTCAGTCTTGGTCTGTGGAAGGATACGGCGGTTGTGAAGCCGGGTACCTATCGCATCACCGCCGTCAAGTGCGGCACGTCGGTGGTGAAGCTTGGCGGCAACTGGGCCGACATCCTTGTCGGAACCGACAAGCTGAAGAAGGCCCTGGCGCCGACCTTCTCGGTGAAGGAGGGAGAGGTTCGCCACATCGGTACGTTGCGGATCAGCGTGATCAAAAAGGAAACGCTGTTTTCAAACGCCAGGGTGATCGTGACCCGTGAAGCGACCACCCCCGAGGCGAAGGCGAGGGCGCAGCAAGCGCTGGCGAAAATCGGTCGGCCGGTGCAGTTCACGAACTAGCGCTAACGGGAGAGGTGGTCCGGCTGCCGTTTGGTGCTGCGGACCGCACGGCCCGCCAGCAGTGCCCTGAGAGCCTTCTGAGATCTTTCAAACCAACACCGATGTCGCGGCCGGCGGCCATGTCGCTATCGCCGCCGGCCGCGATCTTGTCCTGAAGAGCGCGGATGAGGCGGATCGAAGGGCCCCCGCCACATGCCATAAGCGCGGCGCAAGGCCCGAAACGCACCGCCCGGCGAGGACGGGACGTTCCGGTTGGCTCCTGCAAATTTTAAGCGTCACCTGTCGAGATGGAAGACGGACCGGCCGAACTGACCCAGCGGGAACGCGAAGCCTGCGTACAGATGCTCAGCAGCTTGCTGGAGGAATACACTCGCGACTACCTGGTTGGTGAGAGAGGCGACACCGAACTACATGCTTCGATTGCCAAAACCGCAGAAGCACTGCGCAAGACTGCATCGGATAAGGTGTTGGTCGCCGGTGTCCAGTCGACAATGAACGCCGTTCTGGAGCGGACGCGCTGGGAGTGTAACCGGTGGTTACTTTTCGAAAAACCACATTCGATCAAATGATGCTAAGTCTTTGAAAAATATGGCGCACCCGAGAGGATTCGAACCTCTGGCCTCTGCCTTCGGAGGGCAGCGCTCTATCCAACCGGCCTCGCGGCCTAGACACAAAAGACTGTTTGAAAACAGCTGCTTGAACGCAGTCTACGATCTTTTGAATCGCTTCGCAACGGGTGTTATGGACGTTTGGTGTGCCCGTGTTGTGCCAGGAGTGTGCCGGTGTAGACACCAGCTTCCCAGACTTCCGCCCCCGTCTTTTTACAAGATTACTCTGTTAACTCGAAGGGGGGAGGATGCTGATGCCCCTGGGGGTGGGGGCTTTGTACATAACCCCTAGGTATTTTTGCTTTTCTAGAACTTGTCCAAACCAAAAAGGCCAGTGTCTGAGAAACCCATCGAGGTTACTTCTCACATCTAATAGGTGTAATGTTTTAAACTTCTAACGAATCGATTCCATTGGCGTTTGAAACTCGATGAGACAAATGTCGATCTTTTTGTATTTAGAGTTTCCATAAACACAGGATGTTGCACGGGCATGATTCCTCATTGGTTTGGAGAAATTTCAGTTCCAGAATTGCCTGAAAGGAGAGCCAAGGTTGGCGGGAACACGGTGTTTCAACGCGTTTTTCTTGGCGCCACCACAAAGGCGAAAATGTACTCGGCAGAGTTTCCGGGACATGAACTAATCGAGGCGGAACTGAATGCTCCGTTCAACAATTTTCTAATGCGGAAGAAAGGTGCACGGCGGGTCAATACAGACCTACCGGTTCTAATTTCGACTGAAGAAATCGATCTTAAAAATTTACCTCGCACCCTGTCGTTAGAATGGGACAGCTTCGGGATTCTTGAGCGGTATGCAAATACTCCTGATGAAGTTATAGCCAGTTGGGATGGCCATTTTAGTTTTCGAACGGAAAACGAAGAGAAAAAATTGCCCGGGCTCAGAGCTCCGCAGATTGGTGCGCTACATGCGATTTCAGCACACTTTTCAGTTGGCAATGAACATGAGGCTGCCACCGTGGTTTTGCCAACAGGCACCGGCAAAACTGAAACAATGCTTGCAACACAGGTCTATAGGCAGCTCAAACGCACCTTGGTAATTGTGCCCAGTGACGCGTTACGAAGCCAGATTTCAAAGAAATTCATTTCACTTGGTGTGCTTTCTCAAGCTGGGGTCATTCCTCATGAACTGGCAAGGCCAAAAGTCGCGGTAGTTTCTACAGGCATTAGGTCCGTTGACGAAGCTAAGGAGCTTGTAAGCCAGGCGAATGTCATCGTTGCACTTCCTAACTCGCTAGAGAGCTCCAATCCCAATGCTGTGGTCGAATTGGCTTCAAGTTGCTCAGATTTGATGGTTGACGAGGCGCACCACATAACGGCTTCCACATGGCAAAAAGTGCGTAAGCACTTTGAAAAAAAGCGAATATTGCAATTTACTGCCACGCCATTCCGTCGCGATTCAAAACGCATCGATGGCAAGATAATATTTAACTATCGATTGGGTGATGCGCAGGACGCGGGCTATTACCGCCCTATCAATCTCGTGACGATAGAAGAGTATGGTGAGCAATCAATCCGAGATGAGGCAATTGCTAAAGAAGCTATTCGAGCTTTGAGACGCGATAGAGATGAACGCAAGCTAGACCATCTTTTAATGGCTCGTACCCGGACCAAGGAACGAGCGGAGGAAATTTTCTCAATCTATCAACGGTTGGCAGCCGACCTAAAACCAGTCTTGGTCTATTCGGGGCCCGGAAGGATTAAGGCAAATTCCGAAGCACTAAGCAAACTTCTCGATCGAACTGATGGTGGCACCAGAATTGTTGTCTGTGTCGATATGCTCGGTGAGGGTTTCGATCTGCCAAATTTAAAAATCGCTGCATTGCACGACACCCATAAATCGCTTGCAGTTACACTCCAGTTCGTCGGTCGATTCACGCGTAAGGGCAATGAGTCAGAGATCGGCGAAGCAACTGTCGTGACAAATATTGCGGATCAAAAAGCCGAAACGAAACTTGCAGACCTCTACGCTGAAGGAGCCGATTGGGACCGGCTGATAAAGCGTTTAAGTGAAGACCGCATAGAAAAAGAGCTCCGCCTGCAGGACATTGTTTTTGCTCTAAAAGAGACTGGCGACCTTCATGAGAACTTGTCACTTTGGAATCTGAGACCAGCTTTGTCAGGTCAGTTTTTCAGGACAACTTGTTCCAGTTGGACTCCGTTAGCTTACCAATCGGTCCTACCGAATGGGGCAGAAACTTGGCACGCGTTGAGTGACAAAGAGCATGTCCTTGTGGCCGTTGTATGTAGGGTTGCAGATGTAAATTGGGGTAACTATCAGAACGTAGCGAACACGATCTACGACCTCTTGATTGTTCGCTGGGACAAGAAACTGAATTACCTTGCGCTTTATGCAAGCGATTACAATGCACTTCGTTCTGAGCGGATGGCCCAAGCAATTACGGGCGACAAAGCTCAACTCGTGTCTGGTACGCCTATCTTCAAGATCCTGAACAATGTTGAATTGCCGCTTGTGAAGAGCTTGGGCTCGTCAAGGATGGGCGCTATTAGCTTCACTTCCTACTTCGGCCCCAACGTAACAGAGGGGCTGGCTAGTATCGAAAAAGCAGAGTCAGAATTAAACAACATTGCCTGTTTGGGCTACGAAAATGGTGATCGCGTTTTGTGGGGAGGCACTCAACGGCGCGGAAAGATTTGGCAACAGAAATCAGGAACCGTTTCGGATTGGATTGCTTGGACCTCATCCACATGGAGTAAGGTCACTGCCGAAATTGGCACAGGAACTAACATAGTCGACGACTTCCTAAGTCCTATCAAGATGTCAAAGCCACACACTTCCTGGCCAATCTCGGTGCAGTGGGGCGAGCAGGCTCAGATCCGCTTTAACGATCATCAGTTTGTGCGTTTCGACGGAAAAGAAGTGCCGTTATTCAATATCGATCTTGAGTTAGGCGAATATGAAGAAGGCGGCCCAATTATTGTGCGCATCGCGAGCGATTTTGGGGTGTCAGAGTACGCTCTTAATATCGATGAAAATCTGCCTGGTGGCTATCGGCATGACCACTTGTCTGGGCCAGTTTGTAGGTTTCGAAAGGGGCGGGATGAGGCGATTTTGATGGAGGAGTACCTACAAAAAGATCCCTTCATCATCAGATATGCAGACGGTACGTTCTCGTACAATTGTTATCATATCCCATTGAAATTAGACGCTGGGTTGTTTGAAAGGGAGAAACTTGAAACATGGGATTGGAATGGCATTCCGCTCAATAAGGAATCCATGCACAAAGTCGGCGATAAGGCAACAATCCAATTCCGGACTTTCAAAAACCTAGAGACTGACTTTGATGTGATTTTCAATGACGACGGGAGTGGTGAGGTTGCTGACCTTGTTTGCCTCAAAGACGTTGATGAGAGCACTATCCAGCTTTGTCTTGTGCATTGCAAAGGAGCATACAAAGGGCGTGTTTCGCAGGATATTCGCAACTTTTATACCGTTTGCGGACAGGCACAAAAAAGCATTACCGCTAAACATGCCGGTCTGCCAACGCTGTACCACGACCTAAAGCGCAGACAGGAGACTTGGGCTCGCGAAGGTTACACACGCTTCCTCAAAGGAGACATGAAGCAGCTAGCCTATTTTAAGGAAAAAGCCAGGCGAGCAAAAATCGAATTCGAGATGATCTTGGTGCAGCCGGGAGCATCTGCTCAAACAATCACAGAAGACGCGTTGAAGCTTTTGGCAACTACCGAATTGTATCTTTTCAAGACAACGACGGCAAAATTTCGGGTAGTTGTAAGCGAGTGAGATTCCTTAGGCCTAGAAGTACCGAACCACAATTCCCCTCAGAGAGGGGGCAAGCTTTTGTGGGGGAGCACAATTTGGCAATTCAGCCAGGCAGCTCTATCTCTCCGAGTTCTCTAAGTCTGGTGCCGTAAACCTCAATAAGGCAGGCATCATTGCCGCCACACGTATTTCGATATTGCAGCCAGTCACGTTGGACCCCACGAATTCTCTTTTTTGTCGCAACATCTACGTTGTTCATCATCCAAAAATAAATTGCCGCATTAGCGTTGTCTGGCGCCCAAAGCGAAGGGGTGCGACAAATCGCAATTTCGGTTTGTGTTGCCGCTTTTCGGCAGTCAAAGCTGGGGCCATAAATTCCGGTGTCAAGGCCGGCCAATCTAAAACGGGATTCCAGGTCCAAGCAAAAGGCCAACGAACCCATTTCCTGCAGTCGCCTTTTGTTGACTTCACCCTCGCGCATCCAGAGTTCAATCCAGCTTTCATTCGAGACCATTCCTGCGGCAGTTTCCGCTGCTCTGATTGCGTGACGTTTTGCGAATTCTAAGTTGGTCCCAAAGTAGCGTGAGCATCTTTGACCGAGAATAAGATAGAGTGAGAAGCGACTGGCATATTCATCAACAGTCGGTGCCTGCTGAGGTGTAATGAAATCTGAACCGCTTTGCTCGAACACGTCTATTCCTAGTGATCGAGCTTTATCAGGACTCAACAGTAGCAAGTCCTTGGGTCCTGCTAGGGTGAAATATCTAATAGCTTCAATTCGCAGGCCGAGATGCGTTAGAAATGCGCCAACTTCAGCATTCCCCATCCCGCTTTCCCGGAGTTCTCCATTTTCCTCGTGATAAACAGCGTGGAAACCAATTTCCGAATTAGGGTCCATATATCTTCGTGCCCCAGCAACCCATATTAGGGCGCAGGCCGAGTAACACCCAGTGTCAGCAGAAACCATTGTGGCATAATTTCGAAGTCGGATCTCTGCCCCAATTTCGAGGGCATCTTTCACGATACCGCCGGGGCTTTCCAGTATAACCGTCACTTTGGAACTGTCGCCGATGACTTCGATAAATCTCTCAGAATCGCCCAGTTTAATTTCGCCTTTGAGTGTGACGAAATCGGGATAATCGCCAGGGAGGTCAATCTTGTCGAACTCAGCTGCAAAGGCTGAAGTCAAATGAAGTGTCGCAAAGCCGCTCAAAACCAAAAGATAAATGGCTGTTAGAATTACCTGCATCGTGTTTTCGCTATTGTTGTCGTCCTCAACTTACTCACGCGAGAGTAGCAAACGAAATTGACAACTGGAACCTGCCTATTGCCTACAAATCAGTTGCCCTATCGTGAGTGTTTAAATGAATTCGAAAAAGCGTCATTGGATGAGATCTGCGTGCGACTGAACTCCCCGGGCTCAGCCCGGGGGAATTCACATAGGACATTAGTCCCAAGGTGCGGCGGGTTTAGACGCTATGTTGCTCGCGCTATCATAATGGGCGTCGGTTTTCCAAATCTCAAAAATTGTGGAGCTAGGTGCCAATTGCTCAACTTCGGCATCGTCCGCTTCAGGAAATACTATCCCTTGGTCTACACAAGCCTTCCGCACATCCGTCTCAGAGATCATCCAGCTGCGTCTATTCCGGTGCGAGGCTGATGGGTTGAAACCTAGACGGGATAACATCTGGCCAATGCGCATGGGGCTGATTTCTAGATAGCTATGCTCGCTAATGTCCTGATTTTCGCAGTACCTAACGAACGCACCTCGAATGTCACTAGTCGGAATTGGACCTGCATTTCGAGTCGTCATCAGGCTTTGCAAACAGCGTATCAGAACTTCATTTTCGCTCGGAGGCATCAAAGACTCGCGTTGATCCGCGTTACGCTTCGCCAGATCTAGCAGCCGGTCTACCAACCCATCTCTTCCGCTGCTCAGTTCGACTAGCCTCGCTACGGTTAGCAAGGGAAGCAGATTGTCTCGGTCTCGGCCGCTTAAATCGATTCTTCCTTCAATATCCTTTCTGACGCTTTCGACTTTGGGGAGGAGTTGAACCGTATGAAGCCAGAGCCAATCCCGAACCAACATAGGGTCAACTGGCCAATCCGCCACGTTGGTTGGAGACCGTCCTGTCCTTTCTCCATCATCAGATCGCCTTAGCTCGACAAAAATGGAACGAGAAGCTAGGACGTCATCCGGGCTCGAGATCGCAGAGAACCCCTTAGGGCAGTAGACTGGTACATGTTCAGTTACCCAATCACCTTCCCTTTGGCCTTGACGCCTCAGAGAGATTGAAGCGCCGCGCGTCGTACCTGATAGAAACATGTTTTTCTTGTCCGGTTCGAACCCACGCCAGTTTTCGAAGTCATCACAGAAGATCAATCCGCCTAAAGCCGCTGTCTCCCTCAGGGAGGCGAACGTCGATGTTCCTTGCGTGAAAACTCCCATGCTGGCCATTTTCGAAGCAGCAATGGAGGCCTGAGTTTTTCCTGATCCACGTTCTCCTCCGAACCAGAGATACGAGGCAGCATGAAACTCGTTGATCAAATATGTGCTGACGACATAAGCCGCGAGCATTTCAGTCTGTTCTTGTTGTGTTCCGCTGGCGTCGTGGAAGGCAATGAAGGCATCCAGGTTCCTCACGACATCACTGAAGACCTCCGCGTAGCTTGGAAGAGGCTTTTTGTTGATTACGTGGGCATGGTACCCTTCGGCGGATAGGTAGGTGTCAGGGGTAGGCGTTCCAGCCAATTCAAGAGTGAATGGCAGCTCTTCCAGCAACTTGTGACCTTCGATTTCCTGATCTGAATATAGGTTCTGGAAAGTGGCATCGAAAACCACCTTGGCTTGTGTCCGCCGTCCTCTAGCATCAGTTCCATTCAGCCAACAGCAGCCATAACCGATGCCGTCGTGTAGAAAAAAGGGACGCTCCATACGCCGGTTTGAATTTAGATCGATTGTGAACATCTATCACCTTTCAAAAAAAATACGCAGCAACGCTCAAAGGCCCTAACGCCAAAAAATGGACGGTTAGGACGCTTGGGACGCTTTGCAGATAGGATTTTAGGAAAATGCCGGACTCCCCGGCAAAATGGAAAGTGAAGCAGTCGCAACTGTCACTCTACACCTTATAGTAGCATATTTGGTTGTGTTTGTCAACTAAAAAATGCAATTAAATCAAAAGATATTGATGATAGGAGAGAAATTCTTCTTCAATATGGTGTCGCTTAGGCACGTTTAGGTAGCTCCCGCTGAGCACCTTAGATCCAATCCAAGATCTTTGTCGTCAGCGTTTCCACCGGACAGAAAAATGCGTTCTGCACCTTCATTTACTCTGCCAACGATTCCAGCCTGCAGTTGACGATGAACCCCGGCATCGAAGAGAGCGCGCCTATCATCAAATACCTGACCAACGTTCACACCTTCAATTTCACCTATCGGCATACGCACCTCCTATTTGGGCTGTCCCAACCGTCCTTGCCGTCCATCAGCCACCCACTACCCCTTTACCCAATCAAAAATTGATGTTCTGTTACATGCTTACATAGGGTTTAGTTTATTTGTTGCTCAGCCAAGGAGCGTGTCATGAGATTTTTGTTGGCGTCGTTTGCCCTGCTTTTTTGTATCGAATTTGCAATGGCAGATCGGACGGTAATTTCCCCTCCAGAAGGTGAGAATTGGCAGACGAACGCCGAGAGCTTTCTAGAAGTCTATAAACATGTTGAGAAGGTTGGCGGCGGATACCAATATTCAAAATTGGAGAAACGTAGGCCGTTTTCTAGGTCCAAAGATATCCATCTTTTGCGTTGTGTGAAGATGAACAACTACGGCTGCCTCTGGCAACGAACGGGCGATGAACGCTACCCAAGAAATTGGTCCGGAACTCCCGGTCCATCGGGTGAAAACGGAGCGCACGATGGTGCTGGTACCGGCAATGGTCATGCGGTGTTCGAGCATCCAAAATGGTCAATTATCGCTGCGTATCAATGGTTTGAACGGAACACAATGGGAGGTAAAAAAAATCTTACCGTTCTAGAACTCGCTGAAATCTATGCGCCGTGGTGCGATACGATTGGCTCGGCTGGGACCAAGGTTGGTTATACCTATGGTGAGGAGTGGGGCCGAACCTGCCAAGGCGGAAGGAAGCCTCCGGTAGAATTTAATGGGCCTCTTTGCCAAAAGCCTGCGCTGGCAGCCAAGCCCAGCCGTGAACAATGTGATTCATGCAATTGTCCGAACAAAATTGCGAAATATTGGCTGACAGGAATCAACGAACTGCGGGACAACAAGGACCTTGCCAAAGTCGGAATCAATGATCAGCTCGTATTGTTTGACGAAAAAGGGTATCCAAGTGAAGTATTTAAATTGCTCATAAAATGGAAAGTAGGGCTAGAAACCGCAGTATATATGCCAAATCATGATCTATTCGAAGCGGCTGACGAAGTATTTTCTCCGGTATCTTTTGAGGAATAGTAGAATTTATGCTTTCGAATAGGGTAGATGGAGGTGCTTTAGAGGGGGCGGAAATCGTATGTACAGGAGCAGCATAATCATCACGTGCCGGTTTCCGCCGATTGAGGCCACTTCAATAGCTTTCAAAGGCTACGCCAGCGCTTATTTGGGATTCTGCTTCAATTGAGAAAACGATTGATTGCCAACGTGGTTCAGTTTCGACCCCGGCGGCGGAGAAAATTCTTGATTCCCTTCTTGTTCATTCTGATCATTTCAGTGTTTTTCGTTTCCAGAGAGCATTTGCCTAAAGATGGAATGCTGTATGAAGTTGCCAATTTCTGGAATCAGGAATCGAAGTCTGACGATACGAACTTATTGACCTGCAGCACTCTAACAGCGGTCGATGGCGACACAGTCAAATGCGACGGCGTGAACATGCGGGACATGGGGCCAGGAAAGCCCTTCGTTTCAGGGTATGACACTCCCGAGATTATTCGTCCCAAATGCCAGCAAGAACTCGAGTTGGGTAGGGCAGCAAAGGCACGTATGCAGGAGTTGTTGAACCAGCCAGGAGTAAAGGTGTTCGATTCTGGGCAACGAGATAGATATAAGCGGCCTCTGGTCTGGGTCGTCCTTCCAAGTGGTAAGCGTGCTGGATCTGTTCTTTTGTCCGAGGGATTGGCCCAAAAGTGGTTCAAGGGGTATCGGGCAAATTGGTGTGATTGAACTCAATCTAACTATCGGCCGTTGACTGACCGCTGCCTCTTCTTTTGGTAGGTAGTTCTCCGTAATGTCAATTTTAAATTGTACATCACGTTGCAGTCTAGCTACACTCCAGCTGTTAAGGTCAAAAAAGTAGTCAGAGGTTTGGTGGTGTTTAAAAATAAGGTTTTGTATTCATTGGTTTTTGCATTGATGACAACGGCGCTGATAACAAATGCATATGCACATGGTGGTGGTTGCCGGAAAGACAGTCCTCGGGGGCAATGTTGCCACGCCGGAAGTAAGCCCTACCATTGCCACTGACTTTAGGAATAGTGGGCAGCTTTTTCGGTCACTGGTCGGAGTGGTTTTTTCTATTGAGGCGAGTTCCCTTTCATAGAGATTTGTAAGTTCTTGGACAATCAGCGGCCAGCCTAAGCCACCAAGTTCTGCCTCAAAAAGTCAATTGCTTTTCCCAGATGAGGGGTTTGGTCTTTAGGGCGGCAGTTAGGTCAGCAGCTCATTGTAAAGGTTGCTCTGCTGCAGCTTGTCCATTGCAAATCGAAGCTCCCGAAGAATCTTTGGTGCGGAGACATAGTGTTGGGTGCCCAGTGTTTAGAAATTTCCTGCAGTGAGAAACATCTTGTTGACTTGAGTGAAAGCTAGACTTTGAAGCTCTGAAATCGAAACATTTCTGGCTAATGTCATAGAGGCCAAATCCACTGTAATCGCGCTGTTGCATTGGTTTTGAGCGGCGGTGTCAAACATGCTACATCGCTATTGCAAATGAGTGGCTTTCGGTGCCCCCAAAAAAAAATTTGAGTTCGGCCAAATCGAAATCTGCTTGGTGGGCACACATAAATACCGAAGTCAGTAGGCGAGGTGCATTGGATGAAGCTAAGGTGTTTGTTATTTTTTTCGATTTTGGTTTTTTTCGCCGCAAACAACCCAACCATAGCCCAGCCCTCCGAGAAAGTTCGCCATCTCGTTTCTGCAGCTACTCATCTGATCTACCACGAAATTTTTTGCGCTCCACAAGGCTACGAGTATGAGGAGTTACACAGAGTTTTATACGGTAATTTGGTTGGCAGCGACTTAGAATTAAAGAGTTTTACTAACTACATGGTAGTTATGGGTATGTTCTATGGACAGTGGGGTGAGAGCCACACTTACAGTTGCCGTCAATCAACAGAGATTATTGAGCTTCTACTTGAGAACCTTCGGCAATGAAAAAACTAACTCTGGCCGACTTGCTCAGCGGCACTAGTCCGCTCCGAGCTTTCTCGTGTCAGCATGTGTCTACCGCATCAACATTTTCATATCACAGTGCCCAGAAATCGAAGCCACCTGAGGAACGGTCAACCCCATCTCAAAGAACCTGATGATCGCTTTGGCGAAAACAAAGACGCGCCCACACTTTCATACGGCCAGTCTGTCAAGCTTTGAGAGGTTAAAAGCGTTCAATTGCACCTTCCCCAAATACAGACGGTGTAACCAAGTTTCCCCATGCACGCTTCCATGTGAGCTTTTTCGGATTGGTGGTTTGAGCCACGCCTCATACCGTTCTGCAGCCCTTTCGCAAAACCGCTTGCAAAGCCGCCATCGTTACCCGGACGTGTCTCGCAATTAACTTGGTTTCCGAATGTGGTGCAATTGGTAACAAACTTGTCTGGATAGTGCCTTGCCCCTGAGTTTGGTCTTGAGCCAGTCGGCAACATGCTTTTGCACAATGCCCGAGCACGGTTGCAAGACATATCAGGTGCACGAAAAGCTTTATACTTCACTCGCAAAGACCCGCAACTCTCCGCGTGAGCATGAGGTGTAACAAAAAAGATAAGGGTAAAAAGTATTATATATCTCATAATCTTAGTCCAGAATTGAGTGTCAAGCTAGCTTCTGCGATAACATTTTCTCGCAAGGCCTTATTGCAGATAGCGAGGTAGCATTCTCATTAATATGTGACCACTGAATAACGCTTACAAAGATGCGTTCCAAGTCGCCCTAAGCGTCTATGGCTGCTACATTGTCTAACCTCGTATTCAATCAAAAGAATGCCTTGACGGGTAACCATTGTAAGATGCGAGATGGGCCTGATTACTCGCCTTGCTGCAGCTTTATCCTTGCATTTGGGCAAAGCAGTTTGAAAGCCTCTATCGCTTGGAACCCACCATTCGCGCAGGATGGATAGATTGGAAAAACAGTGAGGTTTCCTGTGACTGTAACGGCCCCTTTCGGGCAATTTGCCTGAGCGCTGAGCGTGGGGCCATCGAGAATGCCCTCAGCTTTGTAAAACTCGACGCACTCATCAATTTCCATTGTGCTCTGGTGCACGTGCCCCTCAGTGCAGGACCAAATTATGTCGGGTAACGTGTGTTTGCCAGTCATGGTCGCTTTTTCGGTGTCCAACCCATAAATCTCGGTCACTACACCACCAGGTGTCCTGCATCCTTCGGGAAACGGCAGGGCTGTTGCTGTTCCACATGTACCAAGCAGGGCTATTACAAAGCCCACCAATCCAGCGTTTCTAATCATTTGCTTCGCTCCCAACCATTCATTTCAGCTTACAACCTCTTTGCCCTAAGGCCTTTAAAAGACGATACAGTGTCAGCCGCTATGGACCCTGAACCTCGTTTGTCTGCCTAGAGAGCTTCAGTACCAACTTTTTTGCATCAGCGTGCGCGTATCGCATCAACATTTTCATGTCCCTGTGTCCGCTGATAGAAGCTACTTCAGGAACCGTTAAACCCATCTCGAAGAGCCTACTAATCGCTTCGTGTCTTAGGTCGTGGAAGTGTAGATCTGCCATTTCCGTGTCCCGAAGCATTCTCTTCCAAGCATGACGAAGGGCATCAGCTTCTAAAGGAAAAACCCTATCATCTGCTTTGGGTGTAGCCTGGAGCGTCTCATAAGCTTTTGTCGTCAATGGTATCGTTCGTGAGTAACCGTTTTTGGACTCTAGGATGGCGACAGAGCGTCGTTTGAGGTCCACTTGGTCCCAATGTAGCCCGAGGATTTCACCTCGCCGCATGCCAGTCTCAATGGCGATAATGACGATCCTTTCAATCAGCGGATTTCGCCTTGTTCTTGCCGCTTGAATGAGCTTTTCGAATTCACCCTCCCGTAGCCTTCGTTCCCGCCTTACATCTTTTGCTACCAGTCTGAGGCCGTGAACCGGATTGACCGTGATAGGGATGTCCCACTCTGTCTTGGCGATGTTGAACATGTGCCGGATGATATTGAGCTGTCGCTTTAGTGTCGTGGGGCTGACCTGTTGAAGGCGCTCGTCCCGGTATCTCGCAAAGTCTGCGGTTGTAAGCTTATCGAGGCGAATGTTGCAGATGGGATTACGAAGGAAAGCCGTAAGGACGCACTCTTCTGCCTTTGAGCCGCGTTTAGTCGGCGTGACTTCCTTCTTGTAGAGGACAACTAGGTCGGCAAGCGTTTTAGATTTGAGGGATGTTCTTTTCTGTGGCAGCTCACCTTGGTCTGCCTTGACCTCCATATGCCGAGCCCATTCCTGCGCCTCCTTCAATTGATGGAAAGTCTTTGTCTGCGAAGGGATGCCCTGTCGTCTGATTTGAACGTGATACTTGCTGTTCCGCTTGCGAATGGTCGCCATAATGGATCCCGCTGTGCCAGTGTTGTGCCAGCAGCTGTCCAATCGGAATTTTGCATCTGGGAGGGGAGCTAATTAGACAATTAACTCAACGCGTTATATGGCGCACCCGAGAGGATTCGAACCTCTGGCCTCTGCCTTCGGAGGGCAGCGCTCTATCCAGCTGAGCTACGGGTGCTTCTGGCCGGCAGAGAGACCTGCGCGGCGGATAGAGGGGTCTGATACTAGATCCGGCCGGTCTCGGCAATGGCTTTCTGAAAATTTGGACAAGATATGCCGGCGACCGGCAACCCGGCCGGGCGGAGCTGGCCAGGCCGTGACCGTGGAAGCAGGTGAGGCTGTTCAGGCGTCTCGGTGTGCCGGCCTCGAATGTCGCAAACGCCAAGTGATTGGTGCGCGCGCCGGCGCTGGCGGTCACCACATGAGTGGGCTGCCCGGCAAGGCGCTGGGGTGGTGGAGAATAGGGCGCAAATTCATCGGGCATTGCGGGAAGTCGACGGGCTGCGTGGCTGATGGTGGGAGGCCGCCAGACCATCAGACAAAATTGCAGCCGAAAGTGATAGGCCCTCGCACTTTCTGCGTAGAGAGCAGCAACACCGCTTTGACGGCCGAGACCGATGACCGAAAAAACGACGTGCCGCAATCTTGTTCTGGTCCTTGGGGACCAGTTGACGCCTGGGCTTTCCAGTCTTGTCAGGTCGGACCCTGAACGTGACCGGGTTCTGATGGTCGAGGTGATGGACGAGGCCAGCTATGTGCGCCATCACAGGAAGAAGATCGCCTTCCTGTTCTCCGCCATGCGTCACTTCGCCGAAGATCTGCGCGAGGCAGGCTGGACGGTTGATTATGTGACCCTTGATGCAGCTGGCAATTCGGGCAGCTTCCGGGGCGAGGTTGCACGCGCGGTGAAACGGCTGGGCCCCGCACGGGTCGTCGTCACCGAGCCCGGTGAATGGCGTGTTCTGGACGACATGAAAGACTGGGCGCGGGCGCTGCGGGTGCCGGTCGATATTCTCACCGACACGCGGTTCCTGTGCGACCCTGCAAGCTTTCGCGCCTGGGCCTCGGGTCGCAAGCAGTTGCGCATGGAATATTTCTACCGCGAGATGCGCCGCAGGACGGGCCTGCTCATGGAGGGGGACAAGCCGGCAGGTGGCAAGTGGAACTTCGACACCGACAATCGCAAGCCGGCCAAACCGGATCTCTTCCTGCCCAGCCCGAAACGGTTTGCACCCGACCGGATCACGCAAGAGGTGCTGGACCTGGTCGGCAGGTCCTTTCCCGACAATATCGGCACGCTGGAGCCGTTCTGGTTTGCCGTCACCCGGTCAGAGGCCGAGGAGGCCTTCGCTCATTTTCTGGAAACCGCCCTCGCCGGTTTCGGCACTTATCAGGATGCAATGCTGCGCGGCGAGAAATTCCTCTTTCATTCGGTTCTGTCGGCCTATCTCAACGCCGGCCTGCTCGACCCGCTGGATTTGTGCCGGAAGGTGGAAGCGGCCTATCGCGAGGGGCGCGCGCCGCTGAATGCGGCGGAGGGGTTCATCCGGCAGATCCTTGGTTGGCGCGAATATGTGCGGGGCATCTATTGGCTGAAGATGCCAGGCTATGTCATGGAAAACGCGCTTGGCGCAACAGCGCCGCTACCGGCATTCTACTGGACCGGCGAGACCGACATGTTGTGCCTTTCCGAGGCGGTCGGCCAGACCATCGACGAGGCCTATGCCCATCACATCCAGCGCCTGATGATCACGGGCAACTTTGCGCTGCTGGCAGGGGTTGATCCGGCCGAAGTGCATGAATGGTACCTGGCTGTCTATGCCGATGCCTATGAATGGGTCGAGTTGCCGAACACGCTGGGCATGAGCCAGTTTGCCGATGGCGGCCTCCTGGGGTCCAAGCCCTATATGTCGAGCGGCAACTACATCAACAAGATGTCCGACTACTGCGGTGCCTGCAGCTACGACGTCCGGCAACGGACTGGCGACAAGGCCTGTCCCTTCAATGCACTCTATTGGGATTTTCTGGACCGCAACGCAGACGTGCTTTCTTCAAACCCGCGATTGGCGCAGCCATATTCCAGCTGGAAGCGAATGGACACGGAGAAACAGGGGGCGATGCGGCGACACGCAGGGGAAATCCGGCGCAAGCTTGCCGCAAACGAAAGGGTCTAGCCCTTCCGTTTTCGTCATGTGGGCATCCGGCGTCTTGTGCCAGTCAGGCCTGAGCCGCTTTGCCTCAGCATTTTCAGGGACTTAAAAAAAACGCGCAGCCGGTAAGACTGCGCGAATAAAGTTACTGTGCACGTGGCCCCATCGACCACGGCGGCAACTCTAGCGACATCTTTCGCGATTGTCATTACCGTAAAATATTTTATTTTTTGATTCACCTTTATGCGACTGATCGTTATTCATACTGAGTCATTCGTGAAACAATGTAACGTCTCGATTCATTCACTAGATTCAGCGTTTTATATTTGTCGTGCAATTTTTGATCGTTGCTCAGCGGTCGGGAGCACGTGTGTTTTTCCGACGCGTTATTGGCACTTTTGCGTAGTGTTGGGGCGCAGATCCGGGCTTGTACCGGTTACTTCGACACGGGTAACGCCCTTGTTGACGAAGCCAAGCTCCCTGGCGGCTGCCAGCGTGACGTCGATCACGCGCCCCTTGGCGAACGGTCCACGATCATTGATCCGCACCTTGACGGACTTGCCGTTCGACAGATTTGTCACTTCGACAATGGTGCCGAAGGGAAGAGTGCGATGCGCGGCGGTGAGACCACTCGGATCGGCGCTTTCTCCGCTAGCTGTCTTGCCACCCAGTTTGTACCAGGAGGCCTTGCCGCATTGTTTGAACCCGTTGGCCTGCACCGGCGCTGAAAGCGGCAGTGCCAACAGCGGAAACAGCACCAAAAGCGATGCGCGCAAAAGAGGAGTGTTCGAGAAAATACGCGCCATGAGGGTTTTTCCAGTGCCTTTGCCACATTTTAGACAGAATTCCGCGTCGCCGCGATACCGGGGGCGGTAACATTCCGCTGCGGCACCTTTGCGTCGAGAGCGTGATGAAATTGTGGCGCGTTTTCAGAAGGTCATCGGCATTAATATAAAATAAGAATAAAATTTTATATATTTTTGAATATCGATCATAAACATTTCGTTTACTATAAAAATTCTAAGAGTTGTGAGTATTTTTTCTGTTTCAGTTTTGAGAACTGAACTGTGCTAGTAATTTTGACACAGGGGCGGCGCAGTGTGTGTTTGAGTTTGCGCCATTGGAACGGCAATACTGAAAGGGCGGTCTGGTGCAAGTCAGCCAACGGTTTATTGATGACCGGCTGGAGCAATCCGGTCGTGCAGAAAGCAATACGCTCACAGGATTTCACACTTCCCTGCTGGAAGTGCTCCCGCATGCTGCTGCTTATGTCGCACAGGATGGCAGCATCCTCGTTCACAACAAACACATGAAAACCAACTGTGCAGCCAAGGGCGTGTTTCCCGTGCCCGGCGGCCTGCAGGACCTGTTGACCGAAGGCAGCTGGAAACGCTGCGAGGCGGTGCTTTCAGCCGCGTTCAGTGGCGTGCCGGCCCAGGCCAGCGGAACGATCCTGCTGCGCTCCGGCACTCCCTTTTGTCACCACATGATCTGCACGTCTTTCGTTTCCCTCTCGGGAGAGCGGCAGGCCGTCCTGGTCCAGTTCGACATGGAAGACAGCGCGCAGGATGCGCTCGCCAAGATACCTTCACCCGTACCGGCGGCAAGGAAGCCGGCACGTTCGGAAGGTGAGGCCGGTTTCCTGGAACATTTTCCGGACGATGTTCTGGTGTTCGATAGCGTGGACAGCGCAGAGCAAAAGGCCATCAGGCTGCTAGAGACAATCAACAGCGACTACGACATCGGGCTGTTGGTTGAGGCCTTGCAGACAATCGATAGCGAAGGTGCGCAAAGCCTGTTCATTCCGGAAAACCGCAGCCTCGAGACGGCCGGCTACACCACTGACCGGCAGATGTGTGAAGTTCGTCTCGTACCGCTGCCGGAAGGCACGTCGGCAGAAGCTGTGAGCGGGACGACAATGGCGATCATTCGCCGCAATGTGGATTGCCCGCAGGAAATTGCCGAGAACCGGCGCCTTGCCTATCTCGATCCGTTGACCGGATTGGAAAACCGGCGGGCCTTCACCCGGGCGCTGAAGCGGGAACTCGGCCGCCTGGCCTCCGACAAGGAAACCGGGCTTGCGGTCTATTACATCGATCTCGACGAGTTCAAGAAGGTCAATGACCTCGGTGGCCATGATGCCGGTGACGACATGCTCCTGCGCGTGGCGGCCTGCCTCCGGCTAACGCTGGGCGAATTCGGAACAGCGGCCCGGATCGGCGGTGACGAATTTGCCGGCATGGTTCCGGCTGCCAACGAAGAAGGCGCCCTCGACATTGCCGAGAAGATCCTGGAAGGCTTCGACCGGATCCGGCTGGAGGTCGGCGACCGGGTGTTTACCATCGGTGGGTCCATCGGCGTTGCCTTTGTTGAAAGTGGCCTGTCCTTGCGCGATGCAGATGCGGCGGTTCTGCTCGGTTTGGCGGACAGGGCCTGCCTGCGCGGCAAGCGGTTTGGCGGCAGTTCGGTGCAGATCCACTGTGTGGAATCCACCGAATGTCAGGCGACCGGCGTTGAGAAGGTCGAATTGCCCGAGCCGGGCAGTTTCCGTGGCAATGAGCTGACGCTCTATGCCATGCCGATCATGTGCCTCAAGCGCAACAAGATCTGCGGGTCGGAAGTGTTGCTGCGGCTCCAGGGAGACCGGGCACGCGGTCTGTCCTCCAGGGCCTGGATTTCCGCCGCAGAGCGGTCCGGTTTCATCGCGCAGGTTGATGCCTGGACGCTGGACAAGGTGCTGGATGCCGCCGAGCGCAATCCGGGAAGGTCGATCCTGACCATGAATGTCTCCGCGGAGTCCGCGCGAGATCCGAATTTCCGGGACGGTCTTTATCACCGTCTTTCGGTCAATCCGCTTCTGGCGTCGAAACTCTGCCTGGAAATTGCCGAACGGGACTACCTGCGCGAACCGGCAACGGTGGAATCCTTCTTCAAGTTCGTCACCGAGCTCGGCTGCCAGACGGCAATCGACGATTTCGCCGGTCACTGGCCGGTGCTCTCGCGCCTGACCAGCCTGCGGGTCGAATGGCTGAAACTGGAGGCCGGCCTGACACAGCAGGTTGTCGAGGAACCGGCCAAGGCGGCGATCCTGAACGGCCTCGTCCGGGCGGCGCATGAACTCGGCATCAAGGTAATTGCGAAGCATGTGGAAACGGCCGAAGAGGCCAAGCTGCTGCGCGAACTCAACATCGAAGCGGCGCAAGGCTTCTATTTTGGCCGGCCCGAGCCCTGGCCAGGCGGGTAAAGGCACATCAACACCAAAAAAGAGCGGCCGGGCAGCCGCTCTTTTCTTTTCCAAACTGAACCGCATCGCGTCCAAACGCCTTTACGGCGAAGGAGATCCTGCTGCGTTGGGTGCGGTCAATTTGGGACGCCTGGTTGAGGGGCGGAACCGCTTGTCTCAATTCAGCGTATTCGAAAGCTCCTCCAGGCAATAATGCAACGGGGCGTTCTTCGGCAATGCACAATAGCCCCTGGTCTTGAGCGCTTCCGCCGGCGCGGGGCCTCCCCCGATCAGGATGAGCAGAAAGTCATCCAAAGGCGGCAAATGGGTTTGCGAACTTGCGATGACCTCCTCAAGAGGGACCGTTTCAAGCGCGGTAAGCAGCGGGAGGTTGATCGTGCCACTGGCCCCGGCGGGATACTCATTCAGGTAATGCCGCGCGCCCCAGACGGGATCGCTGAAAAATCGGCCTGCATAGCGTCTGTTCAAGCGGTCATGCTGTATGTCCAGCCCTGACAGGCTGATTTTTCCTGTGCGTGCGCCTTCGTAGATTGCCCGCATTTTTTCGTGAATCTCGGGCCATATTTGCGCTTCCACCGTCGCGCTCAACGAGACGATCGCCCTGTTCTTGCCCATGACAATGAAGTCCGTGCGCGGGTCGTAAGCGGCTCGCATTTCCTGCCGGATGATCCGGAACAATTCCGATCCCTGATTTCCGCCGACATAGTCCATCAGAAGATTGGCGCCAATCTGGTCAACCTCGTCTTCAAACTCCTCGGCCTTGACGAAAAGGATCAGCATCTCGGTTGAGTCGGGGTCCGCGAAATGAATGGTACCGGCTGGCAGGGCAAACGCTTGCTTATCCTGGCCAGTCAATGCTTTTGCCCATCTTGCAAAGGGCAGTGTCCACTGCGCCTCGGGCAGCGCCTTGATCATCCGGATGGCACGGCGTCCGGCCTCCTCGTCTGCGGATCTCAGGATGACCTGGCTGGGGCGCCCGAAACGAAAACGGCCATCGTTTCTGGCGGTGGTTTCGCCTCGAGGATCGTACAGGACAAAATAACCGGCTTCATTCAGAACGTCGGAAGGGCGCCCAGTGTTGCTTGAGATTCTGAGCTTGAGTTCCTGCAGCTCCCTTGCATACCAGCCACTTGTATATTCCGGTTCGAATAGAACGTTTTCCAAATGGGCAAGCGCTTCTGGAAAAACGTCGTCTGCTGCAGAGACGGTGAGGAGCAGATCCCGCCCGTTGATGGTGATGTTGTTCTCGATCCCCTTTATGCGCAGGAGAGCGTCGATGTCATTTGGCGAGTGCTCGGATGTCCCGCCCGAGATCACGCTGGAAAGACCCGCCATCAGTTCGCCGACACGATCCTGTGTCGGCGGGTTTATGGGCCAGACGAGCGTGATCGCGGAGACGCCGTTGCGAAGTGGCGTAAGAGAAACGATCTTGGTGGCATTCGCAGCAGCAACGAGATCTGCACGCACCGGTTGCGATGACACCAGGCAGAGAAACATCAGGAGAGCAACGAAAAGAAAATGTCTGAATGAATGCATCTTAATCTACTTTTTTGGCCAGAACGACCGACGTTGCCGACGGTTTCATAACCTCGGTCGCAAAATCGATGACTTCCTGATCTGTTGTCTTGCTCAACATGTCAGCGAAGACGGAAGGACTGACAGGCGGGTAGCCGTCTGCAGCAACATTATGCAGGAAGGACAGAAAGTCAGCGGGACGACGCATGACATTCCGGGCATATGTCACCTCTTTCTGACGCGCCTCGTCGATCTCTTCGCGGCTGATGGGTTCGCTCAACAGGTTGGCCAGCGTCTTCTTCAGACTGTCATGTGCCGTGTCCAGGTCGAAGCCGGGCATCAATTGCACATCCAGGAAAAGTTCAAGATCGGCATTCTTGACAAAATGCCAGTCCGAGCTGGTCTCGAGAAACCGCTCGTCCTCAAAATACAGGGCCTTGTCCAACCTGTTGATCAGAATGGCTGTTGTAATGAAAAAGGCGCCCTGCATGTCCATGCTGCTCGTGCGGTCCGCAAAATCCACGAACTTTACAAGTTGCAGCGTGTCGCGCATCAGCCTGTTCGATTCAATGTATTCGACCGATCTGAGCGCCGGATCCGGTTTCTGGTCGAGCCAGGGCTTGGCAGGTACCGCTGACGGTTCCGTGTCGCCAAATACCTGCGCAACCAGATCTGCGACGGTGTCCGGGTCGACTTTTCCCGAAACGATCAGGGAAACATTGGACGGGACATAATGCTCCTTGTGAAACCGGTAGGCCTGTTCGAGGCTCAGCCTGGGCAGGTCTGCAATGGTGTTGTTCGCACGGCCGCGCAGGGTGCCATAAAGATTTTGCAGCGCAATGCGTCGCATCCAGCGGTGCGGCGATTGCCTTTCGCGAAGCAGGGTTTCGCGCTGAAGAATGTCGATTTCACTTTCCGCAAAACCTTCCGGCAGACTTGGCGTGTCCAGAACGGCACGTGACAGTCTTAGCAGCATCTCGAGTTCGGAAGGCGCGCCGGAATTCGTGTAAGTCGTCGACACATTGTAGGTCGTGGCGTGGATATCACGCACTCTCGGATTTCTGAATATGGTTGCGTCTGACGAGAACGCGGCAAGGTGCTCTGTCAGATGCGCCGTTCCGGATGGATCCGGGTCATCGAAGGATCCGGAAAGAACGATCAGCTGCACATCGACGCGCTCGAACGCGTCCGTCGGCACAACATAGGCAGCGTGCAATCCGCCTTTTTCCGGGAGCGGTGTTACATCCTGAGCCTGAACGGCTCCCGCCAAGATCAGAAAGAAAAATGATAAAACAAATCCGAATATGTGCATTCCAAGCCTTTGAATATGTCTTTTGAACCAGAAATAAAAGTTGCTCAGAGACTCTTTGTGGAAGGCCCCTGATTTTAGAAACGCATACAGGATATAGGAATTGTTTCAAACAGCTCAATGAAAACGGGTCGCCCCGTGTTCAACTGCGGTCGAAGACATGTGGGCTGCCTATTTTCTCTGTGCCCATGACAAACAGACCTCGCTGAAAATGCTGACGCGACCGGGGGCCGCTTGTGGTGCTCCGGACGCCCGGTCTTCTCAGCTCGCCACCTGTCCAGACAACGCCTGCGGCCCGGGGCGGAACATCCATCCTGGCGGCGCAAGGTGACATTGCTGCCAGGGACTTATGGGGCCTCGGGCCGGGCTCCATGTGACCAAATAATAGGCAGGAAAATCGGTCGTTTTCCGAATTCCGACAAGTGTAACACGTGGAAATGCGGACGAATGACAGCAAAGTCCTGTGCTAGCGTGACCTCATCGAGTGAAAGCAGGTGGGGCCACGTATGAATGTTCTGATTGCCTATGCGACCACTGAAGGACAGACGCAAAAGATCGCCAAATTCATCGAGGTAATCCTGTCGGAAGCCGGTCACCAGGTCCAGTTACACAATGTCAGCGACCCATCCGGCAGGCTCACCGTCAGCGACTATGACAAGGTGATTGTCGCCGGGTCCGTGCATTCGGGAAAACACCAGCCCGACCTTCAGCTGTTTGTCTTTGCAAACCGGAACCGGCTGAGCGACATGCCCGGCCTGCTGGTGTCGGTCAGTCTCGCAGCAGCCTTTCCGGACACCGCAGAGGAAGCCGGGGGCTATGTTGGAACGTTTCTGGAGGCCGCACAGTGGCAACCGACGCAAACAGCCCTGGTTGCCGGTGCGGTGAAGCCGGGTATCTATGACTGGTTTCAGCAGTCAGCCCTGCTCGAGGGCGATCTGGCGGCCCATCTTGACGAGGACCTCAGCGGCACGAAGGAATTCACCGACTGGGAGGATCTGAAGCAGAAGGTGACGGCATTTGCCGGTGCCTGACGGCGAACGAGACAAACCGGCAGTCTCGCCGATGCCAGTTACTTTCAGGCACTGCGGACACAGGTCATGAGGCTGGCTCGGACGGCTGTGTTTCGCTGACCTCGACGCGGTTGCGGCCCTTGCTTTTGGCGCGGTAAAGCGCCTTGTCTGCCCGGTTCAGCGCAGCATCAATCGGTTCGTTGTCGTGACGATAGCCGACGCCGATTGAAATGGTGCAGCTGATCGTATCGGGGCCGGCATCAAGCGCGGTCTTTTCGATCGCGCAGCGTATGGTCTCCGCAACATCACGCCCTTTTGTGACGGGCAGGTTCGGAAAGAACATGGCGAATTCCTCGCCGCCGAGCCTTGCGATTTCGCCAAAGGGTCTGGCTGTCTCCGACATGACGTCCGTCACCAGCCTGATGACGGAATCGCCAACCTGGTGACCGTAGGTGTCGTTGATCGATTTGAAACTGTCGATATCCAGCATCAACACGGTTCCGCCGACATTCTGTTGGCGGGCTTCGAACAGGTCGAAGAACGCGGTCCGGTTCAGGAGTCCGGTCATGCTGTCATGAAGCAGCAGATGTTCGAGCCGGAGGTTGGATCGGTGCAGGGCCAGTATCATGTTGCCGGCCCAGAGCGACGCAAAGGGAGCGATCATCAGGGGCACGAGTGTCGCGGGCCACACGCTGACCCAGTTGAGGCCGGCCGGCGACACAAAATGCGTGGCCACCAGCGACACCAACACGGATGCAGCGGAGACGAGCACGACCTGCGCCCATTTTTCCTTTTCGCTCCTGACCCGCATTTTCCGGACTTCTGCTCGAAAGTGTTGTGGCCATCATTGGCGCGCCACGGCGATGGAGCCATGGTCTGCGTCAGTTGGACTGTCCCGCCGCAACATTTAAAAATCGCTAACCGCGCAATGGATGGCGATCTGGGCAGCGCAAACTCATGGGCTTTAGATCCGATCCGGAAACCGACAGGACCCGGCTGGTTGTTCGGTGGGCGACGTCCGCGCGGGGGAGGTGGCACAGACCGCCGCACTGGCGGCGTCTGCCTGGAAGGGTAAGACCGGCAGGAGAAGTCAGGCTTCCAGGGTCCGACAAGACCCGCAACCTGCCACCACGTCAGGCAGGCTGCTGGTGCCTGTCCGAGCCGTAGTCCTTCGTGAAGGTGTATGGGTGCGAGGCGCAATATGTGTTTCCACACTCCTGTAGGTGAGCGTGTAATGTTTCGTTTTAGCTGTAGTAAAATTAGTTGGTTGGAGAGTGTTTTATTCGAAGTTGTTTTCGAGAGCCTGGCGCAAATAAAATCGCGTACGCACCGTTAAAGGCTAATCCAGGAGATTAATACTTGGCTCTCCGAGCCTCAAGCACAGAAAATTGGAAAATGGGTGCTTACAATGGGAGTAAATGTGTAATGCAATGAATTCATAATATGAGCGGGAAGCGGACGTTTGCTGCGGGTTGAACGAATATCCGTACTGCGGACTCAACGGATTTTCAAAGTCAGAGCCCAAACATCGGGCCTCGCTTCATCTAAGTTCTATCGCGACAACGGTCGCGCCAAATGGATGAGTTGATCAATTGTCTCAGATAAATGGTTTGGGTTACCAGTGGCGCGCGAGACCATCATGGCTCCTTCCATGCTGGACACAAACGTCTTCGCGAATGCAATTGGGTCAAGGTCGGGTCTAATCTCGCCGTTTTGCTGTCCTGTTTGGAGAACCGCACTTAGCCATTCATGATGCCCCAGAAAGAACTTTTCGACTTCGGCATTGATCGACGGTGGGAGCGTTGCGGCATCCGATGCGAGGACACCGCCCAGACAGACGCTTCCCTTGTCTTTGAGCATGGCAACAAACAGGTTGCCGTAGGCTGCGAGGAGCCCAGGCGCGTCTGGTGCCGACAAATCCGCCAAAGCCGTTAAGCACCACTCTCGGTAATCCTTTGCAGCGGCCTCGGCTAAATCTCCCTTGGTTGGATAGTGGTAATGAATACTCGCGCTCTTAATGCCTACTTCGGCGGCAATGTCGCGGAAGCTAAACCCGTTATAGCCCCGCTCCATCATAACTCTGCGGGCAACGAGCAGTATCTCAGATGCTTTTTCGTTTCCCATCAGTCCGTCAGCCCAAGACTTCCATCAAGTATTTGATAGGGGCTTGATTGGGGGCGGGTCAAGCGGATAGGAAATTGTCTATCAAGTACTTGATAGGCAATGTGAGTGCCGATGAAACAATCAACTACCGAAACGTTCGCGATGGTGTCAGTCGCAGCAGCAGGTGTTGCATGGGGCATTTTCTGGATCCCATTGAGAGCGCTGGATGACGCAGGAGTCGTCGGAGCCTGGGCCGTTGTCTTTTTCTACGTGCTGCCCGCGCTTCTGCTATTGCCCATCATTTTCCTTCGCCACCGTCAAATCGTGGTCGGTGGCTGGCCTTTGCAAGTCGCCGGGATGCTCGCGGGTGTCGCACTCGTTTGCTACGCGGGAGCTCTCATCTTCACCGAGGTCGTCCGAGCAACGCTGTTTTTCTATCTGACACCAATCTGGAGCACAGTGTTGGCGCGAATTGTGCTGAGGGAGCCCATTACAATGCCCCGTTGGGCAACCATTGGCTTGGGTTTGCTGGGGCTCTTGATCATCGTGAGAGCCGACAAAGGGATCAGCGGTGGTCTTAGCGCTGGCGACTGGATGGGGATTGCCGGGGGGCTCATCTGGGCCGCCGCCGCGGTGGTCATGAAATCAGACAAAGACGGAAACGGAATCGATTTCACGCTGTCCTATTTTGCCTGGGGGAGTGTCGCGGCGCTCCTTTTGCTCATCGTCCCATTGGATGGCACTGGGGAAATACCGGATTGGGAAACGATGCGAAGCGTTTTACTTTGGATGGTCCCGGTGACACTCCTTTTGGTTATTCCCCCTGCATTCGCGATAATGTGGGGTGCAACGGTTCTTAGCCCCGGTCTGATCGCAATCCTTTTCATGACAGAAATCAGTGCTGCCGCGATAACGGCTGCAATCTGGGCGGGCGAACCATTTGGGTTTAGGGAATTGGCAGGGGTCATCTTGATTTCTGCTGCCGGAATCTTTGAACCGGTTCTAAACTGGTACCGCGGTAGAACCTGAAAGAACGGACATCCAGGCAAACCCCATCATTTGGGAGGTGAGGGCTCGGAGCCGACGTTCACCGCACACGCTCACAGCGTCGGCTTCGGGCCGAAATAGGTCCTTGATCAACGAATGGTCGGCAATGCAGGGCATGATTTTCCGGATCGACTCGTAATCCGAAAACACATTTCAGGGTGAGGGGAAACTCATGTCACAACAACTCAGGCAGTGTATTAGTTTCCGCCTAAGTTGTTGTAATTTATGAAGACAGGTTTATGTCATCCCGCCTCTTCGCGAAATTGTATGCGCCCGGCGCAACTTTATGGGCTTCCCTACGCTCCGTCAGATATCCAGGTTCGCCACGGCGAGCGCGTTGTCCTGGATGAACTCGCGCCGCGGGTCGACTTCATCGCCCATCAGCTTGGTGAAGATGTCGTCGGCGTCGTCCGCCTCTTTCACCTTGACCTGCAGCAGGGAGCGGACATTCGGATCGAGTGTCGTTTCCCAGAGCTGTTCCGGGTTCATCTCGCCGAGACCTTTGTAGCGCTGCAGCGAAATGCCTTTTTGCCCCAGGGCGTAGACATTGGCCAGCAATGCACGCGGACCGCGAATTTCGGTCGGAACGTCCTTGCGGCGCAGCAGGGCCGCCTTGCCATAGACTTCATTCAGATGGGCCGCATGGGCGGCCAACCGGCGGGCATCCGTGGATCCGAGCAGAGCCGGATCGATCGTGGCGGCTTCTTCAACGCCGCGAACGGTGCGCTTGAACACCAGACTACCGTCTTCCAGGGCCTCGCCGGTCCAGCCGCGTTCGAATTCGTCCGCCAGAATGTCCATGCGCCGGGCGATATAGGCCGCGGCCTCTTCAGCCTTGGCACGATCTTCCAGGATGTCGGTGTTGAGCGCGCCGGCAATGGCCGCCTGTTCGACCACATCGCGGTTGTAGCGCGAATGCAGGCCGTCGAAAATGTCAGAGATGGTCCTGGCCGTTTCCACCACCGTGAGCAGGTCCTGGCCGGAGCGAACCTCACCATTCGCCAGCTCAAGCGTGGTGTCCCCGAGGCCCTGGCCGATCAGATAGTCTTCCAGCGCCAGCTGGTCCTTCAGGTATTGTTCTGACTGACCGCGCTTGACCTTGTAGAGCGGCGGCTGCGCGATATAGACATAGCCGTTTTCGATCAGTTCCGGCATCTGCCGGAAGAAGAAGGTCAGAAGCAGGGTCCGAATGTGGGCACCGTCCACGTCAGCATCGGTCATGATGATGATCTTGTGGTAGCGCAGCTTCTCGATGTTGAATTCTTCCTTGCCGATCCCGGTGCCGAGCGCGGTGATCAGGGTGCCGATCTCGTTGGAAGACAGCATCTTGTCGAACCGGGCCCGTTCCACGTTCAGGATCTTGCCGCGCAGCGGCAGCACGGCCTGGTTCTCCCGGTGCCGGCCCTGCTTGGCCGAGCCGCCTGCGGAATCACCCTCCACCAGGAAGAGTTCGGCCTTGGAGGCATCGCGTTCCTGGCAATCGGCGAGTTTTCCGGGCAGCGAGGCGATATCCAGCGCACCTTTGCGCCGGGTCAGTTCACGCGCCTTGCGGGCAGCTTCGCGGGCAGAAGCTGCTTCCACCACCTTGGAGACGATGGCCTTGGCCGGCGCCGGGTTCTCTTCCAGCCACTCGCTCAGGGTCTGGGAAATCAGGTTCTCGACGACCGGGCGCACCTCGGAGGAGACCAGCTTGTCCTTGGTCTGGGAGGAGAATTTCGGATCCGGCACCTTGACCGACAGAACGCAGGTCAGGCCTTCGCGGCAATCGTCGCCGGAGAGCGAGACCTTTTCCTTTTTCATCAGGCCCGTGGCTTCGGCATAGCCGGTCACCTGACGGGTCAGGGCTGCCCGGAAGCCGGCCAGGTGCGTGCCGCCGTCCCGCTGGGGAATGTTGTTGGTGAAACACAGCACATGCTCGTGATAGCTGTCGTTCCACCACATGGCCGCCTCGACCGTGATGCCGTCTTTCTCCGCGCTCATCGTGACCGGGTCCTCGATCAACGGATGCTTGGCCCGGTCCAGATAGCGCACGAAAGCTTCAAGGCCGCCTTCGTAGTAGAGTTCCTCGACAACATCTTCCACGCCGCGCTTGTCGGTCAGGATGATGCGTACGCCGGAATTGAGGAAGGCGAGTTCCCGCAGGCGGTGTTCCAGCGTGTTGAAATCGAACTCGGTCTTGCTGAAGGTTTCCGGGGACGGCAGGAAGGTGACTTCGGTGCCCTTCTGGCCGTTGGCCGGACCGACCACTTCCAGCGGGCCCTGGGAATCCCCATGCGCGAAGGTCATGTGGTGTTCCTGGTCGTTCCGCCAGATGCGCAGCTCCAGCTTGGTCGACAGGGCATTCACGACCGAGACACCGACGCCGTGCAGGCCACCGGACACCTTGTAGGAATTCTGGTCGAACTTTCCGCCCGCATGCAGCTGGGTCATGATGACCTCGGCGGCGGAAACGCCTTCTTCCGGGTGCAGGTCGGTCGGGATGCCGCGGCCGTTGTCGGAGACGGTCACGGAGCCATCCGGGTTCAGCGTCACGGTGACATGGTCGGCGTGGCCGGCCAGGGCTTCGTCGATGGCGTTGTCCACGACTTCGTAGACCATGTGGTGCAGGCCGGAACCGTCATCGGTGTCGCCGATATACATTCCGGGCCGTTTACGGACCGCGTCGAGGCCTTTCAGGACCTTGATGCTGTCAGCGCCATATTCGGCACCGCCTTCGTTTTCGGGGGTCTCAATCGGCTCGGATGTGGACATGTCGCTCATGCGAATCAATCACCAGTCATTCTATCTTTTCTAACCCCGTTATACGGGGTTCCGGCGGGGGTTCAACCACGCCGGAGCCGCTGACAAGCCAGCGAAGGGATAATGGTGGAAAACCATAAGATTTCGGCGGATTTAAGGGCCTGTCGGTCCCTTTAGAAGATGGCCATGATGGTCCCGGATTTCAAACACCTGGGCATCCTCGGGCAGGGCGCTGAAAAGACCCTCGTCCGTCCCGGTCATGAAAACTTGCCCGCCTAAGGAATTCAGCTTGGCGAACAGGGCGGCCCGGCGGTCCGGATCCAGGTGCGCAGCGACTTCGTCGAGCAAGAGGACCGGCGTCATTCCGGAGACCTTGGACGTCAGTTCGGCATGCGCCAGAACCAGACCGATCAGAAGCGCCTTCTGCTCTCCGGTGGAGGATTGAGCCGCCGGCATCGACTTGGCCGCATGGGTCACTTTCAGGTCGCTCAGGTGCGGACCGTTCAGGGTCCGGCCGGCGGCGCGGTCGCGCGGACGGCCTTCCTTCAGGAGCAGCCGGTAATGGTCTTCCCGGTCCGATGCACTGAGGCCGAGGGTCTCGGCTTCAAAGGCGCCTTCGAGCGCGATGCCTGCGTGGGGAAAGGGCAAGCCCTGCGCGGCCTGTTCGGCAATCATGCCGGAGAGCAGGCCGACCGTGTCGCCACGTGCGATGGAGACCGCGGTGCCGAGTTCTGCCACCTGCAATTCCAGTGCGGACAGGAAGGCGTCGCTGCCGCCCTGGTCGAGCAGCCGGTTGCGTTGGCGCAGCGCGTTTTCAAAATCGCTGACCCGGCGCCCGTGTGCCGGATCGATGGCCAGCGTCAGCCGGTCGAGAAACCGGCGCCGCTCGGAGGCCGCACCGGTGAAAAGGCCGTCCATGGACGGGACCAGCCAGAGCACCCGCATATAGTCGAGCAGGCTTTCCGAACCACGCACGTCTTCACCGTCAATCCGCACCTTGCGCCCGGTGCCGCCGGTGGCCAGCCCGGTTCCGATCCTGGTTTCCAGGCCGTCCAGCAGAACGGTGGCAGCCACGCTCCAGCTGCCGTCACCCTCCTTGCGGGCAATGTCGGCAAGTGTCGCCCGGCGCAGACCGCGCCCGGCTGTCAGGAACGAGATGGCTTCCAGGATATTGGTCTTGCCGGCGCCGTTGGCGCCGACAAAGGCGACCAGTTTGGCGGCGAGACCCAGCGAAAGGGTCTCGTAATTGCGGAAACCGGTCAGGGACAGACGGGTCAGCCGCGCCGTCCTGAATTCTGTCATGACCGTGTTTCCGCCTTCAGAATGTCACCGGTCCGGGTCAGACCCGCATCGGCATCAGAACGAACAGGCAGTCATCGACGGTGTTGTCCTGGATCAGGGTTGGCGAGCCGCTGTCGGCCAGCCGGAACAGGGCCGTGTCGCTTGACAGCTGATTGGCAATATCGAGCAGGTACCGCGAGTTGAAGCCGATTTCCAGGTCTTCCGCGTCATACTCGACGGCCAGTTCTTCCGTCGCGCTGCCCGAATCCGGGTTGTTCACGGTGAGCACCATGCGGCTATCGCTCAGCGAGATCTTCACGGCCCGGCCGCGCTCGGAGGAAATTGTCGAGACGCGGTCGACGGCTTCCTTGAACTCGTCCCGGTCGACGCGCATTTCCTTGTCGTTGCCCTGCGGGATCACCCGGCCGTAATCCGGGAAGGTGCCGTCGATCAGTTTGGATGTCAGGATGACGGAACCGGTGGTCAACCGGATCTTGGTGTCGGACAGTTCGATCTGAACGTTGGCTTCCGGGTCTTCCAGCAGTTTCTGGATCTCACCTACCGTCTTGCGCGGCACGATGATGCCCGGCATGCCGGCAGATCCCGACGGGGCAGGCACTTCAGCCTGGGCCAGACGGTGGCCGTCGGTGGCAACGGCACGGAACTGCTGGCCATTGGCCGCGTCGACCGTGTGCAGGTAGATCCCGTTCAGGTAATAGCGGGTTTCCTCAGTCGAGATCGCAAACTGGGTGGTGTCGATCAGCTTGCGGATATCGGCGGCCGTCAGAGCAAAGCCATGACTGAAATCGCCGGCCGTCAGGTCCGGGAAATCCGCTTCCGGCAACATCTGCAGCGTGAATTTCGAACGGCCGGCCCGGATTTCCAGCGTGGCGTTGTCGCCGGTGGTCTCCAGAACCACCTGCGAGCCTTCGGGCAGCTTGCGCACGATGTCGTAGAACATGTGCGCCGGCACCGTGGTGGCGCCCGGCATTTCGATCATGGCGGGCACGGTTTCGACGATTTCGAGGTCGAGGTCGGTTGCCTTCAGATTGATGGCGCCGCCGTCAGCCCGCAGCAGGACATTGGACAGGATGGGAATGGTGTTTCGGCGCTCGACCACCCGGTGAACATGGGTCAAGGACTTGAGGAGGTCGGTCCGCTCGAGGGTCGCTTTCATTCACTCGTTCCGTACTCATGAAAAGCCGGACGGACGGTCCGGCGTAACTGGATTTGCTGGCTCCGGTGAGGAGCGGGGGGAAGACACTGCCCTTAACTTGGTGCAAAAGCAAGGGGGCGTTCCGCCGGAACGCCCCCAATTTAAGTTGAATATCGGGGAATTTAACCCTCAGGCGTCGAGCATGCGTTTCAGCAGTTCGAGCTCCTGCGCCAGAGAATAGTCTGCGCGGGCCATTTCCTCGATTTTCCGCACCGCGTGCAACACTGTCGTGTGATCCCTGTTGCCGAAGCGGCGGCCGATTTCCGGCAGCGAGCGCGGGGTCATCACCTTGGCGAGATACATGGCAATCTGACGTGGACGCACGATGGTGCGGGTGCGCCGGGCCGACAGCAGATCGGCCTTGGTGACGTTGTAGTGTTTCGACACCACCCGCTGGATGTCCTCGATCTTGACCCGGCGCGGTTCGCTGGAGCGAACCAGGTCGCGCAGTGTCATTTCCGCCATTTCCTGCGTGATCGGCTGATTGGTCAGCTGATTGTGTGCGATCAGGCGGTTGAGGGCGCCTTCCAGGTCGCGGCCCGAGGAGGCCACGTGACGGGCAACATAGTCGAGAACGCTGTCGGGCACGTCGAATTGCGGATAGGCCTTGCGGGCCGCTTCCACGCGGGACACCAGGATATTGCGCCGAAGCACGAAATCCGGTTCCTGGATGCCGACCACGAGACCGCCGGACAGGCGCGACCGGACCCGGTCGTCCAGGGTGTCCAGTTCGGATGGAGCCCTGTCGGCCGCAACGATCACCTGGCGCGCGCCGTCGATCAGCGCATTCAGCGTATGGCAGAATTCCTGCTGGACCTGTTTGCCGTGCAGAAACTGCATGTCGTCGATCAGCAGCAGGTCGATGGTCCGGAGGTTTTCCTTGAACGCAAGCGCGGACTGGGACTTCAGCGCCGTCACGAACTTGTACATGAAGTGCTCGGCCGTCAGGTAGAGCACCTTGCGGCCGCTCGCACGGGCTTTCGAGGCCACGGCCTGCATCAGATGGGTTTTGCCGAGACCCACGGACGCATGCAGGTAAAGCGGGTTGAACGTCACCGCGCCGCCGGCTGCGACCTGACGGGCAGCGGCCAGGGCCAGGTTGTTGGATTCCCCTTCAACAAACGTCTCGAACGTATATTTCGGGTCGAGCGCCGCACCCTGCAGCACATCCCGGGTGCTGTCGGAGCCGGCATCGCCGCGGCCGAGCGCGACAGCGGCAGTCGCCGCCTGGGCACGGGTCACATGAGCCGCATCGGCCAGCGTTTCGCGCTGGACTTCGTCAGCAGCTGCCTTCGCGCCGTCCGGGCCGGCCAGGCTCGGTTTTGCCACCGGTGCCTGACGCGGACGGATCGCACCGCGAACGGTCAGTTCGATGCGGTGTACATTGTCGCATTCGCGCTGCCACAGACCCATCAGCTGGTCATTGTAATTGTTCTGGATCCACTGCTTCAAAAACCGGGTCGGAACGGAAAGACGCACTGTGCCGTCCTGATGCTCTTCCAGATCAACGCGTGCGAACCAGCTGGTAAAAACATCGTCGCCCAGCTCCGCGCGGAGCTGTTTCTTGACCCGTTTCCATTGTTCGGAGCCGCCTGCCTCCTGAACCTGCATGTCATCTGCCTCCTGTACATATGAAGAACAGTCCGCCACAGCCGTTCTTCGACGCCTTGCTGCTTTTGCAGCTTTATAATGTCCCTTTTGGGACGGTTATTGGGTTGGCAAAGGGAGTGGTCCCATTGCCTGCCCCGCTTTTAGTGCGGGGAAACTAACTTTGAATCCAGGGCAGTCCGGCGGCCTTCCAACCGGACCGGGTTCCACGGTGGCCCGCCTCGTCAAGGGGGCCTTCGAAACCGTCTGAGATATTAAAGCACTTTTCGAAGCCGGCCTGTGTCAGGGCGATCGCTGCCGCCTGGCTCCGCGCTCCGGAGCGGCACAGAAAATAGATCGGCGCGCTCTGGTCAAGTCCTTTTTTGACCAACAGGTCCGAAACGGACTTTGCAAATTCCGGGTTCGGGCCGGAAGACGGAAAGCTCTGCCATTCCACCAGCACCGGTTCCTTGTCGAGCGGACGCAGGTCCGGAAGTCCGACAAAGGCCCATTCCGCCTGGGTCCGCACGTCGACAAGAACAGAGTGTTCCTGCCCGGAAAGCTTTTCGAAAGCCTCCTGCACGGTCACATTGCCAGCGTATCCACCGTCGATTTGCACAGCCGCCCCCTACAATAGCGAAGTGCTATTGTTGAATAATAGTTATCAAGTTTTCGGGAAGAAAAATTCAGTCCAGCGGGATGCTAGACACCGTCGGAAATGAATACGTTAATGTATTCATCCCACGGTCTATACGCCATGTGCTTAGCTATTTTTCGATTAAACTTATTCATTTTGATCCAAGCACCGTTTTTAGGTTGTTCGCTGGTCTTTCGTGCCAGCCGTATTGTTAATATACAGACCGCGACCGGCGGGGCAACCGCGTGTTTTGGCGATTGCCGGGAAGTGGCGGTTTTGGTGCCCATGTTGAGGCGTTTTGCCTTCTGACCGGCGAGAGAGCAAATGCTTTTTACGGCAATGACTTTTTGCCCTCGGCGGCTTTGTCACATTTAAAAAACCACCTTTTCAAAAAAAATTTCGGAACAGATACCTTGACTCGTATCGAATCCGGTTTGATCGGCTTTGCTTCGGCCTACATGTTTGTAAGAGGCTGAAAAACAAGCGTTTTTTATGACAGCATAATACTCGGTAGAAATCGCAATATTGCCCGTTTAGGTTGCCGGATTTGATCATCCACAAAATTGCGTGGCTAAAAAAAACCCGGCACGCTGGCCGGGTCTTTTTAACGCTCATGTGACGGTTGGGTTACGCGCCAAGTGCCTTGATACGGGCATTGAGACGGGAAACCTTCCGGGACGCCGTGTTTGCATGCATCACGCCCTTGGAGGCAGCGCGCATGATTTCCGGCTGTGCAGCCTTGAAGGCTTCATTGGCAACAGCCTGGTCGCCGGAGGCAATCGCCTCTTCAACCTTGCGCAGGTAGGTGCGCACGCGGCTGCGGCGGTTCTTGTTCGTGGCCGTCTGGCGGGCAATCTTGCGGGCCGCCTTCTTGGCCGATGGTGTGTTGGCCATGGGCTCAATCCTGATCGGTAATTGGGACTAGTGTCCGGTGGCGATCGGGACCAAGGCACGAGGGCAGCAAGACCCGATCAAAAAACAACGGCGGCGGAAATCCGCCACCGATTGGGCGCTGCTTATAATCGCGCCTGCGCCTGTCGTCAACGGCTTTGTCGCTGTTTGACCGATATTATTTG
Organism: Labrenzia sp. VG12; assembly: GCF_002237595.1. NCBI lineage: Bacteria > Pseudomonadati > Pseudomonadota > Alphaproteobacteria > Hyphomicrobiales > Stappiaceae > Labrenzia > Labrenzia sp. VG12. Next base: position 4,629,489 of record NZ_CP022529.1, read on the forward strand.
TTCCGGAAATCCGGGGAACGCTTCTCGGTAAAGGCGGTCATGCCTTCATTCTGATCTTCCAGCGCAAACAGGGCCTGGAAGACGCGCCGCTCGAAGCGGACACCTTCGGCAAGGGTCGTTTCATAGGCCCTGTCGACGCTCTCCTTGGCCATCAAGACGACCGGGAGCGAGAAATCTGCGATCTTGTCCGCCGCCTTGAGCGCTTCTTCCAGCAGATCGTCTGCGGGAACGATCCGGCTGACGAGCCCGCTGCGCTCGGCTTCTTCGGCATCCATCATGCGCCCGGTCAGAACCATTTCCATGGCTTTGGACTTGCCGACAAAACGGGTCAGCCGCTGCGTGCCGCCCGCACCCGGAATAACACCGAGCGTGATCTCCGGCTGGCCGAACTTGGCCGTGTCCGCAGCAATGATGAAATCGCAAAGCATGGCCAGCTCGCAGCCACCACCAAGTGCATAACCTGCAACAGCGGCAATGATCGGCTTGCGGTTGCGCGACACCCGGTCGAAGGGCGTGATCAGGTCGGTCTGGTAGGCCGTGGCGAAATTATGGGGCTGCATCTCCTTGATGTCGGCGCCCGCGGCAAAGGCCTTTTCCGAGCCGGTGATGACCACGCAGCCGATCCGGTCATCTGCGTCGAAACCGTCAAGGGCCGTGCCGAGCTCGGCAATCAGGTCCGAGTTCAGCGCATTCAGGGCCTTTGGCCGGTCCAGCGTGATCAGTCCGACTTTGCCGCGCTTTTCAACACGGATGTTCTCATATCCCATTCGCCCGCTCCCAATAGTGGGGCCCTTGGACCATCAGGACCGCAGTATGCGGACGTGACACGGCGAGGTCCCCGAATAACTGAATTTGATGCGTCATGCCTAGCCGACCAACGGCAGGTCCGCAAGCTTGGCCGAACGGTCAGGTCTGGCAGCCGGGGCAATGGAAGGTCGACCGGTTGGACTGGACCAGACGCTGGATCGTGCCGCCGCATCCCGGCGTGCGGCATGGTTCGCCTTCCCGGTCGTAAACCGCGAAGGAATGCTGGAAATAGCCGAGTGTGCCGTCCGCCTGGGTGTGGTCACGCAAGGAGGATCCACCTGCACGGATGGCGTCCTGCAGCGTTTCCCGGATGTTGGCGGCAAGGGCCTCGGCCTTTTTGGTCGGCCGGCCTGATTTGGTGACCAGGGACCCGGCCGCACGCTCCGGGCTGAGCCCGGTGCGCCAGAGCGCTTCACAGACATATATATTGCCCAGGCCCGCTATCAGTTTCTGATTGAGAAGCGCCGCCTTCAGGTTGCTCTTGCGACCGGCAAAGAGATTGGCCAGCGTCTGGCCGCTGAGGTCATTGCCGAGTGGTTCCATGCCAAGGTCGCGGAAGAACGGGTGCTCCGCGAGCGAGGGCCGGGCAATCAGATCGATGAAGCCGAAGCGGCGTGGGTCATTGTAGAGTATACGGGCCTGTGTGCCGGTTTCCGTTTCCAGATGGAACACGACATGATCGTGTTTGGGGTCCTTGCTGCGATCATGCGCGAAGTTGCCGGGCACCTCTCCCAGCTCACCGCTTTCGATCCGGAAAGAGCCGGACATGCCCAGATGCATCACCAGCACGTCGCCGCTATCGATATCGCCGAGCAGATATTTGGACCGACGGGACAGCGCGGTCAGCCTGCGGCCTGTCAGGCGATCGACGAAGTTTTCCGGAAAGGGGAAGCGCAGATCCGCCCGGTTCTGGTCCACCCGGGTGATGAGTGCGCCCTCAAAGGTGGGCGCAAGACCGCGCCTGACGGTTTCAACTTCCGGCAATTCGGGCATCTGAGATCTGGTATCCGCGCTTGGGGCAGGCTATAGGCCTGCGGCATATAGGTTTTGGTCGCCGGCAAAGATAGCGCTCGCCGGGCGCTTGTACTATGGTCCGGCCACTTTTACGACAGATATTCACGATGACCCGTGCAGCCGGTTCAAGGTGGCGGGATCCGGAGACGCATTGATGACGCAGCAGGCGCAGGGACAATCGGGCACGGCCGGCCGGGCACCTGAGGACATGCCGACCAGCTTTGGCTTCACCAGGGTTGCCGAGGGGCGGAAACAGGCCCTTGTGGACGATGTCTTTCACAAGGTGGCAGAGCGCTACGACCTGATGAACGACATGATGTCGGGCGGCTTTCACCGGGTGTGGAAGGATGCGATGGTGTCGTTCCTGGCGCCGCCGAAAGCCCCGACCTCCGACTGGAGGCTGCTGGACGTCGCCGGCGGCACCGGCGACATCGCGACGCGTGTCGTCAATCGCTCCGGCGATACCGTCAAGGCAACGGTCTGCGACATCAACAATTCCATGCTTCAGGTGGGGCGCGACCGTGCCGAAAAGGCCGGATTGTCCGACCTGATCACCTTTTCGCAAGGAAATGCCGAAGAACTGCCCTTTCCGGACAAGAGCTTTGACGCCTACACGATCGCCTTCGGCATTCGCAACGTGCCGGACATCCCGAAAGCCCTGCGCGAAGCGCGCCGGGTTCTGAAACGTGGCGGCCGGTTCCTGTGCCTGGAGTTTTCCGAGGTCGACGTGCCGGTGCTGGACAAGGTCTATGACACGTTTTCTTTTGGCGCGATCCCGGCCATGGGCCGCTGGGTCACCGGGGACGGCGACCCTTACCAGTATCTGGTGGAATCGATCCGCAAGTTTCCGAACCAGGAACGCTTTGCCGACATGATCCGCGAGGCCGGATTTGAGCGGGTTGGCTTCAGAAACTACTCCGGCGGCATTGCCGCCCTGCATTACGGTTGGAAGTTCTGATCGATGGCGCTTCCGGTGATGCCTTTTCTCCGCCTCGTCCGGGCAGGTTTCGTCATGGCGCGCGAGGGTGTGTTCGGCCTGGTGCATCTGCCGGACCTGCCGGCCGCACCGCGCATGGCGATTGCCATGGCCCGGCTTCTGGAGCGTCGGTCGGTCAAGGCCAAGAGCGCCGATCTGCGCCTCTCCGACGCGCTCAACAAGCTGGGGCCCTCCTACGTCAAGCTGGGCCAGTTCCTGGCAACCCGGGCGGACGTGGTTGGCAAGGAAGCCGCACGTGAACTGTCTGCCCTGCAGGACCGGCTGCCGGCGTTCGATCACGAGGCCGCCAGGTCGGCGGTGGCGGAGCAGCTGGGCCGGCCGGTCGACGAGATCTTTGTCGAGTTTGGCGAAGCCGTGGCCGCCGCTTCCATTGCCCAGGTGCATCCGGCAGTCGTGCGCGACCGGGACGGCAACGAGCACAAGGTCGCGGTCAAGGTTTTGCGGCCCGGCGTGTCACGCCGGTTCAAGCGCGATCTTGAAAGCTATTATCTGGTTGCGCGGCTTGCAGAGCGGTTCCATCCGCCCTCGCGGCGGCTGCGACCGGTCGCCGTGGTCGACACGCTGGCCCAGTCCGTCGCAATTGAAATGGACTTCCGGCTCGAGGCAGCCGCTCTTTCGGAGATGGGTGAGAACATTGCCGAAGATCCCGGGTTCCGGGTCCCGCAAGTCGACTGGATCCGCACCTCCAAAGGGGTGCTCACCATGGAATGGATCGACGGCCGGAAGATGTCCGACGTCGAGGGCCTGGAAGCCGACGGCCATGATCTGGAGGCGCTTGGCGCCGCCGTCATTCAGAGCTTCCTGCGGCACACGCTCCGGGACGGCTTTTTTCATGCCGACATGCACCAGGGCAATCTGTTCGTCGAACCTGACGGAACGCTTGTGGCCGTCGACTTCGGTATCACCGGCCGGCTGAACACCCGCGAACGCCGGTTCCTGGCCGAGATCCTGTTCGGCTTCATCACCCGCAACTATAAACGCGTCGCCGAAGTGCATTTCGAGGCCGGTTATGTGCCCGCTGACCAGGACGTCGACATGTTCGCCCAGGCCATCCGCGCTATTGGTGAGCCGATCCACGGTCACGATGCCAGCGAAATCTCCATGGCGCGTCTGCTGACCCAGTTGTTCGAAGTCACCGAACTCTTCGAAATGCGCACCCAGACCCAGTTGATCATGCTGCAGAAGACCATGGTGGTGGTCGAGGGTGTTGCGCGCTCGCTCAATCCGAACCTCGACATGTGGAGGACAGCCGAGCCGGTTGTCGGGTCTTGGATCAAGGACAATCTCGGTCCTGTCGGCAAGTTGCGCGACGCCGGAGACGCGCTGGGGGCACTGGCCCGGATTGCCAACGACCTGCCGTTTTTCGCCGACCGCATCGGCCGCATGTCCGAAGAGCTGGAAAAGATGACGATGAGCGGCCTTCGCTTCGACGCGCAGACGGCCGAAGCCATCGGCAAGGCGGAAGCGCATCACAGCCGGTCCGGACGGCTGGCCTTGTGGGTCATCGCAGCCTGCGCAGTTGCCTCGGTCTACCTGCTGGCTTGACGAAGGTCTGGCCGCTCAGATCCGTGTCCGGCCCCGGAGACGGCACGTCACAGTCAGGTGCCGGGGTCTCCGGGCAGGGCCGACACAAGTGTCTGGCGTGCGCCTTCGATATGGTCTGACAGCAAAGCCACGGCGGTGTCGACCGATCGTGCGTGACAGGCTGCGACAATCTTTTCGTGGTCCTGCAGCCATTTTCCCGTTCGCGACGGCAGGATGCCGTAACCGGCAATGTGAATGCGGCACGTGCGGCGCAGATCCTCAATCATGGCAAGCTGCCGCATCCGCCCGGCCGGCAGATAGAGCGTCCGGTGAAAGAGCCAGTCGCCCTCGGCCCAGCAGCTTCCACCCGCATCGACATTGGAATGCGCAAGGGCCGCGTCAATGCGGTCCAGATCAGCCGGTGTGAGGTGGCCGATGGCTTGTCTCAGGCAGTCGGTCTCCAGAAGCAGGCGCAGATCGAAAACCTCGTCAATCTCTTTCCGGTTCAGGCAAATGATGCGGGCGCGCCGGTTGGGGACATGCTCGATCAGTCCTCTTGAGGCCAGCAGCTGCAGTGCATCGCGCACCGGGATCCGGCTGACGGCAAACCGTACGGCGATGTCTCCCTGCTTCAGGTCTTCGCCGGGTTTGAAGACCCCGTTCAGGATATCCGCCTCGACGGCGGCAGCGATGGTCTCAGCGGACATGAGGGCTCCTTCCCCGTCCGCCTATAAGCGGCTTGACAGGAGCGTGCAAATGAAAAATGTATAAATGTATACATTTTGGAGACTGCAATGACGGCCGAACACAGCTACACCTCTCAGATCACCTGGACCGGCAACCGCGGTGAGGGCACAAGAACCTATCGCGGTTACGATCGGACCTGGGAGATCCGGACGCCCGGAAAACCGCCGGTCGCCTGTTCCAACGATCCATTGCTCGGCGGCGATCCGGCGCTGCACAATCCGGAAGACCTGTTGCTGGCCGCGCTTTCCAGCTGTCACATGCTCTGGTACCTGCATCTGGCCAGCACTGCCGGTATTGCCGTTCAGTCTTATGAAGACCGACCGGTCGGTATCGGGGAGACGGAACAATCGGGCGCCGGACGGTTCTTGAAAGCTGTGCTGAAGCCGACGATCACCGTGCCCGCCGGGGCCGACCTGGCCAGGGCCGACGCCATCCATCACGAGATTCACAAGGTCTGCTTCATCGCCCGGTCAGTGAGTTTTCCGGTGAGCTTTGAGGCAAGCTATTTGACTGATTGAGGACGCTGGTAGAGAAGCCTTGCCGGAGTTGGTTGACAAATACCGGTGAGGCAATTGATCTGTGGCAGTTGCGCGCATCAGCCTTGCGTAACATGACTAGAGGTTTGCTACCTTACCGGACATGGTCGACTTTTTTGATATTGAACAAATATGCCTTCGGGCAAAGGGACTGGAGCCTGGCCCGGTCGCACCCGAGGAGGTCGAGTTTGCTCGAAATCTCCTGCGAGGCCGGGAGGGAGATATCGTTGGAGCGATCTATGTCGTCGGTCTGAGCGGCAACAAAGGCGATGCGGCGCTTCTGGAAAGCTATTTGCACGGGGACGAAAACAACATCTATGCCGAATATGCACTGAAGGCCTTGTGCTGTTACCTCGGGCTGGTTGATCGGTACCGTCCCCTGCTGCGCCTCTGGATGCAGGAGACGGAGCTGGACGGCGACCGTCGTATGGCCGCCATCCAGTTGGCGGCTGAGTATTTTGCAGGGTTCGAGGACAATGAATTGGGGCGCTATCTTGTCGACGTACTTTGTAACCTGGAAGACAGCTGCCGCAGATCCGTCCGCTCGGTTTTTGTGAACATCCTCGACCTGACGAACCAACTCGAGGATCCGTATGGCACAGCGTTTGACGACTGGGATGAGGACACGACCCTTATTGTGCAGACCGCTGCACAGAAGTTTGGATACCGCGATCTGAAAATTTTGCACCGGCGTGCCTTGAACTAGGACGTTGCCTGGGCCGGTGGTGGCATGTTGAGCGCGCTGAAAGTGCCCAGGAACGTTCCGTCCGGAAAATTTCTGTTTTGCTTGCGCCACTGCCTGTCTCTGCTTTTAGCCGGCGCGTGGAAAGTGTTCGCGCCGGGAGAGCCGTTGTTTCAGGTTCTGGAAGGCGGTCTGCCAGATTTCGGTGTCTTTAAAGGCAACGAGGCCGGCTGCTTCGACGGCGTCGCGCGCTTCAGGCGACCAGTCACTTGTCTCAAATGAGGCATGCAAGCTTCTCAAGCCCTGCAGGCGGGTGAGCAGGCTGCCGGTATGGAGTTTCTCCAGGTCTTCCGGTGGTACAGGCTTCATGGTCTTGAGAGTTGCGATAGACTTGCTCACAAGGTCCTGCATTCCGAATGAAATTGGAACCGGGCGAAATCCTGCGCCCGTGCCGAGGGAGGTTCTGGCGGAAACACTTTTCTGTGCGATCTGTCAGCTTGAGATGCCCCTTTTCCTCAGGCCGCTGTCACCCGCCGCAGGGTCAGATTGATCCGGCCACCGTTTTTCAGGAGTGTGGACGTGCCAGCAAGCACCCGGTCGATGCCGTGATAGGCAAGACGGGCCTCGCCGCCAAGCACGACCACGTCGCCGGAGTTCAGCCGGAACGAGCGGGTCGGGTCCTTGCGGTTCGTGCCACCGACGCGGAACGTGGCGGTGTCGCCGAGTGAGACGGAAATCACCGGCGCATCGAACATGTCCTCGTCCCGGTCCTGGTGCTGGCCCATGCGGGCGCTGGCTTGGTAAAAATTGATCAGGCAGGCTTCGGCCGGCGGTGCGTCCGGCGCCAAGGTCGACCAGAGGTCTTTCAGCTGATCCGGCATGGCAGGCCAGGGACGACCGGTGTCCGGATGCAGCGGCTGGTAGCGGTAGCCTTTGATGTCCGACACCCATCCGAGCGGGCCGCAATTGCTCATCTTCACCGAAAACGGTTTGCCCGTCCGCGGCATGGCGGGTTGATAGAGCGGCGCCTCGGCAACCACCGACCGCACAGCTTCAAGAAGCGCTTCCTGGGAAGCCCGGGCGAAATACTCCGGCAGATAGCGAAGACCGGAATGGTCGTTGAACGTGATGTCCTGCATCAGGCCTTGTAGCGCGAATGTTCAGCTGCCGCAGCCCCCGCAGCCGGATCCGCACCCTGACCCGCCATCTCCACCGCCGCCGCACCCTGATCCGCAACCGGAGGACTTGCCGGCGGCCTTGTTGAGGAGGGCGGCCAGAACGGCCGCAATGATGAAGACACCGACGGCGAACCAGAAAGTGTGTTCAAGCGCCCAGTGCCAGACCATGCTGTTGGCCATTTCCAGATAGGTATCACCTTCCGGAGTGCCGTGCGCCATCGCCAGCCCCGTGCCGAACAGGGCGGCGGCAAGCGCAAGAACCGCTCCATAAACCCGCAGGGGAACCTTTGCCAGTTGTCGAAATCCAGCTCTGGCGAAAACCGGCCATCCTGGCTTTGGCAACAGCCAGACATCCCGGACATTCACCCGCCTGAAATGCGGAGCCCGGCCGAAGCGGATTGTTTCGTCGGGCCAGATGTCATCTGGTGGCTCGCCGAATTCGGCCCGGTAGAGATTTAGCGTCTGCGCATAGGTCTGTCTGAACAGTCTTGCCTGGTCCGGCCCGCCCTTGGTTGGCATGTGATGCAGCGCGCCGCCAAGCGCGTCCTTGAAAGGCCCCCAGTAGTGCCGGGTATAGGTCAGGTGCAGGTGCCAGGCCTGATCGACTTCATCACTGGGCGTGACCATGCCTTGTCCGAGACGGCTTAGATAGGCAAAACGCTGGTATTCGGTGATTACCTGCTGCGCGAACGGCACCGTCCAGCCATTGTCGCGGGCAAGCCGGTGCGAGAAGGGAAGGTCAGCGTCAACGACGTCCGGATGACATGCCGCGATCCGGCTCCACAACGCGGGCTCTCTCAAAACAGCCTCCTCGGTCTGGGTGTCGATTGATATGAACTTGAAGGCTACCGGCAAAGCCTTTCCGAAATGCGAAACGGTTTGGTCCGCTGTGTTCACCGGCTTGTGGAAAGGCCTGGTGCCGGTAACCATTTCCAAAGAACTTCCGAAGAAACGCTCTGATTGCGTTCCGTGAGCCAGAGATGGCTTGCAGGCAAAGTTTCCTCCACCTATATAGCGGTCAAGCTTCGCGCCAAATCCTGAGGGCAACCTCCGGCGCGATGTCCGGGCAACTCCCGGAACCCAAGTGAGAGGAGCCGGATTGACGCCTTCATGGGTCCCTCCGGTTTGCTAGAAAGAGAGGCAGATATGGCAAAGGTCATTGGTATCGACCTCGGCACGACGAACTCGTGCGTCGCCGTCATGGACGGTAAAGATTCCAAAGTTATCGAAAACGCAGAAGGCGCCCGCACCACCCCTTCCATGGTGGCATTCTCCGACGACGGAGAGCGTCTTGTTGGCCAGCCGGCGAAACGCCAGGCGGTCACGAACCCGACCAACACCCTTTTTGCAGTCAAGCGCCTGATCGGCCGTCGTTTCGACGATCCGACCGTTGCGAAGGACCAGAAGCTGGTTCCGTTCGAAATCGTCAAGGCGGACAATGGCGACGCATGGGTGGAAGCGAGCGGTGAAAAATACTCCCCGTCGCAGGTCTCCGCGTTCATCCTTCAGAAAATGAAGGAAACCGCTGAAAGCTATCTTGGCGAGAGCGTAACCCAGGCGGTTATCACCGTTCCGGCCTACTTCAACGATGCTCAGCGGCAGGCGACCAAGGACGCCGGCAAGATCGCTGGTCTTGAAGTCCTGCGCATCATCAACGAGCCGACCGCGGCTGCGCTGGCATACGGCCTCGACAAGAACGACGGCAAGACCATCGCCGTCTACGACCTTGGCGGCGGTACATTCGACGTGTCCGTCCTGGAAATCGGCGACGGTGTCTTCGAAGTGAAGTCCACCAACGGCGACACCTTCCTCGGTGGTGAAGACTTCGACATGGTCCTGGTCGACTACCTGGCGTCCGAATTCAAGAAGGACCAGGGCATCGATCTGAAGAACGACAAGCTGGCTCTGCAGCGCCTCAAGGAAGCTGCCGAAAAGGCCAAGATCGAACTGTCGTCCTCGTCCCAGACCGAGATCAACCTGCCCTTCATCACGGCAGACGCTTCCGGTCCGAAGCACCTGACCCTGAAACTGACCCGGGCGAAATTCGAGTCGCTGGTCGAAGACCTGGTCAAGCGCACCATCGCACCGATGAAAGCCGCTCTGAAGGATGCCGGTCTTGCGCCCGGTGAAATCGACGAAGTGGTTCTGGTCGGCGGCATGACCCGCATGCCGAAGATCCAGGAAACCGTGAACACCTTCTTCGGCAAGGAGCCGCACAAGGGTGTGAACCCGGATGAAGTTGTGGCCATGGGTGCCGCGATCCAGGCCGGCGTTCTGCAGGGCGACGTCAAGGACGTTCTCCTGCTCGACGTGACCCCGCTGTCGCTCGGCATCGAGACCCTCGGTGGTGTCTTCACCCGCCTGATCGACCGCAACACGACGATCCCGACCAAGAAGAGCCAGGTGTTCTCGACCGCTGAAGACAATCAGACGGCCGTGACCATCCGTGTCTTCCAGGGTGAGCGTGAAATGGCTGCCGACAACAAGGTCCTCGGTCAGTTCGACCTGGTTGGCCTGCCGCCGGCACCGCGCGGCGTGCCGCAGATCGAGGTCACCTTCGACATCGACGCCAACGGCATCGTCAACGTGTCGGCCAAGGACAAGGGCACGGGCAAGGAACAGCAGATCCGCATCCAGGCCTCCGGTGGCCTCAGCGACAGCGACATCGACCAGATGATCAAGGACGCTGAATCCCACGCCGACGAGGACAAGAAGCGTAAGGAGTTGGTGGAAGCCAAGAACCAGGGCGAATCCCTGGTCCATTCCACCGAGAAATCGCTCAAGGACTATGGTGACAAGGTCACCGAAGACGACAAGTCCGCGATCGAAAGCGCTCTGGAAGCTCTGAAGTCCGCGCTTGAGGGCGAAGACCTTGAGGACATCAAGGCCAAGACCCAGGCTCTGGCCGAAGCGTCCATGAAACTTGGCGAAGCCATGTATCAGGCGGCTCAGGCCGATGCGGAAGCCGAAGGCGGCGAAGAGGCCGAAGCCAAGAAGGAAGACGACGATGTCGTCGATGCTGACTTCGAGGAAGTCAAGGAAGACGACGACAAGAAGTCCGCATAACAAACGTATCAGCCAGCCGGTTTCCGGCTGGCTGTCCTTATCCCGGCGCCGGCTGCTGATTGCCTGATGACAAGGGCACAAGTGCCCGGCGCCTTCGCCGTAATTGGCGCCGGCTCAGGCAGGGCTGCCAGCGGTGCAACAACAAGACCGAGAGATCTTGATGTCGAAACGCGATTTCTACGAGGTGCTGGGTGTTTCGCGCGAAGCGGACGAAAAGGCGCTGAAAAGCGCCTACCGCAAGATGGCCATGCAATACCACCCGGACCGCAATCCGGGCGATGCAGAGGCCGAGGCCCGGTTCAAGGAAGTCAACGAAGCCTATGACACGCTGAAGGACGGCCAGAAGCGAGCCGCCTATGACCGTTTTGGTCATGCTGCCTTTGAAAATGGCGGCTTTGGCGGCGGTGGCGGGGCCGGCGCCCATGATTTCTCCTCCACCATGTCGGACATCTTCGAAGAGTTCTTCGGCATGGGCGGTGGCGGCCGCCGGTCCGGTGGCCGCGAGCGCGGTGCCGACCTGCGCTACAATCTCGACATAACGCTGGAAGACGCCTTCGCCGGCAAGACGGTGGAAATCGAAGTTCCGACCAGCGTCACCTGCGACACGTGCACCGGTTCCGGCGCCAAGCCGGGCACCAGCCCGACCACCTGCCGCACCTGTGGCGGCTCCGGCCGCGTGCGTGCGGCCCAGGGCTTTTTCACGCTGGAGCGGACCTGTCCGAGCTGTCAGGGACGTGGTCAGGTCATCACCGATCCTTGTGAGGATTGCGGCGGCGCCGGGCGCAAGACCCAGGAGCGTACGCTCTCCGTCAACATTCCGGCGGGTATTGAAGACGGCACCCGCATCCGGCTGGCCGGCGAAGGGGAAGCCGGCGTGCGTGGCGGCCCGGCGGGTGACCTTTACATCTTCCTGTCGATCAGGCCGCACGATCTTTTCCAGCGTGACGGTGCCGATCTTTACTGCCGCGTGCCGATCTCCATGTCGACGGCAACGCTTGGCGGCCAGTTCGACGTTCCGACCGTCGAGGGGGCCACAAGCCGGGTCAAGGTGCCGGAAGGCACGCAGACCGGCAAACAGTTCCGGCTGCGCGGCAAGGGCATGCCGATCATGCGTTCCAGCCAGCATGGCGACATGTATATCCAGGTGACGGTGGAAACACCGACCAACCTGACCCGCCGCCAGCGCGAGCTCCTGGCGGAGTTCGAGAAGGAATCCTCCGGAGAAAATCATCCGGAATCCGCTGGCTTCTTTTCGAAGGTCAAGGACTTCATCGACAATCTCGGCGCCTGATTGCGCACACCGCATTCAAGGAACCTTGTGCAATTTAGCAGGGTAAAGGCGCGCATTGTGTGCGCTTGCCCATAGCATCTCCTTGCAATCGTTCCTATATTCCCAGCTCATGGGTGAGTGAGGACAGATGCAGAAACGCAATTTCAGCCGTCGGGATGCCCTTTGGGAGAAGTTTGAAAAGGCCAATGCCGTGCGGGCGAAGGTGCTGGATGAAGTGAAATTCATTCGCTCCTGGGCGCAGAACCCGCTCAGGACAGGCGCGGTCACACCATCCGGGCCTGAACTGGCAGCGAAGATGGCCTCTTATCTGGCACCGCGTCCGAATGCATCGGTTGTCGAGCTGGGCCCTGGAACCGGTGTCGTCACCAAGGCACTGTTTGACCGGGGCTATGCCCATTCGCAGCTGACACTCATCGAATATTGCCCGGAATTCTGTGAACTTCTGACGCGCCGTTACCCGGGGCTCAACGTGGTGCAGGGCGATGCCTATGCGCTGCGGGGCACGCTGTCCGCCGCAAACCGGCTTCCGGAAGGCAAGTCGGACGGCCGCCATTCCCTTGATGGCATTGTGTCGTCACTGCCCTTGCTGACCCGGCCTGAACCGGCCCGCAAGGCTCTGCTTGCCGAAGCGCTCGAACTGCTGAAACCCGGTGCACCGTTCATCCAGTTTTCCTACGGGCTGGTCGCTCCGGTCAAACCGGCGGGCCGGGGCATTTCTGTCTACAGTTCCGAATGGGTCTGGAAAAACCTGCCGCCGGCCAGGGTCTGGGTCTACCGCAAGGGGCACTGAGACCGGTTCTCCGGATTACCGGAGTGGCGGATTGGCCTTCAGGCCACGCAAGACGCCAGGCATGATATTTTTCCCGAGCGTGCAGGCGTCGCCGTCTGGTTTTCTGCCGGATGCGAGCTCCGCGGTCATGCTTGCAACGACGCGGTCGTAGCTTTGCATACCGGTCCATAGTCCGCCTGGCATCCGGCATGCCGCAATGGGTCGCCAGAACCGCCATTTCGGCGACCTGCCGCAGTTCTCGCGGGCTGTAGACCTGTTGAGCCCAGGCCGTGCCGACGCTGGTCAGGAAAAGAAGGGCAGCTGCAAGTCGTTTCATGATGGGTTTCTGCCCGGCCTTTTGCGTTCTGATACCATTGGTGTGCGACACCTTTTCTGCACGTGCTGTCTGCACTAGGTTTCTTCGCACGAATCCCTGGTTAGAGACTATCCATGCGTACACCGAAAATTCTTGTCTGTTCCGGTTCGAGCCGGAGTGCTTCTTTGAATGCAAAACTCGCCGCGCTGGCCGCGAAAAAGCTTGCGATCCTCGACGCCGAGGTCACTCATCTGTCGCTGAAGGACTATCCCTTGCCGATCTATGATGGTGACCTGGAAGAGGTTGAAGGCGTGCCGGAAAATGCGCGCAAGCTCCACAAGCACTTCCAGGCGCAGGATGGCATTTTCCTTACCTGCCCGGAATACAACGCCGGCATTACCCCGCTCCTGAAAAACACGCTCGACTGGATCAGCCGGGTCAAGGAGCCCGGGGAGCCCTACCGGAACAAGGTGTTTGCACTTGGCGCGGCGTCTCCGGGCGGGTTCGGTGGCATGCGCGGCCTGATCGGCATGCGCACGATCCTGGAGGTCGGGCTGGGGGCGATGGTCCTGCCGCAGATGGTTTCCGTGCCGCGCGCCAGTGGGGCATTTGACGACAAGGGTGACCTGACCGAGGAACGCGTGGCCGGTCAGCTGGACAAGCTGGTCGATGCGCTGATGCGGGCAACGCGCATCGAGATGACGAACGGATAGTCGGCCAGTTGGCTCGGGCTGATCGGTGATCCCTCTTTTGACCGCTTGGAAAAGCCGTGATTGCCGCTTACATAGGGCGGCAGCAAAGAAAACTGTTGTGAGGACTGCATGAGCGAGAGGCGCGAACCGGCCCAGTGGCACGGGACGACGATCATGATGGTGCGCAAGGGCGGCAAGGTGGTGATCGCCGGCGACGGCCAGGTGTCCCTGGGCCAGACGGTGATCAAACACTCCGCGCGCAAGGTGCGCCTGTTGGCAAAGGGCGAGGTGATTGCCGGTTTTGCCGGGGCAACCGCGGATGCCTTCACCCTGTTCGAACGCCTAGAGGCCAAGCTGGAACAGTATCCGGGTCAGCTGATGCGCGCCTGCGTGGAGCTGGCCAAGGACTGGCGCACGGACCGGTACCTGCGCAGGCTGGAAGCGATGATGCTGGTCGCCGACAAGAATGTCTCCCTGGTCCTGACCGGCACCGGAGACGTGCTTGAACCGGAGGGCGGCGTCATGGGCATCGGGTCGGGCGGAAACTATGCGCTGGCCGCGGGACGGGCTCTGGCCGATACGGATTTTGACGCGGAAACCATTGCCCGCAAGGCCATGGCGGTTGCCGCGGAAATCTGTGTCTACACCAATGCCAGTGTGACAGTGGAATCCCTGGACACGGCCGAGTAATCCTCCATGGTGTCGTTTCGCCCCGTTTCAGCTGAAGATCTGTCGCTTCTGGCGGATTGGATGGCACGCCCGCACTGGCGTGAGTGGTGGGGAAACCCGGCTAAGGAGCTTGGCTACATCCGAGACATGATTGAAGGGCGCGACACGACGCAGCCCTTCATCTTTGAAATTGACGGCCGCGCGGCGGGCTATATTCAGGTCTGGTTCGTGAAGGACCAGCAAGGCCCCGACGTCGTCGCTGAATATCCCTGGGTGGTTCTGCTGCCGCTGGACGCGGTTGGAGTTGACCTGTCGATTGCCGACGGCGGAAACCTCTCCAGGGGACTTGGAACGAAGGTATTGCAGGCATTTGTCCGCAAATTGCAGCAGGATGGCCACAAGAGGATCCTGATCGATCCGGATCCGGCAAACCTGCGCGCCGTGAAGGCCTACAGAAAGGCCGGCTTCAGGGAGATGGAAGATCTCCTGGGCCGCACGGGCGACAGCCTGCTGATGGAACACAAAGTGACGGAAGGCGTGTCTTAAAAAATGTCCGATTTTTCTCCGCGTGAGATCGTCTCAGAACTCGACCGCTACATTGTCGGCCAGAAGGATGCCAAGCGCGCGGTTGCCATCGCGCTGCGCAATCGCTGGCGCCGCCAGCAGCTTCAGGGGCAGATGCGCGAAGAGGTGCTGCCGAAAAACATCCTAATGATCGGTCCGACCGGTGTCGGCAAGACCGAGATTTCCCGGCGTCTGGCCAGGCTGGCCAACGCGCCCTTTACCAAGGTGGAGGCAACCAAGTTCACCGAGGTCGGCTATGTCGGCCGCGACGTGGAACAGATTGTCCGCGACCTGGTGGAAGCGGGCATCACCCTGGTGCGCGACCAGAAGCGGGAAGAGGTGAAGGCCAAGGCGCATGTGTTGGCCGAAGAGCGCGTGCTTGATGCGCTGGTTGGCAAGAATGCCAGCCCGGCCACCCGCGACAGTTTCCGCGCAAAGCTGCGCAACGGCGAGATGGACGACAAGGAAATCGAGGTCGAGGTGCGGGCCCAGGCCCAGATGCCGAGCTTCGAGCTGCCCGGCATGCCCGGCGCCAGCGTCGGCGTCATGAACATGTCCGACCTGCTCGGCAAGGCCTTTGGCGGTCAGACCAAGACCAAGCGCACAACAGTCCGCGACAGCCACGATCTCCTGGTCAACGAGGAATCGGACAAGCTGCTTGACGAGGACAAGGTGGTCGAAGAGGCCATTTCACTGGTGGAAAATTCCGGCATCGTCTTCCTGGACGAGATCGACAAGATCTGCGCCCGCGAAGGCCGGGCCGGGGCCGATGTGTCCCGCGAAGGTGTGCAGCGCGACCTTCTGCCCCTGATCGAGGGCACGGTGGTGTCCACCAAGCACGGACCGGTCAAGACCGACCATATCCTCTTCATTGCCTCCGGCGCGTTCCATGTCGCCAAGCCGTCAGATCTTTTGCCCGAACTTCAGGGTCGTCTGCCGATCCGGGTGGAACTGCGGGCGCTCAACAAGGAAGACTTCCGGGCGATCCTGACCGAACCGGAAGCCAGCCTGATCAAGCAATATGTGGCCCTGATGGAGACCGAAAACGTCACGCTGTCCTTCAGCGAAGATGCCATTGAGGAAATCGCCTCCGTGGCGGTGGATCTCAATGCGTCCGTGGAGAACATCGGGGCGCGCCGTCTTCAGACCGTGATGGAGCGGATCCTCGACGAAATCTCCTTCACCGCACCTGACCGGTCGGGGGAAGAGGTCGAGATCACCGCCGACTTCGTCAAGGAGAATATCGGCGACCTTGCCAAGAATGTCGATCTGTCGAAGTTCATCCTGTAGAGGCACAAGGGGCAAGGACCCTGTCAGCAAGACGTGCAAGCGGTGATATCACCGCTTGCGATGTGCCCGGACCGGTGGCAGCATGCGCGCATGGTAGCCATCAGAAAAAGCAACGAGGAAGGCCACCGCCGGAAGTTTCTGGTTGTGGTCGACGAAACGCCCGAATGCGACCGCGCGATCGTTTATGCCGCCAAGCGCGCGGCGCGCACCGGGGGGGTGGTGACACTTGTCTTCATCATTGCGCCGGGCGATTTCCAGCACTGGCTGGGGGTTGAGGACATCATGCGTGCCGAAGCCCAGGAAGAGGCCGAGGCCGCGCTGGCCAAGGCTGCGGAACGGGTGCGGTCCGTTGCCCGGACCGAACCGGAAACCGTTGTGCGCGAGGGGTCCAAGTCGGAAGAAATCATGGATCTGATCGAGACCGATGCGGACATTGCCATCATGATCCTGGCAGCCAGCACCGGTTCGGAAGGACCGGGACCGCTTGTCTCCTCGATTGCCGGGAAGTCGGCAGATACCTTTCCGATACCGGTCACGATCGTGCCGGGCAATCTGGATGATGATTCCATTTCTGCCCTTGCATAGCCCCGGCCAATGACCCGGGTGCGGGCGTCTTCCTCCGGATCGCATCTTTTCGTGCTTGATCGGTCAGGATATGTACCTATCTAGTTTTTAAAGGTTCCAAACTGCGGTAAGATGGTCTAGAAGGACTCATCGGTGTTTTGCGATTAATGGAGAGGCGCAAGGCACTGCGGACAACTGGGCGCGAGAAAAGCGCAAGGACAAGAGCAATGTTCATTCAAACCGAAGCCACGCCGAACCCGGCCACGCTGAAATTCCTGCCCGGACGGGTCGTCCTGCCGGAAGGCACTTATGATTTCCGCTCCAAGGCGGATGCCGGCGTCTCGCCGCTCGCCGAAAAGCTGTTCGACGTGCCGGGTGTCGCCGCCGTCTTCTTTGGGCATGACTTTGTCACGGTCACCAAGGACGACACCGACTGGCAGCACATGAAACCGGCCATTCTCGGCGTGATCATGGAACAGTTCATGTCCGGTCAGCCGGTGATGACATCAGGTGGCGCGGAAGACACCGAAGAAGGCGAGTTCTTCGAGGAAGGCGATCAGCAGACCGTCGACACGATCAAGGAACTTCTTGAAACCCGCGTGCGACCGGCCGTTGCCCAGGATGGTGGCGACATCACCTTCAAGGGCTTCAAGGAAGGCGTGGTCTATCTGTCCATGCGCGGCGCCTGTGCAGGCTGCCCGTCCTCGACGGCAACGCTCCAGCACGGCATCCAGAACCTGCTGCGCCATTTTGTCCCGGAAGTCGAGGAAGTCCGCCCGATCTGAGGCAACTCGCCGTGAACGAGGTTTAGGAGCCCGGCCAACTGGCCGGGCTCTTGTGTTTTCCGGCCCCGTCAAGTTGCCATCCTGAATACAACGCAGCGAAGATCCGGGAGCGGGGAAGCGGGGCCGGACCAAGAAAAACAGGAAGAAACGGCCGCAGTTGGGCACTCAGGTCCGGGCAAGCGTTTCGCCCGGGCGGGATGACTGTTGAGAGCCCGGGAGGGATCTCCGGCCGAGACAGAACCATTAATATTTCCGACTCTCATTCCCTGTGGAAGGCAAGCCCGCCTTTGGGCTTAGGTCCAAAGCCCCGCTCGACTCATGACGTCCGGCAAGGTACTGGCAAAGGGGAGAAAAACCGTTTGAGCCGAGACCGAATGCGCGTTCTTGCCATCGATACCGCCCTTGCCAATTGTGCCGCCGCTGTCCTCGACAACGGCGCGGAGACCGCCTGTTTCGGTGCCTTCGGCGAGGAAATCGGCCGCGGTCACGCCGAGCGGCTGATGGACATGATCGGCGAAGTCATGGCGGAAACGTCAACCGCGTTTTCCGATCTCGACCGGGTCGTGGTCACGGTCGGGCCGGGCAGTTTCACCGGGCTCCGGGTCGGGTTGTCGGTCGCGCGCGGTTTCGGCCTTGTGCTTGGCAAGCCGGTGGTGGGCATCACCACGTTGGCGGCAATCGCCCGGGCGGCAGCGCGCGAGGATGGTCGGGGGTCCGTGCTGGTGGCGCTGACAGGCAAGGGCGACGAGGTCTATTGCCAGCAGTTTGACGACGGTGGCTGGCCATTGAGCGAAGCCGGTGTCCGCACCCTGTCCGATCTTGCAGCCTCCTTGCCCGAAGACATAAGATTGGCCGGATCGGCAGCTGAAAAGCTGGCGGACGTGCTGGGCCTGCCGGCTGACAGAATTCTGTCGACGAGCGGTTTTCCCGGCATCCGGGATGTGGCAGAACTCGGGCTGACCGCCGATCCGGTGGTTTCGTCGCCGTCGCCGCTCTATCTACGGCCGCCGGATGCAACGCCGCAGCGCAAGGGAAGGATTGAACGGCAATGAGTTTTTGGTGGTTCTGGACCCAGCCGCCGGTCATTGAAGAGGCGCTGGACGAGGATCTGCCGAAGATTGCCGAAATCCACGACGCTTCGTTCAAGCACAACTGGAATATTGAGGAATTCGCCCGCATGAAAGCGCAGTCGGGAACCACCATCCTGGTTGCCCGGCGGGCGAGCCCCTATGGCACACGTGCACCGCTTGGTTTCCTCGTCCTGAGAACGGCGGCGGATGAAGCTGAAGTCATCACCATTGCCGTTCATCCGCGTCAGCGTGGCCGCGGGATCGGCAAGCAGCTGATGGAGGCCGGTCTGTTCCGGCTTTATGGCGAAAGATGCAAGTCCGTGTTTCTCGAGGTTGATGCGGCCAACGAGTCGGCCTTGCTGCTCTATCGTGGTCTTGGTTTCAAGGAAGTCGGGCAGCGCAAGGGCTATTATGGCGACAGTGGAGGAGACGGCACGGCGCTTGTCATGCGGGTCGATCTTCGCTAAGCGCATAGCCGGAGAAGGACACACGGGAAACGGACGGCATCCAGATGGCGGAAGACAAACTATCGACGCTTGCGGATATGTGCATTGCCAAGGGCATGCGCATGACCGAACAGCGCCGCGTCATCGCCTCGGTCATCGAGGACGCATCCGAGGAGCACCCGGATGTGGAAGAGCTCTACCGCCGTTCCGTGGCGATCGACCCGGGCATTTCCATCTCCACCGTCTATCGCACGGTGAAGCTGTTCGAAGATGCCGGCATGATCGAACGTCACGATTTCCGGGACGGCCGCTCGCGCTACGAAACCGTGCCCGACGAGCATCATGACCATCTGATCGACCTCCGCTCGGGTCAGGTGATCGAATTCCGCAACGAGGACATCGAAGCCCTGCAGGAATTCATTGCGCGCAAGCTCGGCTACAAGCTGGTCGACCACCGGCTGGAGCTTTATGGCGTTCCCCTGGAAGATGCAAAGGACGAAGACGGCAATGGCTGAGATCAAGGCCGGACTGATCATCTTTGTCCTGACACTTGTCTCGCTGGTTCTGATCCCGCTGCAATGGCTGGCGGTGAAATTCAAATGGCCGATGCGCAAGCATCTGCCGCACCTCTGGCACCGGATCGCCACCCGGCTTGTCGGTATCAAGATCAGCCAGATCGGCGCGCCCGCAAGCGACCGGCCGCTGCTGATCACCGCCAACCACGCGTCCTGGGTGGACATCACTGTGATCGGTACCCTGATGCCGCTCAGTTTCATTGCCAAGTCCGAAGTCTCGGGCTGGCCCATTTTCGGTCTCTTCGCCAAGCTTCAGCGCACCGTCTTCGTCAACCGGACCCGGCGCTCGGAAACCGCGCAGGTTGCCGATGCCATCGCCGGACGGATGGCGGAGGGCGACGCCATGGTGCTGTTTGCCGAAGGCACCTCCAACGACGGCAATTGCGTTTTGCCCTTTCGATCGGCGCTTCTGGGCGCAGCCACCCGCGCCGTGGGCGATGGCGACACAGGTGACGTCTGGGTTCAGCCGCTGTCTGTTGCCTATCAGGGCTTTTATGGCCTGCCCATGGGCCGTGCCCACCGGCCTCACGTTGCCTGGTATGGCGACATGGAGCTTGCTGGCCATCTCTGGGGCATCTTTTCAAGGGGCGCTCTGGACGTTGTGGTACGTTGGGGCGAGCCGGTTCTGGTCGATGGCGGCACCGACCGGAAGGCCCTGACCCGGCAGCTGGAAGCTGATGTCCGGGCGATGACGGTGGCCTCGCTGATGCAAAAGCCCGTCGAAAGCCAAGAAATCAGCGATCTTGAACCCTTCGGCTTCTTCTCAAACGCGGAAAAAACCGCTAAAGCTGGCGCCTGATTTTTTCAGGTGCCTCCCGTTCGAACGGAAGAGCGGGTGACAAGGCGCGTCGGGCAGACGGTTTCCGACCCAGGCACCATGACCCAAGACATGCCGGCCGATGACAACGGCCATGAGGAGCGAATGACAAGCCGCCCGGAAGACCAAATTGCCGTGACCCCATCTGACGAGACGCCAGGTGCCAAGGGCAACCAGCGCAAGGTGTTCGTGCGCACCTATGGCTGCCAGATGAATGTTTACGACAGCGAGCGCATGACCGATGTTCTGGCGCCGGAAGGGTTCGAGACCACCGAGGACCTGGAAGACGCGGACCTTGTCATCCTGAACACCTGTCACATTCGTGAAAAGGCCGCCGAAAAGGTCTATTCGGAGCTTGGCCGGATCCGCAAGGTGAAGGAAGAGCGGGCGAAATCAGGCAAGGACATGATGGTGGGCGTGGCCGGCTGCGTGGCCCAGGCCGAGGGCGAGGAAATATCCCGCCGGGCGCCGATCGTCGACATGGTCGTCGGCCCGCAAAGCTATCACCAGCTGCCGTCGTTGCTGGAAAAGGCGCGCCAGGGCAAGAAGGTCGTCGAGACCGAGTTCGACATCGACGCCAAATTCGACCACCTGTCGGAACGGGTTGAAAAGCCGGCTTTGAAACGTGCCCCTTCTGCATTTCTGACGGTTCAGGAAGGCTGCGACAAGTTCTGCACCTTCTGCGTCGTCCCCTATACGCGCGGTGCGGAAGTGTCCCGCTCTGTTCAGCAGATCGTCGAAGAAGCCGAACGCATGGCGGCGGCAGGCGTGCGCGAAGTCACGCTGCTTGGTCAGAATGTCAACGCCTATCACGGCGAGGCTGCGGATGGGTCGACCTGGGGACTTGGCCGGTTGCTGCGCCGTCTGGCAGACATCGACGGCCTGGACCGGCTGCGCTACACCACAAGCCATCCGCGCGACATGGATGATGATCTCATCGCCGCCCATGCGGAGCTGAAAAGCCTGATGCCCTATCTGCACCTGCCGGTGCAGTCGGGATCGGACAAGATCCTGAAGGCCATGAATCGTCGTCATACCCGTGACGATTACTTCCGTCTGCTCGACCGCATTCGCGCCGCTGCCCCGGACCTCGCCCTCTCCGGCGATTTCATTGTCGGTTTCCCGGGCGAAACGGACCAGGATTTCGAAGACACGATGGATCTGATCCGCCGCGTGGAATACGGCTCCGCCTTCTCCTTCAAGTACAGTCAACGTCCGGGCACTCCCGGCGCGACCATGGAGGACCAGGTGCCAGAAGACGTGAAATCCGCCCGTCTTGCGGAGCTGCAGGCGCTTGTCAGCGCGCAGCAGAAAGCGTTCAACGCGTCGCGGCTTGGCATGGTCTGTGATGTCCTTCTGGAAAAGACAGGTCGCAATCCGGGTCAGCTGGTCGGTAAATCGCCCTGGTTGCAGCCCGTCCAGCTGGACGCTCCGGAAAGCCTGATCGGCACCATACAAGCGGTGGAAATCGTTGACATCGGGTCCAATTCGCTGTTCGGACGGCTGAATGCGGGGCAAGATACTACTGACACGGCCGGAGCCGCGGCGGCTCTCGAAAGCCAGGCCGGTTGAGTACAGGAGACGTCATTTGACGCGCGACAGCCAATCTTCTTCCCGCAAGCCTTCGGATCAATCTCCTGCGGCCAATTCGGCCACCGACATGACCCATATCGTCCTTGCCTTTGAAGACAACCGGCTGATTGGTGACCTGTTCGGTCAGTTCGATCAGAACCTGGCGCTGATCGAGCAGCGCCTGGGGGTCGATGCCATCGCCCGCGGCAACCAGGTCACGCTGAAAGGGTCCCAGGCCGGCTGCGCCCAGGCGCGGACCGCGCTGGAAGGTCTTTATCAGCGTCTTCTGCAAGGTCATGAGATTCACCCGGGCGACGTGGACGGCGCCCTGCGTATGGCCGCCGCCGCCGAGGCCCAGTTGCCATTGCCGACGCTCGAGCCGAAGTCCCGGCTGGCCTTCGCCCAGATCGCAACGCGCCGCAAGACGATAGTTGCGCGCACACCGACCCAGGACGCCTATATCCGGGCCATGGACCGCGCGGATCTCATTTTCGGCACCGGTCCTGCCGGGACCGGCAAGACCTTCCTGGCCGTGGCCTATGCCGCAGCGCTTCTGGAACGTGGAGACGTTGCGCGGCTGATCCTGTCGCGGCCGGCAGTGGAAGCCGGTGAGCGCCTCGGCTTTCTGCCGGGTGAGATGAAGGACAAGGTCGATCCGTATCTGCGGCCGATCTATGACGCGCTTTACGAGATGATGCCGGCGGAGAAGGTCGATCGTGGCCTGCAGTCCGGCATGATCGAGGTCGCGCCGCTCGCCTTCATGCGCGGTCGGACGCTATCAAATGCGGTCGTTCTGCTTGATGAAGCACAGAACACAACCTCCATGCAGATGAAGATGTTCCTGACCCGCCTTGGCGAGGGATCGAAGATGATCGTCACCGGCGATCCGAGCCAGATCGACCTGCCGTCCGGCCAGAAATCCGGTCTGCGGGAAGCGCTTGGCCTGCTGACCGACATTCAGGACGTGTCTCACATCCGTTTCACGGAAACGGACGTTGTCCGTCACGAACTGGTCGGCCGGATCGTCACCGCCTATGACAATGCCTCGCGTGAAGAGGCTGTCGCCCGGGAGCGGCGGTTCAACGAGCGCCAGCGCAACACGGATCTCGAGGAGACGACACCTCGTGGCCGTGAAAGAGCAGTGTCGTAGCAGGGGCCGTGGACCATGCCTGACATCCTGCCCGACGGCTTCCAGATCGATCTCTCTATCGAAGCCGGAAACTGGGACGAGGCCGTCTTGATGGTGCTTTCGGAGCGTGCCATCTCTGCAGCCTTTGGCATTGCCGACCTGGAAGTGATGGAGAACACCGAGGTTTCGCTGCTTTTTACAGACGACACCGCCATCCGGAAGCTGAATGCACAGTGGCGCGAGAAGGACAAGCCGACGAACGTTCTCTCCTTTCCCGGATCCGATCCGGACGGCGACGTATACGGCCCGCTTCTGGGGGACATCGTGTTTGCCTATGAAACCGTTGTCCGCGAAGCAGAGGATATGGGAATTGATTTCTCCGATCACCTTTCCCATTTGATTGTTCATGGATTGCTTCATCTTTTCGACTATGATCATCAGGAAAATGATGAAGCAGAACTGATGGAAAGCCTTGAGAAAGCCATATTGGCCTCTATAGGCATAGAAGACCCTTATGCGGACCGGCCCCTTGTGGCGGACGAGCATTAAGTGGCATGATTGAACGAGACGTTCTTGATTGATGGATGATGAGCGCAGTTGAACCGCAAAGTCCGGCAAGTGGCGAAAAAGCCGCTGAACCCGGACAATCCCAGGACGGGGAAGACCCGCAACAGACGAAGCCGCAGCGATCTGCGGCGTTTCTGAACCAGCTCAAACGTGTGCTGCGCTTGGGGCGACAATCGTCGAGCCTGCGTGAAAATCTCGAGGACGAACTCGCCCGCGAAGGCGGCGATGCCGCGTTTTCTCCCGAAGAGCGCATGTTGCTTGGCAACATTCTGAGACTTCGTGAACTCAGGGTGGATGACGTCATGATCCCGCGGGCTGACATTGACGCGGTCGATCTGGACACCAGTCTCAGCCGGGTGATGGAGCTCTTTCAAAAAAGCGGCCATTCCCGCATGCCGGTCTATGAGGAAACTCTGGACGACCCGCGTGGCATGGTTCACATCAAGGACTTGATGGCCTTCATCGCCGAAAGGGGTGCGTCCCGCCGGCCTGCAACTGCTGTGGAAAACGCGGCCGATGCAACCGAATTGCAACCAGGCTCTCACAACGGCGCGGCCCGCAACGGCCACAACCAGCCGGATCTGGATCTGTCCTGTGTTGACCTGTCGGTGACGCTGGAGGAGACCGATCTGGTCAGAAACCTCCTGTTCGTGCCCCCATCGATGCCGGCAACCGATCTGATGACCAAGATGAAGGCCGATCGGATCCAGATGGCGCTTGTCATCGATGAATATGGCGGCACGGACGGACTGGTATCTCTGGAAGACCTTGTCGAGGAAGTCGTCGGCGACATTGAAGACGAACACGACGAAGACGAGGAAGCCATGCTCGTCGCGGACGGGGAAGGGGTCTGGATCGCCGATCCGCGTCTGCCATTGGAAGATCTCGACACGGTGCTCGGGACGCGCCTGACAGGTGGTGAGATTTCGGAAGACGTCGATACGTTGGGCGGTCTGCTTTATGTCACGGTCGGTCGTGTGCCGGTGCGCGGCGAGTTGCTGTTCGTCCCGGAAGAGGTTCCTGGTTTCGAGTTTGAAGTCCTGGATGCAGACCCGAGGCGCATCAAGCGTCTCAAGATCCGGCGCCGTCGCACTGAAGTGCGGCCACAGGAACTGCGCCGGCGGACAAAACGGCCGGAGCCGGCGGCGCAGGGCGATGCAAAGCAAGACCCGGAAGTGCCCTCAGCCAAGGTCGCAGCATCTGGCGGAAATGGCTGAGTAGCGGCGTCTGTGCGGGGCGCGAACCATTTTTGGCCTTGACCGTGCCTGTTTGAGCCGACAAACCTCCTGTCCGCGAAAGATCCGGAACGGGAAAGATCACACATGCACTGGTTGTCACACCGCCTGTCGGTCCTGCCAAACACTTTCCTGTTGGCTTGGGGCTGGCAGCGACGGGTCCTGTGTGTGCTCTGCGGGGCGCTGACCGCCCTGTCGCTACCGCCCCTGGAAGCATCTTTTGTTCTGCTGTTGAGTTTTCCCGGTCTCGTCTGGCTGCTGGACGGTGCTCTCGAACCCGGCTCCACCTGGCGTGAAAAGCTGCGTCGCGGATTTGCGATCGGCTGGATGTTCGGCGTCGGCTATTTTCTGGCCGGCCTGTGGTGGATTGGCGCGGCTTTCCTTGTCGAAGCCGATCGGTTTGCCTGGCTGATGCCGCTCGCCGTTCTGGCCATGCCGCTGGGCCTTGCCCTTTTCACGGGCCTGGGGGTGGCGCTGGCTGCCCTGTTCTGGTCGGACCGGTTTCGACGGGTCCTGCTTCTCGCAGCCTGCCTGACGTTGGCGGACTGGGTGCGTGGTCACGTGTTGACAGGGTTTCCCTGGAACAGCTTCGGATATGGGATCGCACGGTTCGAGGTTTTGTCTCAAACCGCCAGTCTTGTCGGTCTTTATGGCCTCAGCTTTCTGGCCGTCGCACTTGCCTCCACCCCTGCCCTTCTCGCGGATGTCAGGCCGTTGGGCCAGCGTTTGAAGGCGGTCGGCAGCGCTGTCTTCGTTCTGTGCGCGATGGCGGTCTTTGGCATGGTGCGGCTTTGGCAGCCCGCCCCGCCGGCAACCGACCTCGATATACGGATCGTACAGCCGGCCATCGCCCAGGAGGACAAGTGGCGGCCTGACCTGAGAGATGAGATTTTTCAGACCTTGCTGGACATGTCGGAGGCTCCCCTGGGCGGAGCGGCGCGTGTCGGCCAGAAGCGACTGATCGTCTGGCCGGAATCGGCGGTGCCCTTCCTGCTGACGCAGGAGCCGGGCGCCTTGTTTCGCATCGGCAAGGCGCTTGGCAGTTCTTCAGAACTCGTCACCGGAGCCGTGCGCAGCGAGCCCGGGGCGGTTGGGACGTCCTATTACAACAGTGTCTATGTTCTGGGCAGTGACGGCACGGTGCAGGGGATCTACGACAAGGTTCGTCTGGTTCCCTTCGGTGAATACGTTCCTTTTAAACCATTGCTGGAAACGCTTGGCATTACAAACCTGGCGGGTCCTCTGGAAGGGTTTGAGGCCGGTTATCAGCCGCGTGTGCTGAGCGTCTCTGAAAGTTTTAGTTTTCTACCCATGATCTGCTACGAGGCAATTTTTCCGGGCCTGCCTGGTGATGCCGCAGGTCAGCCGTCCTTTCTTCTGAACGTGACAAATGATGCCTGGTTTGGGCAAACGCCGGGTCCCTATCAGCATTTCAGTCAGGCCCGCCTCAGGGCCATCGAGACGGGATTGCCGTTGATCAGGGCCGCAAACACCGGCATTTCCGCGATTATTGACGGCCGAGGCTCCGTTGTTGCGCGCCTTGGTGTTTTTGAAACGGGACTGATCGACGGTCGGCTTCCGCAGAGGATAGGCAATACTCTCTACAGCATTACAGGCGATCTGCCTGTGCTGATTGTTTCGATAATCCTTGTAGTATTTGCCAGTATTAGGCAATACAACCGCGATTCGCGCAAAAATTGAGTTTTTTTATTTGAGTTGAGTGAAGGAAGTGTGATACAACCGTGAAATAGCCGATTGAAGGTTATCACGTGTACAAGTGAAGGGTTGCGGGCACACTTCGATTTCCTGAGCCTGTGGGGGATTTCAGGGGAGCTTGTACTAACAAAAACGAGCGGACTTTCGCCGCCACAAAAAGAAAGAGCGACGCAGATGCCCAGTAAAAAGTCACCGAATCCAATTGACATTCACGTCGGCAGCCGCGTGCGGTTGCG
The DNA here is from genome assembly GCF_002237595.1 of Labrenzia sp. VG12. Taxonomy (NCBI): domain Bacteria; kingdom Pseudomonadati; phylum Pseudomonadota; class Alphaproteobacteria; order Hyphomicrobiales; family Stappiaceae; genus Labrenzia; species Labrenzia sp. VG12. The sequence continues at coordinate 4,656,343 of NZ_CP022529.1, forward strand.
GCGCATGATGCTCGGCATGAGTCAGGAAAAGCTCGGCGAAGCCCTGGGCATCACCTTCCAGCAGATCCAGAAATACGAAAAAGGCACCAATCGCATCGGTGCCAGCCGGCTGCAGCACATCGCGACGATCCTCAAGGTGCCGGTCTCCTTCTTCTTCGAAGATGCGCCGGGAACCCCTGAAGAAGCAGAAGGATTTGGCGAAACCCAGCCGACGTCCTACGTCGTCGACTTCCTCTCGTCCTCTGAAGGCCTGTCCCTGAACAAGGCGTTTGTGCGCATTGAAGACCCAAAGGTCCGTCGCCGTATCGTCGACCTTGTGCGTTCCCTGGCCGGAGACGAGTGATAAAAATGGCGCGCCAAGCTTGACGTGGCGGATAACTTCTAAGATTGATGCACCAGAAGCGGCGATGACATTCGCCGCTTCTGTCATATTCATTCCCAGAAGGACGATCGCCAATGGCACGTCAGAATTACCTGTTCACATCCGAGTCCGTTTCCGAAGGGCACCCGGATAAAGTTTGCGACCGCATCTCCGACGCTGTGGTTGATGCTTATCTTCGCGAGATGCCGGAAGCGCGTGTTGCCTGTGAAACGCTGGCAACCACCAACCGCATCGTCATTGCCGGCGAAACCCGCGGCCCGGCCAATATCACAAATGAATATCTCGCCCATCTTGCCCGCATGGCCATCAAGGACATCGGTTATGAGCAGGACGGGTTCCATTGGGAGAACTGCGACATCGCGGTTCACCTGCATGCCCAGTCCGCGCACATCGCACAGGGCGTGGATGCCGGCGGCAACAAGGATGAAGGTGCCGGCGACCAGGGCATCATGTTCGGCTATGCCTGCCGCGAAACCGAAGAGCTGATGCCGGCTCCGATTCTCTATTCTCACAAGATTCTGCGCCTGCTCGCCGAAGCCCGCAAATCCGGCAAGGAGCCGGTGCTCGGCCCCGACGCAAAGAGCCAGGTTACCGTCCGCTATGAAGACGGCAAGCCGGTCGCGGCCACATCGATCGTGCTGTCGACCCAGCACCTCGATCCGGCCCTGACCTCCGAAGACGTTCGCAAGATCGTCGCGCCCTACATCACCGATGCGCTGCCGGACGGCTGGATCACCGACGAGACCGTGTGGCACGTCAACCCAACCGGCGCCTTTGTCATCGGTGGTCCGGACGGCGATGCCGGCCTGACCGGCCGCAAGATCATCGTCGACACCTATGGCGGTGCTGCGCCCCATGGCGGCGGTGCCTTCTCCGGCAAGGACCCGACCAAGGTGGACCGCTCTGCAGCCTATGCTGCACGCTATCTCGCGAAAAACGTCGTTGCTGCGGATCTTGCCGACCGCTGTACGATCCAGCTCAGTTACGCGATCGGCGTTTCCGACCCGCTGTCGGTTTATGTCGACCTGCACGGCACGGGCCGCTGCGACGAAGCCAAGCTGGAATCAGCGCTGCGCGACGTCATGGGCCTGAGCCCGCGCGGCATCCGCGAGCACCTGAAGCTCAACAATCCGATCTACGAGCGTACCGCTGCCTATGGCCACTTCGGCCGTGAGCCGGACGCCGACGGTGGTTTCACCTGGGAAAAGATCGACCTGGTTGACGAGCTGCGCCCGCTTGCGGGATAAGCTCGGCTTCAGAACGCTGTTCCCGTAAAAAAGTCAGATCGCCGGCTCAGCGCCGGCGATCTTTTGTTTTGAAGTAGCTAGAGCATGTCCGCTCAATCTAGGATCATTTGATGTCGAAAAGCAGTTCACTCGGCGAGGCGCGTCGCGAAGTGCGATGCGGTACATCGGTCAAGCGGCGTAACGCTGCCGATGGTCTGCTTTGCGTCACCCGGAGGGCCGGGCTTTTGCGTCCGCTGACCACGTTGGCTTGCGCTTGTGGTGGAACCACACCACCGCGCGCAACCCGCCTCGTCAGCAAACGCAACCGCACCGGTCAAATGAACCTAGATTGAGTGGAAATGCTCTAGATGACTGACCGTTACGAAGGTTCCTTTTTCGGCCGCCGCAAGGGCAAGCCGCTCAGCCCGCGCCGCGAAGCGCTGATGGAAACAGAATTGCCGCGTCTCGGCCTGGACCTGACTGTTCCCGCGCCGGCGGATCTCAAAGACCTGTTCGAGGCCGAGGTCGAGACCGTTTGCCTGGAAGTCGGCTTTGGTGGCGGCGAGCATCTGCTGCACCGGGCAAGGTCCTCTCCCAAGGTCGGGTTCATCGGCATCGAGCCTTTTGTCGGCAGCATGGCCAAGGCGGTGACCGCCGTCGTCGAGGAAGAGCTCACGAATGTGCGCCTCTACGACGATGATGCGGTCAACGTGCTCGACTGGCTGCCCGAGGCAGGCCTCGATCTCGCCTATCAGCTCTATCCGGACCCCTGGCCCAAGAAACGTCACTGGAAGCGGCGGTTCATCAACGAGCAGAACCTGGACCGCTACGCCCGGGCGATCAGACCGGGGTGTGAATTCCGGTTTGCCAGTGACATCGACACCTATATCGACTGGACACTGCGCCATTGCCGTGCGCATGCCGCGTTCGAGTGGATGGCGGAAACCGCTTCGGACTGGAAGACGCCCTGGGAGGGGTGGCCCGGAACACGATATGAAGCCAAGGCAATCCGGGAGGGGCGCATCGGCCGCTACCTGACCTTCAGGCGGGTCTGAGCCCTTCGACCTGGTGGCAGTTGCCGATCCTTTCCCGGCGCGGACTCATTTCTTTTTCGGGATTTCGGCACGGGCTCTTGCGTTTTTGACCGCTTTGGCGTTATACAGCCGGTGTTTCACCTCATACGGCTTGCCAAGCAGTTGAGAGTGGGCCCGCCGGGGACCCGCTCTTTTTTGTTTAGGGCATGGCCGGAAACAAACAACCTCGAGCAGGATTGCCCTATGTAAATCGTTGATCAGGCACATCTGATGCTCAAAGCCGGCAACGGCTGAACCAGGAGCCAAGTGTGAGCGCACACGAACCGAGAATTGTGACGGAACAGGGCCTTGACGCCCGTGTTGCCGCGATTGTGGAGCCGGTCATCGAGGACCTCGGCTACCGGCTTGTGCGTACGAAGATCAGCGCGGCAAACGGCTGCACGCTGCAGATCATGGCAGAACGTCCCGATGGCACCATGACCGTCGAGGACTGTGAAACGATTTCGCGGGCGGTCTCTCCGGCGCTTGACGTTGAGGATCCGATCAACCGGGCGTATCATCTGGAAGTTTCCTCTCCCGGGATTGACCGACCGCTGGTGCGCGCCGGCGACTTCAACCGTTGGGCAGGCCACGAGCTGAAGGTCGAGATGACCGTCATGCAGGATGGCCGCAAGCGGTTCCGGGGTACCTTGCTTGGCGCGGAAGACGGCACGGCGAAACTGCGCCTGCCGGACGTCAAGGAAGGTGAAGACGACACCGTCGACCTGCCTCTTAACGATATTGGCGAAGCCAGGCTGGTCTTGACGGACGATTTGATTACCGCAGCTCTTCAGGCGGAAAAGGCGGCTCTAGCCGTGCGCGAAAGCGAGGATGAGCTGCTGCAGGACAACAAGCCCAACTGAGCTCTGTGCTCGGCGGCAAAGGAAGAAACGCGCCACGAACGACTGACGTGACCCTTGGCGCAAGAGGAGTGGAATATGGCAATCAGCGCGAACCGGCTGGAACTGCTGCAAATCGCTGACGCGGTCGCACGCGAGAAATCGATCGACCGGATGATCGTCATCAACGCGATGGAAGACGCGATCCAGAAAGCGGCCCGCTCCCGCTATGGTACGGAAACGGAAGTCCGGGCCGAGATCAATCCGAAAACCGGCGAGATCCGGCTGCAGCGCCTGTTACAGGTTGTCGAACACGTGGAAAACATCTCCACGGAGATTTCCCTGACCGACGCGCAGGCGCGCAACCCGGAAGCCGGTCTCGGCGACTTCATCGCAGAACCGCTGCCGCCGCTCGATTTTGGCCGTATTGCAGCCCAGTCTGCCAAGCAGGTCATCGTGCAGAAGGTGCGCGAAGCCGAGCGTGACCGCCAGTACGAAGAATTCAAGGATCGCGTCGGCGAAGTCATCAACGGTGTCGTCAAGCGCGCCGAATACGGCAATGTCATTGTCGATCTCGGCCGCGGCGAAGGCATCGTGCGCCGGGACGAGCTGATCCCGCGCGAAATCTTCCGCACCGGTGACCGCATCCGTGCCTTCATCTATGACGTGCGCCGCGAACAGCGCGGTCCGCAGATCTTTCTGTCGCGCACCCATCCGCAGTTCATGGCCAAGCTCTTTGCCCAGGAAGTTCCGGAAATCTATGACGGTGTCATCGAGATCAAATCTGTAGCCCGCGACCCGGGCTCCCGTGCAAAGATTGCCGTGATTTCCAAGGACAGCTCCATCGATCCGGTTGGTGCCTGTGTCGGTATGCGCGGCAGCCGCGTCCAGGCTGTTGTCGGCGAGCTGCAGGGCGAGAAGATCGACATCATTCCGTGGAACGACGAAGCCGCGACCTTCATCGTCAACGCGTTGCAGCCGGCCGAGGTTGCCAAGGTCGTTCTCGACGAGGATGCCGAGCGTATTGAAGTCGTCGTTCCGGACGACCAGCTGTCGCTTGCAATCGGCCGCCGTGGCCAGAACGTGCGTCTGGCGTCTCAGCTGACCGGCTGGGCCATCGACATCATGACCGAGCAGGAAGAATCCGAACGTCGTCAGAAGGAATTCCTGGACCGTTCGCAGTTGTTCATGGAAGCGCTCAACGTCGACGAGATGGTTGGTCAGCTGCTGGCGACCGAAGGCTTCACCTCGGTTGAGGAAGTCGCCTATGTCGAGATCGAGGAAATCTCGATGATCGAGGGCTTCGACGACGACACCGCTGTCGAGATCCAGGCCCGTGCCCGCGACTACCTGAGCGAACTGGAAGCGAAACTCGACGAGGAGCGCATCGAACTTGGCGTCTCCGACGATCTTCGCTCGATTGACGGGCTGACCACGGCTATGCTTGTGGCTCTCGGCAAGGACGACATAAAGTCGATGGAAGACCTGGCGGGCTGTGCAGCGGACGATCTTGTCGGCTGGACGGAGCGCAAGGACGGCGAGACCAAACGCTTTGAAGGGGCGCTGTCGGATTTCGACATGTCCCGCGCAGAGGCGGAAAATGTCGTGATGGCGGCCCGTCTGGCGGCTGGCTGGATCACGGAAGAAGAACTTGCCGCTCAGGCGGCCGAGCTGGAAGGTGACGAGGACGACGTCGAGGTCGTGGAAGTTGCCGAGGAAGAAGCGCCGGCTGGTGCGATCTTGAACGGATAAGTCAAGACGTGCAGGCCTGCGGGCACCATCTTCCGCTCTTGCGGAAGAAGGAGCTCCGGCAAGTGCGTTAGGCCAGTACCGCAGCCGTCCTGCACAAAGCAGGCCGGCCGGTTGGTCCGAAGGAGTGGCAGCGTGCCGAGGAAGAACGAGCCGACCGAACGGCAATGCGCCGTGACGAGGGAGGTTCAACCCGTCAGTTCGCTGATCCGGTTTGTGCTTGACCCGGAAGGTCAGGTGGTTCCGGATCTGAAGCGGGTGCTTCCGGGGCGCGGTGTTTGGGTGACGGCTGCGAAAGATGTCGTGGCCGTGGCCGAAAAAGACCGGAAGAAGGTATTCGGTAGGGGGTTCAAGACAGAAGCCCGTGTCGAACCTGGACTGGCAGAGCGGGTCGATGCGCTCATGGAACGGTCTGCGCTTCAGGCGCTCTCCATGACGCGAAAGGCCGGCGAACTGGTCACCGGTCACGCGAAGGTTGAAGCGGCTCTGCGGCGGGACACCGTCACCGGGCTGATCCATGCCTCGGACGCTGCAGAGGACGGGGTAAGGAAGCTGGCAGCTGTTGTTGCCGGCACTGAGGAACTGGCAAACGGATGCCAAATCGTCCGTTTGTTCGATTCGGACCAATTGGATTTGGCATTGGGCCGGTCAAATGTGATACATGCTGCACTGCTTGCGGGGCAGGCCAGCGAAAACTTTTTGTCACGGGTGCGTGACCTGGAGCGTTTTCGCGGTTATTCCGTGGCACACGGCGACAAAGGCAGCGTCTGAAAAGGTGGCTGCGCAGGACTGAAGGCAATATGAGCGATACGAAGAATCCAGGCGACAAGACAATCAGCGTTGAGCGTGGCAAGACGCTTGGCCTCAAGCGGGGCGGTGGCGATCAGGGAACTGTTCGGCAGTCGTTTTCGCATGGCCGGTCAAAGGCCGTCGTCGTGGAAAAGAAAAAGCGCCGTGTCGTGATCCCGGGACAGGAGCCGAAACCGGAAGCTCCCGCACCGACGACCCAGCGTCTGGAACGGCCGGCTGAAGCTCCGCGCAAACCGCACCAGCCTGATCCGCAGGCCGCAAAGCAGGCACGCCGCTCCGCGTCCGGCCAGCGCCAGAAGGGCAATGGCAACGTGCTTCGCACCCTGACCAAGGAAGAAGCGGCTGCCCGCGCAGCAGCTCTCCAGATGGCCAAGGTCCGCGACGAGGAAGACCGCGTTCGCCGGGCGGAAGAAGAAAAGCGCCGTGCCGCTGAAGCTGCGCAGCGTCAGGCCGAAGAAGAAGCCCGCGCCAAGGTGGAAGCCGAAGAGCGTGCCAAGCGCGAGGCTGAAGAAGCCAAGGCAGCCGCCGAAGCCGCGAAAGCGGCCCCGGCTGCAGAGGAAGCCAAGGCTCCGGCCGAAGCCGCTCCCGCTGCCAAGGCGGCTGCGCCTCAACGCCAGGAGACGAGAAAACCGGCCATTCGCAAGCCTGCGCATGCCGATGGCGGACGCCCGCCGAGCCTCGACAACATGGGCAAGCGCAAGGAAGCTCCTGCTCCGGCCCGTCCGAAGCCGGAAACCCGCGAGGGTGCCACGTCCGCGGACGATCGCAACAAGGGCGGCCTGCGTGCCGTCAAGCGGCCGAAACAGGCTCCGGCCCCGACCACGCGTCCGCGTGGCGGCGACGACCGGCGCCGGTCCAAGCTGACGATTTCTGCTGCCACCGGTGGTGATGACGGCCAGCGGGCACGCTCGCTTGCCTCCATGCGCCGCCGCCAGGAAAAGGCCAAGCGCGGTCAGCAGCAGGTGGTTCGCGAGAAAATTTCCCGTGAAGTCACGCTGCCGGAAGCGATCACCATTCAGGAACTCGCCAACCGCATGGCCGAGCGCGCTGTTGATGTGATCAAACTGCTGATGAAGCAGGGCCAGATGCTCAAGATCAACGACGTCATCGACGCCGACACGGCCGAGCTGATCGCCGAAGAGATGGGCCACACGGTCAAGCGTGTTTCCGAAGCCGACGTTGAAGAAGGCCTGTTCACCACCGAGGATGACGAGGGCACCCTGAAGCCGCGGCCGCCGGTCGTGACCATCATGGGCCACGTCGACCACGGCAAGACCTCGCTGCTCGACTCGATCCGCAAGTCCAAGGTTGTCACCGGCGAAGCCGGCGGCATCACGCAGCATATCGGCGCCTATCAGGTCGATCAGGATGGTCAGAAGATCACCTTCATCGATACGCCGGGTCACGCAGCCTTCTCGCAGATGCGTGCCCGCGGTGCCAAGTCGACGGATATCGTGATACTCGTGGTTGCTGCCGACGATGGCGTCATGCCGCAGACCAAGGAAGCGATCGCCCACGCCAAGGCGGCCGATGCGCCGATCATCGTGGCGATCAACAAGATCGACAAGCCGGGCGCAGATCCGAACCGGGTCCGCACCGAACTCCTGAGTGAGGAACTCGTCGTCGAATCCATGGGCGGCGACATCATCGATGTCGAGGTTTCGGCCCTGAACGGCACCAACCTGGACAAGCTGCTGGAGATGATCCTGCTGCAGTCCGAGGTTCTTGAGCTTCAGGCCAATCCGGACCGCACTGCGGAAGGTGTTGTCATCGAGGCCCAGCTCGACCGTGGCCGGGGTCCGGTTGCGACCGTGCTGGTGCAGAAGGGCACGCTGAAGCCGGGTGACATCCTGGTGGCCGGTTCCGAATGGGGCCGTGTCCGCGCCATGCTCGACGAGAACGGCGAACAGGTGAAGGAAGCCGGTCCGTCCAAGCCGGTCGAGGTTCTGGGCTTCCAGGGCACTCCGGCGGCAGGCGACCTGGTTGCGGTCGTGGAAAACGAAGCCCGCGCCCGTGAAATCACCGACTACCGCCAGCGTCAGATCCGCGAAAAGGCCTCCGTGGTTGCCTCTGCAGCACGCGGATCGCTCGAGCAGATGATGATGAGCGCGCAGAACACGGGCCGGAAGGAATTCCCGCTGGTTCTGAAAGCGGACGTGCAGGGCTCGGCGGAAGCCATCGCCCACGCGCTCAACGAACTCGGCAACGAGGAAGTTGGCGCACGCATCCTGCTGTCGGGTGTCGGTGGCATCACCGAGAGCGACATCACCCTGGCATCGGCCTCCAATGCGCCGATCCTCGGCTTCAACGTGCGTGCCAACAAGCAGGCGCGTGAAGCAGCCAGCCGCGATGGTATCGAGATCCGTTACTACAACGTGATCTACGACCTCGTGGACGACATCAAGTCGGCCATGTCCGGCCTGCTGTCGCCGGAGCGGCGCGAGACCTTCCTCGGCAATGCGGAGATCAAGGAAATCTTCCACATCTCCAAGGTCGGCAAGGTTGCAGGCTGTCTGGTCACCGAAGGTGTTGTCGAACGCGGTGCCAATGTGCGCCTCATTCGCGACGACGTGGTCATCCACGAGGGCGAACTGGGCACGCTCAAGCGCTTCAAGGACGAGGTCAAGTCCGTCGAATCCGGTCAGGAATGCGGCATGAACTTCGTCAAGTACCAGGACATGCGTCCGGGCGACATCATCGAGTGTTTCCGCGTCGAGCAGATTGCAAGAACGCTCTGACAACTCGGCCTGCTTACGTCATTTCGAACCTGCATGCGGCACCGCCGCATGCAGGTTCGGAAACCAGATATGAGGGCGCGCGAAAGCGCGCTCTTTTTCTAATTGGACGCGCTGTTCGCGCGGCATGATACGCTGGGGTCCGGATCTGTCTGCAGCCTGCGCTGCACTTGTCCGGAATGACGGCGGTCAAAGGACAACAACAATGGCAAAACATCACGGACAGGACAGCCGTGGTCCGTCGCAGCGCCAGCTCAAGGTTGGCGAAACGGTGCGCAAGGAGCTGTCCGACATTCTGACACGCGGCCGGTTTTCCGATCCGGATCTGGATGGGGTCATCATCACCATCCCCGAAGTGCGCATGACGCCGGATCTGCGTCTTGCCACCTGTCTGGTGATGCCGCTCGGCGGCAAGGACGCGGAGAAGGTGGAAAAGGCACTCAACCGCAGCGCCAAGTATCTGCGTGGCCAGGTGTCCCGGCGCCTGACCATGAAATACATGCCCGACCTGCGTTTCGTGCTCGACACCCGTTTCGACGACGACGACCGCATCGGCACCCTGCTGCATTCTCCGGAAGTCGCCCGCGACCTGGACGCGGACGAAGAAGACTAGGGGCCGCGAGGCAACTCGGGCCTCGCCCTATTGATTGTCATCCCCGCGAAGGCGGGGATCCAGTAAACACAGACGCTGGCTTGTGTCACCGGATGAACCGCAAGTGCTGGGGCTACTGGGTCCCGGTCTCTCGCTGTGCTCGAACCGGGATGACAAGCTGAAGGGTCTGAATGCCAGTCAACAATAAAGCGAACCCATGGCACGGCAGAAACAGGTCAAACGCAAGAAAAACGCCATCAATGGCTGGCTGGTGCTGGACAAGCCCTACGGCATCACCTCCAACGAGGCCCTCGGCAAGATCAAGCGGATCTTTTCGCCGCAAAAGGTCGGGCATGCCGGTACGCTTGATCCGCGCGCCTCGGGGCTGCTGCCGGTGGCTTTTGGCGAGGCGACCAAGACCGTTCCTTTTGTCATGGATGGCCGCAAGGTCTACCGCTTCGAGGTGACCTGGGGCACGGAAACCAACACCGACGACACGGAAGGTGAGGTTATCGCGACCTCGGATGTGCGTCCGGATGCCCCGTCCATTTCCGATGTGCTTGGCGAGTTTGTCGGCACGATCATGCAGGTGCCGCCGAAATTCTCCGCCATCAAGATTGCCGGGGAACGGGCCTATGATCTTGCCCGTGACGGCGAAGAGGTCGAGCTGGAAGCCCGGCCCATCGACGTGCACCGGCTGGACCTGGTGGAGTGTCCGGATGAAAACCGCGCTGTTTTTGAAGCCGAATGCGGCAAGGGAACCTATGTGCGGGCCCTTGCCCGTGACCTTGGTCGCCGTCTCGGCACCTGTGGTCATGTCACGGAACTGCGCCGTCTGCTGGTCGGCCCGTTTGGCGAGGAAGACCTGGTCGAATTCGAGGACCTGGTGGACGCAGCTGAGGAGCAGGAAGAGGGAGCAGGCGTCGAGGCGCTGGTCTCCGAGTTCATTCTTCCCGTGCGCGATGCCATGGATGCCTTGGTCGAAGTGCCGGTCTCGCTCGACGATGCCGCCAAGATCCGCAAGGGCATGGCTGTCCTGCTGCGCGGGCGCGATGCGCCGCTCAACACCGATGTGGCCTTCGCCAGTCACGCCGATGTGCCCGTCGCCATCGGCTCGGTAGAGAAGGGCAGGTTCCAGCCGAGCCGGGTGTTTCACCTCTGATGTGACGCCGGTGGCAGCGAACGGAAACCGCGCAGGACCTGGAAGGCGATGGCACTACCCAGCAGAGCACCCGCCAGCATGTCTGAAAGCCAGTGAACGTCACCGCTGATGCCGAAAACGGTGGCAAGGGCTATCCAGCCAATCCAGACCCAGCACAATCGGGCAATCCAGATGTTGGGTGTGAGTTTGGCGAGGACGATTGCCACAGCGGTGTTTGTCGCCATGTGACCCGATGGCCAACCTTCGATCAGGCTGAGAACACCGTTTCTGAGAAAGCCGAACTCGAACTGCAGTGACCTGGCAAGGACGGAATGCGGGATCAGGGCTTCCGGGTGCAGCCGAGACGTAAACCCTTTCAGGAGTGAGACGGCAATCAGCGAAGCCAGGAAGGCTGCGAGAGTGGCCTTGGCCAGTCGCATTTCAGTGCTCACGGCACAGGCGGCAGGCACAAGAAACGGAACCGCCAGACCGGCCAGCATGGCAGGTGCCGACCAAAACAGCGAAAAAGTCGGGTCCTGCAGCCGGGCGACCTCGTTGGCGGTTGCATCCCAGCCTGCCCGGGACAATGCAAGGGTGATCAGGGCCCCGGACGCTATGGCCAGCAAGACGGGAAAACTCAGCAATCCCGCGCGAACAAGCTGCCAGAGCGTGGGCGGGGAGGAAAGAGCCTGCATTGTCATCTCCGCTGATTGACGATGACGCCCAAGTATGTCCATGAAAACGGAAAGGGCAACTAGTCACATTCAGTGGAGATAGTCATGAAAATCATACCATTGGCGCCCGATCCGGAAGCCGGCTGTCCCGTCACCCACTGTCTTTCGAAGATCGGAGGCAAGTGGAAACCGGTGATCTTGTTCTGTATTTGCAATGGGATTAACCGCTTTGGCGCCCTGCAGCGTGCGGTGCCAAACATCACCAAGCAGATGCTGACCAAGCAACTCCGGGAACTGGAAGCCGATGGACTGATCTCGCGCACCGTTTTTCCTGAAGTTCCCCCACGTGTGGACTATGCCCTGACGGAGCGTGGGCTGTCCGTGTTGCCGGTGATCGAGGCGATGAAAGCCTGGGGAGAGGCGGACAAAAGAAGATAAAAACTGGAGTTGCGAGCTTTCTGTAGACACTGTTGGAGCGGGCGAAAATGGCGTTCTGTTTCGACAGGTCTGATCCGCCAGGAAACTGGCGGAGCCGATTTCTCTAATCCATGTACTTCTCGAAGAAGCTGCTGAACTCGCGATACTTGCCCAAACCAACGGTTTCGAATTCATCTTTGCCACGTGCCTTTTCAACGCCAATCAGGCCGAGGGCCTTGTTGATGCCCCCTTCGGTCACGTCGAAACGTCGGACGCCGTTTTCGTAAACAGTGGCAAACTGTTCCCCCACACCGCCAAAATAATCTGTCTCGACGAGCGCAAACTTTGTGATGCCCAGTCGCCTGGCGAATTCCTGCGTCGTAGCGCTGTCATGCATCATATCGGAGTAGGATTCGTACGCTTTACCATGCTTGTTTTCCCAATAGTCGGAATGGGAGTAGTGGAGCGGTATGATGGCAAAACCGGCGTTTATCAGGACTGGTAAGTCCAGTCTTTTGGCTTGCTCGTTGTCAATCGGCAACGGACAAATGATCGCGTGAATATGGTGCCCCATAAGGAATATCCGCTTTATAGATTGAACCCGGAACCTAACAGCTCTGTTGCTTTTGACAATGCGTATCGGCTTTGGGGTGACAACTTCAGTGCCAACTCAAAATTCCCTAGCTTTTCCCTGCGTTTTCTGCCATATACCGCCGCCATTGGGTACTAAGGCCCAATTCGTCCGGGAAGATCCTTTGCTGACCGACATCTCGGCTCTGGAGACATCCGGATCAGGCCTACGGGCAGTTCAACGCGTCCGGTCAACGGACCTCCACTCTTTGAAAGGAAAGAGCGATGTCGATTACTGCAGAGCGCAAAGCTGAGCTCATCAAGGAATACGCGACCAAAGAAGGCGACACCGGCTCTCCGGAAGTCCAGATCGCGATCCTGACCGAGCGCATCAACAACCTGACCGAACACTTCAAGGGTCACGGCAAGGACAACCACTCCCGCCGCGGTCTTCTGAAGATGGTTGCGCAGCGCCGGTCCCTTCTGGACTACACGCGCGGCAAGAGCGAAGAGCGTTACAAGACGCTCATCGAACGTCTTGGCATTCGCCGCTAAGATCGCAGACCTTCAAAACGCGGTGGGCCTGTCCCGCCGCGTTTTTCTTTGGGAAGACGCGTCGCGAAGCCGATCACACGTTTCGCAGCGTAATTCCGAACTGGAGCGTTTCCATTTGGAAGCAAACGCTCTATAGAAGCCTCGTGACATGTCATGGGGCAGGATTGCCAGCTTCTTTCAATCGCTTTTGGAAAGCAGCTTGTTGTCTTGCCCGTGACCTGTCCGCCGGTAACCGGCCCATCCGGGGCCGACCGGGAATGTGCCCGATCACCAAGCCGTACCGAAAGCGGCCAGTCCGGGCAAAGCTGTAAGGACAGATGATGTTTGACATTCATCGTGTAGAAGTCGAGTGGGGCGGACGTCCGCTTATCCTCGAAACGGGCAAGGTTGCCCGCCAAGCCGATGGCGCCGTCATGGCGACCTATGGCGAAACCAAAGTGCTGGCAACGGTTGTCTCCGCAAAGGAACCGAGGCCGGGCCAGGATTTCTTTCCGCTGACCGTGAACTACCAGGAAAAGGCCTATGCCGCCGGTAAGATTCCGGGAGGCTTTTTCAAGCGTGAAGGCCGTCCGTCCGAGCACGAGACGCTGACCTCCCGCCTGATCGACCGTCCGATCCGTCCGCTCTTTGCCGATGGCTACAAGAACGACACCCAGGTGGTCATCACCGTTCTCTCCCACGATCTGGAGAACGCACCGGACATCCTGGCCATGGTTGCCTCTTCCGCAGCCCTGACCCTGTCCGGCGTTCCGTTCATGGGCCCGATCGGTGGCGCCCGCGTCGGTTACATCAACGGCGAATATGTCCTGAACCCGCTGGTTGACGATATGCCGGAATCCTCCCTGGATCTGGTTGTTGCCGGCACCACCGACGCTGTTCTGATGGTCGAATCCGAAGCCAAGGAACTGGACGAAGACACCATGCTCGGCGCGGTGATGTTCGGCCACAAGGGCTTCCAGCCGGTGATCGACGCCATCATCAAGCTGGCCGAGACCGCTGCCAAGGAACCGCGTGAACTGGTCCTGCCGGATCACTCCGCTCTCTTTGCCAAGATCAAGGACATGGTCGCCGGTGAAGTTGCCGAGGCCTACAAGATCACGTCCAAGACCGAGCGCAAGAACGCGGTTGATGCGGCCAAGGCCAAGGTTGTCGAAGCCCTGATCACCAACGCCGCTGAAGGCGAAGCAGTCGAAGCCAACGTTCTGGGCGAGCAGTTCAAGAAGCTGGAAGCGGAAATCGTCCGTGGCAGCATCCTGGACACCGGCTCCCGCATCGATGGCCGCGACCTGTCCACCGTTCGCGCGATCACGTCCGAAGTCGGCATTCTGCCGCGCGCCCACGGCTCGTCGCTGTTCACCCGCGGTGAGACCCAGGGTCTGGTCGTGTCCACGCTGGGCACCGGCGAAGACGAGCAGTTCGTCGACCTGCTTGAAGGCACCGTCAAGGCGCACTTCATGCTGCACTACAATTTCCCGCCCTACTCCGTCGGTGAAACCGGCCGTATGGGTTCCCCGGGACGCCGCGAGATCGGCCACGGCAAGCTGGCCTGGCGTGCGATCAACCCGATGATGCCGGCGCATCATGAATTCCCGTACACCGTCCGCGTTGTCTCCGAGATCACCGAATCCAACGGCTCGTCTTCCATGGCGACCGTCTGCGGCACCTCGCTGGCGCTGATGGATGCCGGTGTACCGCTGAAGTCGCCGGTGGCCGGTATCGCCATGGGTCTGATCAAGGAAGGCGACCGCTTCGCTGTCCTGTCCGACATTCTGGGTGACGAAGATCACCTCGGCGACATGGACTTCAAGGTGGCCGGTTCCGAAAACGGCATCACTGCGCTGCAGATGGACATCAAGATCGACGGTATCACCGAAGAGATCATGAAGGTTGCTCTCGGCCAGGCCAAGGACGGTCGGATCCACATCCTGGGTGAAATGGCGAATGCCATCACCGAGGCACGGTCCGAGCTTGGCGAACACGCGCCGCGCATCGAAATGATGAAGATCCCGGTCGACAAGATCCGTGAAGTCATCGGTTCCGGCGGCAAGGTCATTCGCGAAATCGTCGAAAAGACCGGCGCCAAGGTCAACATCGAAGACGACGGCACCGTCAAGATCGCCTCGTCCGACGGCAAGGCCATCAAGGCCGCCGTCAACTGGATCAACTCCATTGCCGCTGAGCCGGAAGTGGGTGTGATCTACGAAGGCACTGTCGTGAAATGCGTTGATTTCGGCGCGTTCGTGAACTTCTTCGGTGCCAAGGACGGCCTGGTACACATTTCCCAGCTCGCTCCGCGCAAGGTTGCCAAGGTCACCGACGTGGTCAAGGAAGGCGACAAGGTCTGGGTCAAGCTGATGGGCTTCGACGAGCGTGGCAAGGTACGCCTGTCCATGAAGGTCGTTGACCAGGAGACCGGCCAGGAAATCGAGAAGAAGGAACGCGAAGACGCTGAATAAGCGCGCGTTTCACAAGAACCGGAAACGGGGCCCTGCGTGGCCCCGTTTTTGTTTCTGGGCCTGTGGGGGCTGTCAGCCGGCCTGGGCTGCCACGGCGTCAACGCCGTTCATGTTGGCGAGAAACCGGTGGAAGTCGACACCGGACATCGGTTTGCCGAGGCTGTAGCCCTGTATCAGGGCGCAGCCGAAAGCGTGGATCAGGTCGCACTGCGCCAGGGTTTCTGCGCCCTCGCAGACAACATCAATACCGAGCGACGCAGCCATCGAGATGATTGCCTTGACCAGGGCCTGGCCGTCCTGGTCGCGTTCCAGACCCATGATGAAGGACCTGTCGATCTTCAGCGTGTCAATCGGCAGACGTTTCAGGTAGCTGAGCGACGAGTAGCCGGTGCCGAAGTCGTCCAGCGAGATCTTCACGCCCAGAGAGCTGATGGCGTCCAGGATCTCGATCGGATCGACCCGCTGGTCCTCGAACATCACGCTTTCAGTGACTTCGAGCTGCAACCGGGTCGGATCCATTTCCATTTCTTCCAGGATCGCGGTGACACGATCGACAAAACTGTCATCCCGGCATTGGCGGGGCGAGATATTCACGCTGATGCCGTCCAGCTGCAGGCCGTTGCGGTTGCAGGAGTGGAAGAAGGCGCAGGCTTCCCTCAGGACCCATTCGCCAAGCGGAACGATCAGGCCGCAATCTTCCGCGACCTTGATGAATTCGGTGGGCGGTACGGTGCCCAGGTGGGGATCGGTCCAGCGCGCCAGGCTTTCACAGCTGACGACCCGTTTTTTGGAATAGTCGACAATCGGCTGATAATTCAGGTGCAGTTCGCCATTTTCAATGGCGCGGCGCAGAGATACCTCGATCTGCCCGGCGCGCGCTGTCTGCTCGTTCATGCGTGTGGCAAAGAAGCGATAACTGGACCCGCTGTCGGCCTTGGCCTGGTACATGCTGGTATCGGCCTGCAGCAGCAGTGCTTCGTCGTCATCTCCGTCGTGAGGAGCAACGGTGATGCCCAGACTGCCGGCCATGACGGCCTGAAAGCCGGTTTCGAGATCGATCGGTTCACCAACCGCACTCAAGATATCGCGAGCGACCTGCTCGATTTGCCAGCGGTCCTTCTGATCTGTCAGGATGATGGCAAATTCGTCCCCTCCCATCCGGGCAACGGTCTGGTCCGGTCCTAGCAGACACGTCAGCCGCTTGGCGATGGTTTCAATGACGAGGTCGCCGGCCCTGGGACCGTAGGTCTCGTTAACGGTCTTGAACCGGTCGAGGTCGAGGATCAGCAGGGCGATTTTTTCGCCATGATGTTTGCAGCGCTGAACCGCCTGATGAAGCCTGTCCATCAGGAGGCGCCGGTTTGGCAATCCGGTCAGGATGTCGAAATTGGCATTCTTGGTCGCCAGTTCTTCCTGATGCTTGCGTTCGCTGATATCCGTGATGGTGGCGTAATAGGCACGTTCGCCGCGCCATTCCGTCAACCGAACATGCTGTTCGAACCAGACGATCTGTCCGTCCTTGCGGATGCCTTTGACTTCATAGGCCCTGGGCGCACCGCCACTTTTGCGCAGATTGTAGTAGCTGCGCAGGCGGCTGTGTTCCTCTGGCGCAAAGATCACCAGGGTTGGCGAATCGACAAGCTGCTTCGGATCACCGCTTTCATAACCCAGCATCTGCAGCAGGGCATCATTGACATACAGGATCCGGTGATTGGCATGCACCAGCACACCATGCATCGACCCGTCGATCATGTCCTTGAACTGGGCGTCACGATCGCGCACGGATTCAAAGGCTGCCTGGAACATGGAGGACAGTTTGTTGAACTCGGAAATCAGCCCCGGTGTTGGCGGCGACACCAGCCGATCCTGCCTGAGGCTCATGGCGTAGGTGAGCAGACGGCCGAGACCCGCTGTCGTGATCCGGTTCACCAGAAGGGCGGCGACAATCGCAAGGACCCCGGTATAGAGCAGAAACGGGGTGAACAGCCGGGTGTAGGTCTCTTCGACCTTTTGCATGGTATCGACAGGTTGTTTGACGATCGCGGCCATCATGTGCCCGTCGAGCCCATGCATCAGCGGCGCCAGCACATAAAGGTGATTGTCCTGGAGCATGTAGCTGACCGTGTCCGGCGTTTTCGTGAGATGCCCCGGGAGAATTTCCGTCGTCAGGTCGCCCAGGCCTGCAATAACATGATCGTCGTGATAGATGGCCAGATCGTCCACCTTCAGGATTTTGGCCAGCACACCAGGCAGCGTGTAGGAATCCGTGACGGACGTTCCGCCGTAGATCTTCCCGAGAGCCTGGCCGGTCTCCGGATCAAGGACCGGTGTCGACAGGGCGGCGGTCACTTCAACCGGATCTGAATCGTGATCGGCATAGTTCACCCAGATATCCGGCGGCATGGCTGCGCGGACATTGTGGGGCAGCTGGTTGCGGATATCGATGAGGCCCAGGCTGCCATTGACCCAACCGGGTTCGTCCGGATGGTCAATCAGCAAGATGTCGAGCACCGCGCTCGTCAGGCCTTCCGAAGCCCGGTCCATGATCTCTTTCGCTGCGGCCTTGTCGTTGTTCCTGAGCGCCTCGCGAATATTCGGATCCGCGGCAATCATGCGTATCTGGGTTTCAAGGCGATCGAGGTGCTGCGTGAACGCCAGCCGGGTGAGTGTGGCCTTGGATTTGGCGCTGCGCGCAATTTCGTATTCTGCGATGGAAAGGGAGCCGAGATAGGTTATCCAGAACAGGGCGATCGCCGTGCCGATCAGGCCGAAGGCAAACAAGGCCATTACAAGCCGGCTGAAAGGTATGGCGAAACGGGCTTTCAACGAAGCGCTCCCGGGCGGTCCATCAATGCGGCAACGGTTTGGGGGTGAAGACGGCTTGAGCTTTCTTCAATCTCCAATCGCCGTCTGCGAGGCAGGGTTTCAGGGCCGATGATTGAAACGTGCATAGTCGCTGAACTTCAACTCCTGCGAAACCATCCAAAGTGTATCGGGCCGGGCTGACGTCGAACATCCTATCATGAAACCTTGGTTCGAGTGCGCAATTGTAAGAATAAACAATTGTAGCTAAAACTGTACCGTGATCGGGTTTATCTTTAGTGAATTGCATTGATGAAAAAGACATGAATCAATTTGAAATTAACTTGTCAGTTATCATGAATTCAGTGGATCGATCATGGTGATATTTTACATGATCAAAGTTTTCAGTTCAGCTTGTTCCAAGATGAAACTCAGGCATTTGCCTTGACGGGTGAAACTGTTATACCCGCTGCCGAATGGTGAAATGAGGGACCGTCGATGGGGCAGATGCGCTTGGTTGTCGTGGGAGCGGGGGGGCGTATGGGGCGTGCCCTGACGCGGGCTGTCACCGAAACCTCCGGAGCGACGGTCGCCTTCGCAATCGAACGTGAAGGGTCCGATCTGCTTGGCCAGGATGCAGGCGAGCTGGCCGGCGTCGGGGCTCTTGACATTCCTCTGACAGACGACCCGCTGAGTGCCTTTGCCAAGGCGGACGGCGTGCTGGATTTCACGGCGCCTGCGGCCAGCCTTTGGTTTGCCGAACTGGCCGCCCAGGCCCGCATCGTCCATGTCATCGGAACGACTGGCTGGAGCGAAGGTGAAGACGCTCCGCTCAAGGCGGCGGCACGGCATGCCCGCGTCATCAAGTCCGGCAACATGAGCCTCGGTGTCAACCTGCTGGCCAGTCTCGTGCGCAAGGCAGCAGCTGCACTGGACGCGGATTTCGACATCGAAGTGCTGGAAATGCACCACAAGCACAAGGTTGATGCGCCGTCGGGCACCGCGCTCCTGCTTGGGGAAGCCGCCGCAGAAGGCCGGGGCATCGATCTTGCGGCTCATTCGGTTCGCGCTCGAGACGGTATTTCGGATCCGCGCCGGAGCGGCGACATCGGATTTGCAACGCTTCGCGGCGGTTCGGTCATTGGCGAACATTCCGTCATTTTTGCCGGAGAGGGCGAACGGATCGAATTGACCCACAGGGCCGAAGACCGTCAGCTTTTCGCCCGCGGCGCGGTCAAGGCTGCACTGTGGGGCTTTGATCAGAAGCCGGGATTTTACTCGATGGCCGATGTTCTCGGCCTGTAGGGTGCTGACTTCATGAGGTTGTGCATTTAGCTTGAGGAGAATGGCATGGATCGCCTTCTTGTGCTTGTCCGTCACGGGCAAAGCGAATGGAATTTGAAGAACCTGTTCACGGGCTGGAAGGATCCGGGCCTGACGGATCAGGGCGTTGCGGAGGCGCATCAGGCGGGCCAGCAACTCAAGGACCTGAAGCTGACCTTCGATCTGGCGTTCACGTCCGTCCTGTCACGCGCACAAAAGACGCTCGACATCATCCTGGAAGAGCTGGGTCAGAGCGGCCTGGAAACCGTCAAGGACCAGGCTCTGAACGAGCGGGACTATGGCGATCTGACGGGCATGAACAAGGACGAGGCACGCCAGCAGTTCGGCGAGGAACAGGTTCACATCTGGCGCCGGTCCTTTGACGTGCCACCTCCGGGGGGCGAAAGCCTGAAAATGACTGCCGAGCGTGTTCTGCCTTATTACAAGGCTGAGATCCTGCCCAAGGTTCTGGCCGGCAAGCGCACCATCGTGGCGGCACATGGCAATTCCCTTCGTTCGCTGATCATGGAGCTGGAAGGTCTGAGCCCGGAAGAGATCCTGAAGCGAGAGCTGGGCACCGGCACGCCGATCATCTACAGGCTCGACGAGAATGGTGGTGTCCTGAGTGTTCAGGACCTGGCGGACTGATTCCGTCTGCCAAAGAGCGAATGAGACAGTTTGAGGGGCAATTTGCCCCTCTTTTTTTGCAAAAAATCGTGCTTTTTTCAAAGTTTAGCAGGCGAATTAAAAAAACGTGACGTTTCACGGATGTGTCCAAAACCCTGCTGCATCGGCAATTTTGCGCAATTGTTACAAGCGCACATGAAACCTTCTTACAATCAGAAGTATTATAGGTAGTATTAACAATGAATTTGCCATGTCATGCAACTGTAACACGCTGTTGTGCTGGCTTACATTTACTTATGGTTTAGTGGTTCGCTTCAATTTTTGCGCGAAGGCGGCCGGTTGCATGCGGTCGCCAAACGGGCAACCAGGAGTGAAGCCGTGTTCTTCCGGCATTTTCAGAACATCAAATTCGGGGTCAAGGTCTGGGGTGGCTTTGCTGCCATTCTGGCCCTCACGGCGGCGGTTGGGGCCACAGCGACCGTGACGATTTCAGGCCTTTCGGAACGGTCCCGGATCAGCGGCGCGGCCGTGGAAGCAATGGCGCTTCTCAAGACACTCGATCAGTCGAAGGAGACGTTTCTGTCAGGTCCGTCTCCGGCCGCAGCCGAGCAGGTTGCGCTGAATTCGCAAGGCCTCGTAGAGCAACTCCAGATAATAGGCGCATTCGCACAAAAGGGCGACGGCTTGCAGACCGGTATCGATGCGTCGATTGGCCAGCTGAACGCCTTTGACGAGGTTTTTGCTGAGTTGACGGAAAAGACCTGGCAGCAGGCGGATCGGCTGGAGACACTGACACAGACCGGAAATGATCTGGCCGGCCTGACGGTCGAGATCAGCAATATCGTCCGGGACGTGCGCTCCAGGACCATTGAGGAGGCAAAGGAAGCTGCCAAGAGGCAGGCCGCGGCCCGCGAAATGACATTGCAGGCCGAGCAGCTGCATAAATTGTCTGCCGTGCTGATGCCGAAATTCGGACTGGGGGCGAAGTTCAAGCAGAAGGACATGACGGACCAAATTCGGGGCGAAATCGATCAGACCCTGGCCGAAATGACCAAGGCTGCCGCTGTCATCAACGCAACCTCGGTTGCAGGTGTCGCCCGGGAGGGTGTTACGAATGTGGCAGGTGATGCCGAGGCGCTTGTCGTCGCGCTGCCCGATCTCCTGGCAGAGACCAATCTCTTCAACCGCATGGGAAAAAAGAAGACCGTTGCGGATCTCCTTGCACGTGTCGAAGAGGGGGCGATCACCCTCCAGTCCGCTGCAGGTGCAGCCCTCGATCGGGAACTCGCCTTGGCAACACAGTCTCAAAAGGACCTGATCGACCTGATTGAGCTTGGCCAGCTTGCCATCGACCTTGCCAATTCGGCCTCCGCTGCACAGTCCGGAACGCTGGCGTATGTGGCCGACCTCGCACAGGATTCTGGCGAAATCGAAACACGCGTGGAAAGGTTGGGCGATGCCGCGCGCGCCTTGGATGCACGGCCTGAACTTGGTGACATGCTTGCAAAGACAGGGAGCATTGCAGAGACCGTGGCGCAGTTCGAGAAGGCCTTCTCCGCGATCGCCAGAACACGGCGGGAGATGTCCGGCCTTGAGCGAAATCTTGAGCTTGCAGCTGCAAGTGCGGGCCGCCAGGTCGCGGAGATTTCTTCTGAACAGAGTGCAGACATGCAGCGCGCCGGCAAGACGGCCCTGTTTGTCATATTGGCCGCTGTCACTGTTGCCATCTCCCTGGGCATTGTCCTGGCTGCGCTTCTCAATGTGGCCATAACCCGCCCCATCCGGGCTCTGACGTCCGTCATGGGCACACTTGCAGACGGCAGCAATGATGTTGCGATTGCCGGTCTCGACCGCGGTGACGAAATCGGGGAGATGTCACGCACGGTACGCGTGTTCCGGGACAATGCTGTTGAACGCGAACGGTTGCGCGAGGAGCGCCGCGTCGAGGAGGCGGCCCGCAACGAAAGGCAGCAGACGATCGAGGCCCTGATCAGGTCGTTTCGTGAAACGGTGCAGGAACAGCTCGGCGCCGTCGGTGAAACCGCCCTGGGCCTGGACGATACGGCAAAGACCCTGACGGATACGGCCCGTCACAGCGCGCAGAAGGCAGACGAGACGCAGGGCGCGTCCGGGGTTGCAAGCCGCAACGTCGGCACGGTGGCCTCTGCCGCGGAAGAGCTGGCCTCTTCCATCCGGGAAATCAGCAGTCAGGTCGAACGGACGACCGAAGTGGTCGCGCAGGCAACCGAGGGCACCCGCGTGACCAACGAGAAGGTCGCCGGCCTCGCTGAATCCGCGGGCAAGATCGGAGAAGTGGTAACGCTCATTCAGGCCATTGCGGAACAGACCAACCTCCTGGCCCTGAACGCAACAATCGAGGCGGCCCGGGCAGGCGAGGCCGGTCGCGGTTTTGCCGTGGTGGCGGCTGAGGTGAAGGAGCTTGCGACCCAGACCTCAAAGGCAACGGAAGAGATTTCCAGCCAGATTGCCGCCATCCAGTCGGCGACCAGGGACTCTGCCGACGCGATTTCGGGCATCACGCGGACAATGGACGAAGTGAATGCCTATACCGGCGCGATTGCCACGGCGGTTTCGCAGCAAGGGGCTGCGACAAACGAAATCTCCCGGAATGTGGAACAGGCGGCCCAGGGCACTGAAATCGTGAGCGCCAACATTACCGATCTCTCCGGTGCCGTGGAGCAGACAGCGTCCTCTGCCGAACACGTCGTACAGGCCTCCGGTGAACTGGGTCAACGCACCAAGGAACTGCGCAGCGAAGTTGACCGGTTCCTGTCGGATGTCGCGGCAGCCTGATCCGGTTGGCCTGAGAAACAGAAAAGGGCGGCCATTCGGCCGCCCTTTTGCGATTGAACAGATGCGGCTGATCAGACCTTGTAGCCGTTTTGCTCGGCCAGGTTCTTCAGCGGCCGTTCCGGGCGGGCGCCGACATGGCTGATGACGTTGGAGGCGCACAGGCAGCCGAGAGCAGCGGATTCCGAAAGGGAATACTCGCGCGCCAGGCCAAACAGGAAACCGGAGGCAAACAGGTCGCCTGCCCCGGTCAGGTCGACGACGTTGTCCACGACCTGTGCGGGAACCGAATAGGTCTCTTCCCCGTGGATCACCATCGCGCCCTCCTTGCCGAGCGTCAGTGCGGTCAGAGCGCCGGTTTCGCGGGCGGCGGCGACAGCCGTGTCCAGATCGGCCGTTTCGTAGAGCGCCCTGAGTTCGTGTTCATTGGCGAACATGAGATCGACGACGCCATCCGTGAGCATGGACTGGAATTCGCTGCGGTAGCGGTCGACGCAGAAGGAATCGGACAAGGTGATTGCCACCTTGCGATTGTTCAGGTGCGCGATTTCGGCGGCTTTCAGGAAGGCCTTCTTGGCTTCTTCCGGATCCCAAAGATAGCCTTCCATGTAGGTGACGGCGGCAGCCGCCACCACGTCTTCATCCACGTCCGAAGGGCTGAACTCGGTGCAGGCGCCAAGATAGGTGTTCATGGTGCGCTCACCGTCCGGCGTGATCAGGATCATCGACCGCGCCGTCGGCTTCCACTCCCGCAGCCGGGGGGTGTTGAAGTAGACACCGGTGCCGTTCATGTCGTGATAGTAGCTGTCACCGAGTTCGTCCTCGGCCACCTTGCCGAAATAGGCCGGCCGGCCGCCCAGGGACGCAATGCCGGCTGCCGTGTTGCCTGCGCTGCCACCCGAGACGCGAACCGTCTGGCCCATCTTGTTGAACAGGCGCACGGCTTCATCGGTTTCGATCAGGCGCATGGACCCTTTGATCAGGTTTTCCTGAAGCAGGAAATCCTCTTCCACATGGGCAAACACATCGCAGATGGCATTGCCGATGCAAAGGGCGTCAAATCTGGTTTCTGTCATGAGATCCTCTGGTTTCGCCTTATGGCTGGCGGTGTCAGGAATGCGGGTTCGGGCGCAGGGCGCGGTTGGCTTCCGGTTCCTTGATCTTGTCGCGGAAGGGGCTCGCCCGGTAGACGCCAAGCATGTTCAGTTCGGCACAGAAAAAGGCCAGTTCTTCCAGCGCGAGACCAACGGCCGGGTCTTCGGGGTGGCCCTCGACATCGGCATAGAACATGGAGGCGAAAAACTGTCCTTCCAGCTGGTAGGATTCCAGTTTTGTCATGTTCACCCCGTTGGTCGCAAATCCTCCAAGGGCCTTGTAGAGCGCGGCCGGAACGTTGCGGACCCGGAAGATGAAGGTGGTGATGACCGGCTGACCATTGTGCGCGGCCTCCATCTTATCGCGCGAGAGGATAACAAAGCGTGTCGTGTTGTGCGCTTCGTCCTCCACATCCCGGCGCAGGATATCGAGATCGTAGATTTCAGCGGCCATTTCCGGTGCAAGGGCGGCGACGCTGGCGTCCCCCAGCTCCGCAACCTGCCGTGCGGACCCGGCCGTGTCGCCGCCAACGACAGCCGTCAGGCCCAGCTCTCGGATAACGTTGCGGCACTGGCCGAGCGCGTGGACGTGGCTCTGGACCTTTTTCAGTCCTTCCACGGTCGCGCCTCTTGGTGCCATCAGCTGAAACCGGATCGGCATGAAGTATTCGCCGATAATGTGCAGGCCGGACTTTGGCAGAAGGTGATGGATGTCGGCGACGCGGCCTGCGACCGAGTTCTCGATCGGGATCATGGCAAGATCAGCCGTCCCGTCCGCCATGGCCGAGAAGCAGTCTTCGAAGGTTGCGCAGGGAATGGCTTCATAGTCGGGATAGACGCTCCGGCAGGCCATATGCGAATTGGCCCCGGTTTCGCCCTGAAATACAATTCTTTTTCTATCGCTCATAGTGTCTTCCGCCCTGCGGCAATCCATTGTTGTCGGGACGTTCCGTTACACGGCGCGGTTTGTCCAGGCACAGATGTTGCCCGCAAATCGGGCGAATCGCCCTCATCGAGGACGATGTGTTTGTGTCCGGTCACACCGTTGGATTTGCCGCCAACGAAGCTTCCCTGAGGCTGAACGGAGCTGCCGGAACGAAAAAAACACCTGCCGCGTCCGTTTGTCGTATCAGATGCCCTTTTAAAGCTATGGACAGCAAGGTCAAAAAATTTGTAGGTTCCGGCAAATTTCGAAAAGCTGATAGGGCCTGCAGCAGTTCTGCGGGCCCGGACGCGTATGAGCTTGGAGCCGGAGAGAATGGATTCGTTCACGTTGAACAAGATCGCAGGTGCGGTCCTTGGGGTTCTTATTTTGGTGATGGGTGTCGCTTGGATGTCCGACATCATCTTTCACCCGACGATCCCCGGCAAACCGGGCTACGAAATCGTCGTTGCCTCCGCTGAAGACAGCACGTCTACAGTGCAGGCCGAACCGGATGTGGTTCCCATTTCCGAGCGCCTGCTCGCAGCGGCCGCCTCTGACGGTGAAAAGGCGGCCAAGAAATGCGCGGCATGTCACACCTTTGATGCAGGTGGCGCCAACAAGGTTGGCCCGGCCCTCTATGACATCGTCGGCCGCAAACCGGGTGGCCATGAAGGCTTCGGCTATTCCAGCGCCATGACCGCGTACGGTGAAGAAAATCCCGAGTGGACCTACGAGAGCCTGGACAACTTCCTTGCGGCTCCGAAGAAATACATCTCCGGAACCACGATGGGTTTTGCCGGTATCCGCAAGCCGCAAGAACGTGCTGACCTGATTGCTTATCTCCGGGAGCAGTCTGCCGCGCCGAAACCGCTACCGGCAGAATAAATCGCTGCTGGCAGCGCCAGACATTTGAATTGTAGAGAAGCCGGGTGAGAAACCCGGCTTTTTTATTTGATTTATAAGAAAAATTAACAAATCTTACGTTACGTAGTGCCGACGAATGCGGGCAAGGTCGGGCTAGGACCGTATGGGCATCAATCTGTCGCGGAGTGCATTTTCGAAGTCGAATGGAACGTGGGTCGCGTCCGTTGTCGCCGCCGTCTGCTTCCTGGCCGGCATTGCCGTGACCGCCCATGTCGGACAGCTGGTTCGCAACGAACTGATTTCCCAGCACAAACGCGAGGCCATCGCCAGCCTGTCCGAGGCCCGGGCGCGCCTGGAAGGCGAAATCAGCCGCACCGTGGCGCACGGACTGGGCATCCGGTCCTACGTCACCCAGTTTGTCGATGCCCCGTTCAACATGGATGACTATCAGGGGATCGCGACGGAGCTGATCGAGGAAAACCCTTCCATCCGCTCGATCGGGCTGGCGCCCAACAACATCTTGCGCGCTGTCTTTCCGTTTGAACCCAACCAGTCCGCCATCGGCCTGAACTACCGGATGAACACGGCCCAGTGGCCGGCAATCCGTGAGGCGATGATGAGCCGGGAAGTCGTGATCGCGGGGCCGCTGGAACTCGTTCAGGGCGGCCGTGCGCTTCTGATCCGTATTCCGATCTTCACGGCCACCATCCCGGGACAGCCGATCGAGGAGCGCAGCTACTGGGGAGTGGCAACGCTGGTCCTTGATCAGCAGGGCATGCTCAGCTCCGCAGGCATCACGGATGTCATCAACGGCATCCGGATCGGCGTGGTCAACAAGAATACGGTCGACAACGACAAGCTGATCATGGGCAGCGCCTCGCTGTTCAACAAGGATCACGTGTCGCTGCCCTTGCACCTGCCGGGCGGCCTGGACTGGGACCTGATCGGCTATCCGGAAACCGGCTGGTCCAGCGCCGGCAACCAGGTCTGGATCACGCAGCTGGTCGGCAGCCTGATCTCTCTCGTCTTCGGTGCGATGGCCTTTCTGCTGATCAGCGAGGTCTACAAGGTCCGGTCGATGGCCCTGCACGATCCGCTGACGGGCCTGGCAAACCGGCGTCTGCTGGAAGATCGCATGCACCAGCTGGCTGCCATGTGTGAACGTTCCGGAGCGGGATTCGAGATTTTCTACGTCGACCTGGATGCCTTCAAGCCGGTCAACGACAATTACGGACATGCGGTTGGCGACCAGCTGCTGATCGAAGTCGGGCAGCGGCTGCAGAACCAGGTCCGGCAGACCGATACGGTTGCCCGCGTCGGCGGAGACGAATTCATCGTGCTGACGCCCGGCAACATGCGTCGGCAGGAAAAGGAAACGTTTCTGCATCGGCTGGGTGAGAAAGTGGCCCAGGTGTTTGAATATTCCGGAGCCCGCATTGACGTGAAGGCCAGTATCGGCTCGGCCAGTTATCCGGGCGATGCCGCCTCCGTGGAGGATTTGCTCAGGGTTGCTGACGGCAGAATGTATGCCCAGAAGGCAAAATCTAAGCAGAATTCACAGGAACTTCCTTCCAAAGGTCTTCCCCAGACGGGTTAAATTTCTGTCATCTCGACAACCAGCAGGTGACGCGAGGCCACCTCGTCCCTACACTGTTTCCTCATAGCCCGCTGATTTGGGGCACTGGAACCGGAAGGGACGGAGAAGCCGATGGTGTTCACATGGCGTTTTTGCAGGCAGGCGACAGCCGGCCTCCTGCTGGCAGGTCTTGTGTCGACGACGGGAGCGGCCCTCGCTCCGGTTCAGGCCGAGGAGCCTGAATGGCAACACGCCTCCGCGCTGAACGGAACACCCAAATACGGCCCTGACGTCGAACATTTCGACTATGTGAACCCGGCAGCCCCGAAGGGCGGTTCCGTCCGCCTCGCAAGCAGCGGTGGGTTCGACACCTTCAACTTCCTGCCGCCGAAAGGCAGCAGGGCACCGGGCATCGACCTGATCTATGAGAGCCTCATGGAAGCGTCGCTGGATGAAGAAACCATCAGTGCGGCCTATGGTGTGCTCGCCGATGGCTTACGTTATCCGGAAGACTATTCTTGGGTGGAGTACCGGTTGAACCCGGATGCCAAATGGCATGAC
Source organism: Labrenzia sp. VG12 (assembly GCF_002237595.1). Classification (NCBI taxonomy): domain Bacteria; kingdom Pseudomonadati; phylum Pseudomonadota; class Alphaproteobacteria; order Hyphomicrobiales; family Stappiaceae; genus Labrenzia; species Labrenzia sp. VG12. The sequence goes on from NZ_CP022529.1 coordinate 4,684,145, forward strand.
GGCAAGCCCGTCACCGCTGAAGACGTGATCTGGTCGTTTGAAAAATCGATCGAACTCGATCCGCAACGCAAGTTCTATTTCCAGAATGTCGTCAAAAGCGAGATTGTCGGTGACCGGACCGTCCGTTTCACCTTTGACGTCAGTGGCAACCGGGAGCTGCCCAAGATCATGGGGCAATTGCTGATCCTGCCGAAACACTGGTGGGAAGGCACGGACGAGGCCGGCAAGCCGCGCGACATCTCCAGCACGACGCTCGAACCTCCACTTGGGTCCGGGCCGTACCGTCTCAAGAGTTTTTCCCCCAACCGCCAGGTCGTTTACGAGCGGGTCGAGGACTACTGGGGCAAGGATCTGCCGATCCGGGTCGGCACCAACAACATCGATGAAATCCGCTATGTGTCCTTCCTGGATGACGCCGTCCAGTTCGAGGCCTTCAAGGGGGATCAATACGACTTTCATGTGGAGCGAAGCTCGAGCCAGTGGGCCAAACGGTACAATTTCCCGGCTGTTAAAGATGGCCGGGTGGTCAAGGAAATCTTCCCGGACCGGTCACGCGGAGTGATGCAGGGCTTCTTCTTGAATCTGCGGCGCGACAAGTTCCAGGACCCCCTGGTCCGCCGCGCCTTGAACTATGCCTATGATTTCGAAACCACCAACGAGATCGTTTCGGCCAATCTCCTGAAACGCGTGAACTCCTACTTCTCGGGCACCGAACTGGCTTCGTCCGGTTTGCCAGAGGGCAAGGAATTGGAAATCCTGGAGGAAGTGCGTGACCTCGTGCCGCCGGAAGTCTTCACCGAGGAATACACCAATCCGATCGGCGGTTCGCCGGAAAATGTGCGGGCCAACCTGCGCGAGGCGGTGAAACTGCTGCGTCAGGCGGGCTTCGAGCTGAAGGATCGCAAGATGATCGATCCGAAGACCGGCGAACAGTTCACGATTGAATTTCTCTACCGGGACAAGGCCAGCGAACGGACCTTGCTGCCCTATTCCAAGAACCTGGAAGCCATCGGCATCAAGCCCGTTCTGCGCCTGGTCGATACCTCGCAATTCATCAACCGGATCCGCAGCAGGGATTTCGATACGACGGTGCTTGCCATTGGACAAAGCCTGTCTCCGGGCAATGAACAACGCGAATACTGGGGCTCTGAATCGGCCGACAATGCCAGCTCCGCCAATTATGCCGGCATCAAGAACCCGGCCATCGACAAGCTGATCGACAAGGTGATCTTTGCCGAAGATCGCGAGACGCTTGTCGCGGCCACCCATGCGCTCGACCGGGTGCTTCTGTGGAACCATTATGTGGTGCCGCAATTCTATGTCGACGAGACGCGCACGGCGCGCTGGAACCGCTTCGGCCATCCGGAAAAGATGCCGGAATACAGCACCGGGTTCCCGACAATCTGGTGGTATGACGCCGACAAGGCCGCTGCAACGGAGGCGATCAAATGAGCAAGCGCGTGTCGCCCTCCCGCAGGCAGGTCCTGAAGCTGAGTGGAGCGGCAGCACTTGCCGCATCCGTTCCCGGGCTGCCGCGTCCCGCTTTTGCCCAGGAGGCTCCGGATGCACGCCACGGTCTGTCGGTCTTCGGCGATCTGAAATACGCTCCGGATTTTTCGCATTTCGACTACGTCAATCCGGAGGCGCCCAAGGGCGGCACATTCTCCTTCCAGGCGCCTTACTGGTACTTCAATCAGAACGTCCAGACCTACAACACCTTCAATTCCTTCATATTGAAGGGCGACGCGCCGCCGCGCATGGAATTGTGTTTCGACACGCTGATGGTGCGCGCCTGGGACGAGGCCGATGCGGTTTACGGTCTTGTTGCCGAGACCGTCGAGGTTTCGGAAGATGGCAATGTCTTCACCTTCAATCTGCGGCCGGAGGCCCGGTTTCACGACGGCTCCAAGCTGACGGCGGAAGATGTCGCTTTCTCCATCCTGCTGCTCAAGGCGGACGGTCACCCGCTGCTGAGCCAGCCACTGGCTGTCCTGAAAGACGTGGTGGTGCTCGGAGAATACCGTGTTGCGCTGCATTTTGATGGGACCCAGGCCCGCAATTTCCCGCTTGCCGTTGCAGCCGGTTATCCGATCTTCTCCAAGCGCTATTACACCGCCTACGACTTCAAGCAATCCACGCTGACCCCGCCGCTGTCCTCCGGCCCCTACAAGGTTGGAAAACACGCCATCGGTCGCTATGTCGAATATCACCGTGTGGAGAACTACTGGGCAAAGGACCTCGCCGTCGCCAGGGGACGGTTCAACTTCGCATCTGTGCGGGTGGAGTTCTTCCGTGAGCGCCAGATCGCCTTTGAAGCCTTCAAGAAGGGCGATGTCTTTTACCGGGAGGAATTCACTTCCAAGAACTGGGCGACGGAGTACAACTTCCCGGCGGTGGAAGATGGCCGTGTCGTACGCCGGGAGTTTCCGGACGGACGCCCCTCGGGCGCCCAGGGCTGGTTCATCAACACGCGCCGGGACAAGTTCAAGGATCCGCGGGTCCGCGAAGCTCTTGGGTACGCCTTCGATTTCGAATGGTCCAACAAGACGCTGTTCTACGGTCTTTACGAGCGCACCGCCTCCTTCTTTGAAAACTCGGACATGAAGGCGGAAGGCACGCCCTCCGTGGCGGAGCTGGCGCTTCTGGAACCGTTCCGCGAAGACCTGCCGGAAGCCGTCTTTGGCGAGGCGATCATACCGCCTGTCAGCGACGGATCCGGCAATGACCGGAACTTGTTGCGCAAGGCCAATGAGCTGCTGACGGCTGCCGGTTACAAGCGCGAGGGGGCCGGACTGGTCGGTCCGGACGGCAAGCCGCTGGTCATCGAGTTTTTGAACAACACGGTCGCGTTCGAGCGGATCGTCAATCCCCTGATCAAGAACCTGGAACGGCTCGGCATTCAGGCCAGCCTGCGCATTGTCGACCCGGCCCAGTACCAGTCGCGCCTCAATGACTATGACTTCGACATTGCCAGTCGCCGCTATTCCCTGTCGCCGACCCTGTCGGACACGATCCGGGAAATGTGGGGCTCGAAGGCGGCGGCGACACCCGGCACCTACAACACGGCGGGCATTTCCAGTCCCGTGGTCGATGCCCTGATCGACAAGGCGATTGCGGCGGAAACGCGCGAGGAAATGAACACCGCCGCGCGGGCGCTCGATCGGGTGCTGCGGGCCGGCTATTACTGGATCCCGCAATGGTACAAGAGCATCCATACGGTTGCCCTGTGGGATGTCTATGGCTACCCGCAGGAAACGCCGCGCTATTTCTTCCCCGTCGAGGAACTCTGGTGGATAGAAGCCGAAAAGGCGGAAAAACTCGGTAAAGCCGGCTAACTTGAACCGCGACGGTCCCAAAAGCGACACCTTCGGCCCGCAACAGAAGGCCAGACAATAAAGGGAATGCACGAACTCCATGGGCGCCTATATTCTTCGCCGCTTGCTGCTGATGATACCGACCCTGGTCGGGATCATGGCCATCAATTTCGTCATCATCCAATTTGCCCCTGGCGGACCGGTGGAGCGCGTGATCGCGCAGCTGCAGGGAACGGATGTTTCTGCAACGTCACGGATCAGCGGTGGCGGCGGCGACATGCTGGGGGCCGGCAACGATGCCTCTGGCGGCAGCGGCGCGGCGTCGGCGGACAGCGTCACCTCCAAGTATCGCGGCGCCCAGGGCCTCGACCCGGAATTCATCAAGGAGCTGGAAGCCCAGTTCGGCTTTGACAAGCCACCGCTGGAACGGTTCCTGAAGATGCTGGGCGACTATGCCCGTTTCGACTTCGGCGAGAGTTACTTCAGGGACATCAAGATCATCGATCTGATCAAGGAGAAGCTGCCGGTCTCGATTTCACTCGGCCTCTGGATGACACTGATTTCCTACGTGGTGTCGATCCCGCTCGGGATCCGCAAGGCGGTGTCCGACGGCTCCCGGTTTGATGTCTGGACCTCCGGCGTGATCGTGGTCGCCTATGCCATCCCCGGGTTCCTGTTCGCGGTGCTGCTGATCGTTCTTTTTGCCGGTGGCTCCTTCTGGGACATCTTCCCCTTGCGCGGCCTCGTCTCCGACAACTGGGAGGAACTTTCCTGGCCGGCCCGGATTGCCGACTATTTCTGGCACATGACCCTGCCCCTGACGGCCATGGTGCTTTCCGCCTTCGCCACCACGACACTGCTGACGAAAAACTCGTTCCTGGACGAGATCCGGAAGCAATATGTCATTACGGCCAGGGCCAAGGGCCTGAACGAGCGACAGGTGCTTTATGGTCACGTCTTCCGCAATGCCATGCTGATCGTTGTGGCCGGCTTTCCGGGCGCCTTCATCTCCTCCTTCTTCGCCGGTGCATTGCTGATCGAGACGATTTTCTCGCTCGACGGCCTTGGTCTGCTCGGCTTTGAATCGGTGATCAACCGGGACTATGCGGTGGTCTTCGCGACCGTCTACATCTTCGGGCTTATGGGCCTGCTGGTCAGCCTGATATCCGATCTGACCTACACCTGGATCGATCCCAGGATCGATTTCGAAAGCCGGGAGGTCTGAGACAATGGATTCCCGACTGAGCAAAGACATGGAAGCGGCCGGATACGACCTGCTCAACCCGCTTCCGGAGGAAACGGCGCCACCGCCGAAGAAAATGCGCCTGTCGCCCATCAACCAGCGCCGTCTCGCCAACTTCAAGGCCAACAGGCGTGGCTACTGGTCGCTCTGGATCTTCCTGGTCCTGTTCGTGCTGGCCATGTTCGCTGAATTCATCGCCAATGACCGGCCGATCCTGGTGTCCTACAAGGGCGAGCTTCTGTTGCCGGTCCTGGTCGACTACCCGGAGGAAAAGTTTGGCGGTTTCCTGGCCGTGACCAACTACAAGGATTCCTTCATTCGGGAGGAAATCAACGAACATGGCTGGATGCTCTGGCCGCCGGTCCGATATTCCTACACGTCCCGCAACCTGAACCCGCCGACGCCGGTGCCCTCGCAACCGTCCTGGATGCTTTCCAAGGAGGAACGCTGCGTGCGCTATCCGGAAGGGGCCAACGATCCGGGCTGCATCATGGGCAACTGGAACTGGCTCGGCACAGACGACCAGGCCCGCGATGTCTTTGCCCGGCTGCTCTACGGCTTCCGCATTTCCGTCCTGTTTGGTCTTGCCCTGACACTGGCGTCCTCCGTGATCGGCATCGCCGCCGGCGCGGTGCAGGGTTACTATGGTGGCTGGACCGATCTCCTGTTCCAGCGTTTCATCGAAATCTGGACAGCCGTTCCAACGCTCTACCTGATCCTGATCGTGTCCTCGTTCCTGGTGCCCGGGTTCTGGACGCTGTTCTCGATCCTGCTGGCCTTTTCCTGGGTGTCCCTGGTCGGGGTCGTGCGCGCGGAATTCCTGCGCGGCAGGAACTTTGAGTATATCTCCGCCGCAAGGGCGCTGGGTGTTTCCAACAAGGTGATCATGTGGCGCCATCTTTTGCCCAATGCCATGGTGGCAACGCTGACCTTCATGCCCTTCATCCTGAATGGTTCGATCTCGACCCTGACGGCGCTGGACTTCCTGGGCTTCGGATTGCCGCCGGGCTCTGCGTCTCTCGGAGAGCTGCTCGCCCAGGGCAAGAACAATCTTCAGGCCCCCTGGCTTGGCATTACCGGCTTTGTCGTGATCTCGCTGATGCTCAGCCTGCTGATCTTCATCGGCGAAGCCGTGCGGGATGCCTTTGATCCACGCAAGAGCCTTGGGTGAGGACAACAACATGACAAAAGACCCTCTCCTTTCCGTCCAGGACCTGTCCGTGGCCTTTGCCCAGGGTGACAAGAAGAACCTGGCCGTCGACCGGATCTCCTTCGAGATCAACAAGGGCGAAACCGTTGCCCTTGTCGGTGAAAGTGGTTCCGGCAAGTCGGTATCCGCGCTGTCGGTTCTCAAATTGCTGCCCTATCCGGCTGCCTCGCATCCGTCCGGCCGGATCCTGATGAACGGCAAGGACCTGCTCACCGTCAGCGACAACGAGATGCGCAAGGTGCGCGGCAACGACGTGTCGATGATTTTCCAGGAACCGATGACCTCGCTGAACCCGCTCCATGTGGTGGAAAAGCAGATCTCCGAAATCCTGACGATCCACCGCGGCATGGGTGAGAGCCAGGCGCGGGAGCGCGTTCTGGAACTGCTCAACCAGGTTGGCATTCGCGATCCGGAAAAACGGCTGAAGTCCTATCCGCACCAGCTCTCCGGAGGGCAGCGGCAGCGGGTGATGATTGCCATGGCGCTGGCCAACCAGCCTGACCTGTTGATTGCCGACGAGCCGACCACCGCCCTGGACGTGACCGTGCAGGCCCAGATCCTGGAACTGTTGAAGGTGCTGCAGAAACAGCAGGGCATGGCCATGCTGTTCATCACCCACGATCTCGGCATTGTGCGCAAATTCGCCGACCGGGTCTGTGTCATGACCGACGGCAAGATCGTCGAGCAGGGCCCCGTGGCGGAGATTTTCGAGCGGCCGCAGCATGCCTATACCAAACATCTTCTGGCCGCAGAGCCGAAGGGCACGCCGCCGGCAACCGACAAGGAAAAGCCGATCGTTGTGCAGGCGGACGATCTGAAGGTCTGGTTCCCGGTCAAGCGCGGCCTCCTGCGTCGCACCGTCGACCACATCAAGGCGGTCGACGGCATCGACGTTGAAGTGCGGGAGGGGCAAACTCTCGGCATCGTTGGCGAAAGCGGATCGGGCAAGACGACGCTCGGCCTGGCGATCCTGCGCATGATCTCCTCAACGGGACGGATCGCCTTTGACGGCAAGGAGATCCAGGGGAATTCCTGGAAGGAGATGCGGCCGCTCCGGCGGGACATGCAGATTGTCTTCCAGGACCCCTTCGGCGCACTCAGCCCGCGCATGTCCGTGTCTGATATCGTCGGCGAAGGCCTGCAGGTGCATTTCCCCGGTATCTCCTCCGAAGAGCGCGACCGCAAGGTCGCCAAGGCTCTGGAGGAAGTCGGGCTCGATGCCTCGACCCGTCATCGTTACCCGCACGAGTTTTCCGGCGGTCAGCGACAGCGGATATCCATTGCCAGGGCCATGGTACTGGAGCCGAAATTCGTCATGCTGGACGAACCGACCTCGGCACTGGACATGAGCGTCCAGGCCCAGGTGGTCGATCTCCTGCGCGACCTGCAGAAGGCGCACGGACTGGCCTATCTGTTCATCTCGCACGACCTGAAGGTCGTTCGGGCCCTTGCCAACGAGGTCGTTGTCATGCGTCAGGGCAAGGTGGTGGAGCAGGGGCCTGCGGAGCAGATTTTTGACGCTCCGCAGACCGATTACACCAAAGCGCTGATGGCCGCCGCCTTCCGGCTGGAGGCGGCGCCGGAAGGTGTCGTGAACG